>JABWBI010000003.1 GCA_013360565.1 Candidatus Sumerlaeia bacterium | reverse complement strand
CTCGGCCCGCTTCACCGTGCAGGCGACGCCACGCGACGCGGCGGCGGCGCTGACGGCCTGAAGCACCTCGTCCACACGCAGCTGCTCATCTTCGACAATGGCCTGGTGGATGATCTCCCCGACCCCTTCGCCCAAGAACCCGGCGTCGAGCGCCCGCCGCTCGGATCGCTCGGCGGCGCGGGCGTCGTGGATGTGCGCTGCGATGAGGGGGACCCCCATCCCGGTGCAGAGGTCGAGGGCCCTCTCCGCCGCAGAGTGAGGAAGATCGGTTGTCGAGAGCAGAAGCAGGACAGGTCTCATGGCGTTGCCTCGAAGAGGCCCAGGATCGAGCCCCAGTGGAAGATGGCCACCAGCGTGACGGCCACCAGCGAGATGACATTGATGAGCGGCCCCGCGGTGAGGAAGTGGCGCATGCGCACATGGCCCGTCGAGTGGACGAGCGCGTTGGGCGGAGAGGCGATGGGGAGCGTGAAGGCGAGACCAGCGGGGAGCGCCACCGCGTAGACCATCAGCGCGGGATCGACGTCCAGCCGCAGGGCGACATCGAGCGCGATCGGCATGATCATCGCCACCACGGCCGCGTTGCTGAGCCCCTCGGTGAGGAGCAGCGCCATGGCCGCGAGCGTGATCACCGTGAGAATCGAGTGGGCGAAGAGGGAGTCACTGAGGACCGAGCGGGCGAGCCACTCGGCCGCCCCGGTGTGCTCGGAGTCCATCGCCTGACCGAGCGCGATGGCCCCTCCGTACATGAGAATGATGCCCCAGTTCACGTGGCGCTCGACGTCCTGCCAGGAGATGACGCGGAGGGCGAAGAGCGACACAGCTCCCGCGAGCGCCACGACCGCGATGTCGAGGTGGACGTGCTCGCTCACCACCCAGCCGATGACCGTCACGGCCAGCACCACCCCTGTCATCCGCTCCTCGAGCGACATCCGCCCCATCTGACGCAGGCGCGCGCGGAGCACCTCCTGAGCAGGCCCGGTCGACACGATCTCCGGCCGGAACATCGTGAGCAGGATCCCGATGAGGGCCCCGAGCATCAGCAGCACGACGGGGAACGAGGCGCGCCAGAACTCGAGAAACCCGATCGACTGGCCGGTCGTGCGCTGGAGGATCTCGACGGCGAGGACATTGCGCGCGCCGCCGAGGAACGTGGCGATGCCGCCGATGATCGCCCCCCAGGCGAGCCCGAGGAACATCCCCGATCCCATCCGGCTCGCGCCGGGCCGGAGCCGGAGCGCGCGCGAGATCTCGATGACGATCGGCAAGAGCATCGCGGCGACCGCGTGCTCGGGCATCAGATGGGAGAGCGCCGCAGCCAGCACCGTGATGCTCAGCATGAGGCCGGTGGGAGTGCGGCCGAACCGGCTGAGGATGATCATCGCGAACCGGCTCGAGAGGCCCGACTGCATCACCGCGGCGGCGATGATGAAGGCGCCCAGGATGAAGAAGACCGCCCGGCTCCCGAAGAGCGAGAACGTCTCCTCGGGCGACATGACCCCGCAGATCGGCAGGAGCGCCAGCACGAGGAGGCCCGTTGCGCTGAGCGGGATGGCCTGCGTGGCCCAGCACATGGCGCACAGCGCGAAGATCGCGAGCGTCCGCTGGGCCGGCGGCGTGATGCCCTGGAGCGGGGCCGCGAGAATCGAAGCGAAGACGGCCAGCGCGAGGAGCATCGCAAGCCAATGCGATGTGCGGCTGAAGAGCACACGCCACAGCGGACGCGTGTCGATCACGAGGCGAGGAGACGCGGGGGGGGAGGTCATGTCAGAGCTCCGACGACTCCAGGCTCTGGTCCACCCGGCGAACCCGCAGGCGGCGGCGCAGACGGATGAGATTCTTCACGACCATCTGGCCGGGCCGCGACTGCCAAAAGCCGCCGCGCAGAGGCTCGCAGGGAGCCGCCGGGTCAAACGACCACGCGGGGATGGCCAGGGACTCGGTCATGGGGTGCGGCGTCCACGGCCGCGCCAGACGCGCACGGGCGATCTCCTCCTCGAGATGCTGCCAGAGATGCGCGATCTCGGCCGAGGTCCACACCCGCCGATGCTTCTCCCAATGCTCGCCGAGGAGGCGCGTGTCCAGTGCCGCGCAGGCCCCCATCGAGGCGAGACGCGAGACCGTCTCACGCGTGGCGGCCGGCGACTCGCACCCGAGGAGCAGCGGCGCGAGCACGGTGCCCCGCGGGAAGACGACCACCGCCCGCTGCAGGGCGTGCAGGGCCTCGGCGAGCGTGGCGCCCCGGGGAGCGTCGGCCGTCATGCCGAGGATCGGCAGACTGATCGCGTCGGCCCCTTCGCCGTAGAGGAGATCCAGCGCCCCCGCGTCGCGCGGAGGCGGGCACTCGGCGGCGATGACGACGTCGAAGTTCCGGCGGATGGCCCGGAGCAGCGGTCCGAGAGCGACATCCACCTCCCCGGGCGTCACGCGCAAGGCCCACCGGAGCGAGACGCCGTCGATCCGCTCCGCCCGCAGAGCCGCCCCGGTGACATCGAGGACATCGTCAAACTCCAGGGGGATGGGCTCCGCGCCCGGCGGTGTGATCATCACCCGGCGCTCGGCACCCTCGGCATGAAGTGAGAGCGGATGAAACATCAGGTAGTTGTAGAACGTCCGGGCGAGAGCCGAACGAGGGACCCCGGAGGGGGCCGTCTGGTCGAGGAACTCTGGCCGGCATTCGATGCGCGCGGGGAACGTCTCCCCCGCATAGTCGATCGCGACCGACTCCTCCCGCACACGCATCTTCACGGCCTCGGCGCGGCCGGTCGCCACCGCCACTTGGAGATGCCAGTGCGGATTGAGCTCGAGCTCCAGAAGCCGCTCGCCCGGCCCCCACCGCTGCACGGCTCCCTCGATCCACGCGTCCTGGGCATCGAGGGCCGCTCCGTGGCAGAGGAGATGGAAGGCGACTTCGCCGAGCGAGTGCCCGGAGGTCATGGGAGCTCCGTGCCGGTGAGGTCCACGATGAGTAGCAGGAGCGAGATCAGGCGGGCAACTTCGATCCGCCGCAACTCATCTCGTGCCACACACCGGGGAATGCCCGGTGACTCGGGTGATCGCCGGCGCATCCCCGCACAGGGGGCAGGCCGGATTGCGCTTGAAGCGCACCCGGCGGAAGGTGGCCGTCAGCAGGTCGCAGAGCAGCAGCGTCCCCTCCAAGCCCTCCCCGGTCTGAGCGAAGTGCTTGATGACCTCGGTGGCGAGGAGCGTTCCGAGGACGCCGGTGACCGAGCCGAGAATTCCCGCCTCCTGACACGTGGGAATCAGACCCGGGGGAGGCGGCTCGGGGAAGAGGCAGCGATAGCAGGGCCCTGAACCCTGCATCAGGAAGGATGTCAGCTGGCCCTCGAAGCGGAAGACGGCCGCGGTGAACAGCGGCCGGCGGGCAAAGAAGCACGCATCATTGGCGAGGAAGCGAGTCGGGAAGTTGTCAGTGCCGTCGACGACGGCATCGTACGGCGCGATCAGCGCGGCGGCATTCTCTCCGGTCATCCGCTCGGAGTGGACGATGATCCGGACGCCGGGGTTCAGCGCGGTGAGCGTCTCCTGCGCCGAGAGGGCTTTCGGCCGGCCGATGTCCGCCGTCCTGTGGATGATCTGCCGCTGGAGATTCGAGAGGTCAACGCAGTCACCGTCGACGATGCCGATCGTTCCGATCCCGGCCGCGGCGAGGTACAGCAGCGCGGGCGAGCCGAGGCCTCCGGCCCCCAGCACAAGGACCTTCGCGTCCAGCAGACGCTGCTGCCCCACTCCGCCGAAGCCGGGGATCAGGATGTGGCGCGAGTAGCGCTCCATCTGCTCCTGAGTGAACTGCGGCATGCGTCAGACCTGCCTCTCGACGACCACTCGCCAGACCTCGGGGCTCTCCTGCTCGCGGCCGACGACGCGCTGGCCCTCCATCTCGAAGGAGCGCGTGACGTTGGCCAGCGCCTCGCCGGCGCGCAGTCTCACCTCCAGCCGCTCACCGATCGCGAGATCCTCCATCGCGAGCTTGGCCTTGACGAAGCTCAGCGGGCAGACCTGGTCGGTGACATCGATGGTCGGCATGGCGGCTCGGCTCCTTGACGGTGCATCTGCCCCGGCCTGATTTCAACTGCCGGGTCGCCGTATCAGCCTCGCTTGACTGGCCGGTGCGGTCGCATGGCACTCTCCTCGAACATCGCGCGCAGGCTCTCCGTGTACGGGGGCCCGGCGACTCCCCGCTCGGTGACAATGCCGGCGATGAGACGGTGGGGCGTCACATCGAAGGCCGGATTGAAGACCTGCACACCGCTCGGTGCGGTCTGCCGGCCGAAGCCCCGGATGATCTCCTCCGCGCCGCGCTCCTCGATCGGGATCTCGTCGCCGGAGGCAATGGCCCGGTCGATCGTCGAGAGCGGGGCGACGACGTAGAAGCCGATGCCGTGTTCCTTGGCCAGGACAGCGAGCATGTAGGTCCCGATCTTGTTCGCGGTGTCGCCATTGGCCGCGATGCGATCAGCTCCCACGAGCACGCTCTTCACCTTGCCCTGGCGCATCACGACTGCGGCCATCGAGTCGCAGATGAGCGTGCATGGGACCCCCTCGCGGAGGCACTCCCAGGCCGTGAGGCGCGCGCCCTGGAGCAGCGGTCGTGTCTCGTCGGCGAACACGTGAACCCGCTTGCCCTGCCGGTGAGCCGTGAAGACCACATTCAGCGCGGTCCCAAGGCCCGCGGTGGCAAGACCGCCGGTGTTGCAGTGAGTCAGCACCCCCTGGCCGTCGGTGAGCAGCGCCGCGCCGTGCTCGCCCATCGCCCGGCAGATGCGGTGGTCCTCCTCGATCATCGCTGTGGCCTCGGCGAGCAGACGCTCTTTGATCGCAGCGACAGGCTGGTCTCTCACCGTCTCGGCGAGGCGAACCATGCGCTCGAGAGCCCAGGAGAGATTGACGGCGGTCGGCCGCGCCGAGGCCAGATACCCGGCCGCGCGTTTGAGCTCCGGCTCGAATTCCGCCCATGAGGTGGCCCTCGAGCCTCGGATGCCGGCGCACAGCCCAAGCGCCGCGGCGACGCCGATGGCGGGTGCGCCGCGCACGCGCAGCATCTTGATCGCCTCCCAGATCTCCTCGACCGACCCGAGCTCGAGGTGACGCTCCTCCGCCGGGAGCAGGGTCTGGTCGATCAGGCGGACCTTCTCGCCGGTCCAGGTGATGGTCTCGATGGGCATGTGCTCGCGCCGGCTCCGGTCGGTCAGAGTGAGACCGCACTCAAGCAGCATCGGAGGCGGGGCGTCAACACGGAGCGAGGCCGGCGGCGCACTGGTCTGCGCCGCCGGCCTCTCGTTGGGACCGTGTCGGGGAGGTTCTCAGTTCGCCTGGAAGACCGAGAGCTCAGCGGGGACCGTCACGCCGCCCACGAGCTGCCCCCGGATCTCGCCGGGCGCGTTGTTGACGGTGTGGATGTTGAAATACATGAGCCCGTTCAGGAGATCGGTCCCCTGCGAGGGGGTCAGGGTGGCCGAGCCCGCCATCGTGCCGGCGGTCCCCGTGGGATGTCCCGTGATCCCCACGGCGGGTGGCGAGGAGAATCCTGGCGCGGCGGGGCTGTGGAAGTGCATCGCATTGACCGCCGAGCTCATCCCCGACCAGGACACGCCGTAGGTGAGCTGCTGGGTCGTGGAGTTGTAGGCCACATCGAGCGAACCCGTGCTCGTCGGAGCGCCGACGGGTGCAGGCACCTCTTCGGCCGTGTTGAGAGAGATGTCGGCAAATGAATGGGTCGCCGCGTCCTCAATGATCTGGCCGCGGATCTCGCCCCCGCCGTTCGTGACCGTGTGAATGTTGATGTACATGAGGCCGCCGAGCAGCATCGTCTCCTGCGCCGGGGAGAGCGATACCGTGGCGGTGTGAGAGCCCGAGGTGCCGCCGGAGATGCTGAGATCGACCTGAACACCGGCAGGGACGCCAGGGCCGGCCGGTCCATGCAGGTGCCCCGCGGTGGCATTTGTGGTGAGCCCCGTCCAGCTCACATGGAACGTCAGCTGGTTGGAAACATCATCGTAGACGGCATTGAAGACACCACTCCCCGAGGCTCCGCCGACCGGTGGAGGGGTCTCCTCGGCCACATTGACCGAAATGGCGCCGAAGGCGTGGATGACGGCCGGGGCCTGCGGCGGGACGCCGAGGGCCAGAGCGCCCCCAAGGGCGGCAAGCAAAGACTTCTCAACAGGACACATGGCAGATCCTCCCGCACGTGGTCGAGACAGGCGCCCTGAGAGAGCGGTCCCCCCCACTCCCCGGTCCTCCTGGTCTCTGTGAACCATGACGCACGAGCCGGCCAAACGTGAACGCCTGGCAGCGGGATTCCTGTCCTTGAACGAGACCGCCTGAGGCTGCTACCCTGTCACCGATCGCCGTCAGGAGGCGAAGCGTTCGGGAATGCCAGTCGTCAAACTGTACTTCGTGGGCACGGGGATGAATGCGTCTCGCTGCGTGGGCACCCGGGACAATGCCGACCTCCGCGGTGTCGCCGAGGCCCACGAGTTCGATCTGCCGGACGATCTCCCCATCCAGCGGTGCGTGAGCAAGTCCCCCAATCAGATCCTGCAGATGGGAGGACGGCTGGTGGTGCCATTCAACGAGCGGTTCGAGCCGGGCATGGAAATGTGAGTCCGTCCTGAGGCCTGCCGCTCAGACGCGGCGAGGCTTGGTCTTGGCGAAGGCCGCTTCGAGCTCGGCGCGCTTCGCCTCGAACCCGCGCTTGCCCATGAGCGCGTAGGTGGCGTCCTTGCCCTCCTCGACTCCGGGCTGGTCGAAGGCGTTGACGCGGTACAGGCCTCCCCCGTGGGCCGTGGCGATCTCGAACAGCATGTAGAACTCGCCGACGTGCTCCGCGTCGATCTGCGGGAAGATCAGGCGGCAGTTGGGCCGGCCGGCCTTGGTCAGGGCGTACTCCGTCGCGCGCTGTTCGGCGCTCAGGAGCTCGCCCAGGGTGCGGCCGCCGAGGAACGAGAGCGCGTCCTCTTCCGGGTGAGCCGGAGGAATCGGCGTCTCACGGCGCCAGCGCTCCGTGGCGAGGAGCGTGAAGACCTTGTCGTGCGGCCCCTCCACATACAGCTGCACCTGGCTGTGCTGGTCGGTCGCGCCCAGCGCCTTCACCGGCGTCTGGCCACAGTGGACCTCGCGCCCCTCGACATCGAGCCGCTTGCCGAGGCTCTCGGCGAGGAGCTGGCGATACCAGTCGGCCAAGTCGCGCAGCGCGGAGGCATAGGGCATCATCACCGCAATGTTCTTGCGCCGCTCCCGGTCGAAGAGGAAGTGCGCCGTGCTGTGGAGGTACGCGGGGTTGGACCAGAGATCGTCACTCGCGCACCGCCGCTCCATCGCGCCCGCGCCCGCGAGGAGCGCGTCGATGTCGACCCCCACGACGGCCGCGGGGAAGAGCCCAACGGCACAGAGCACGGAGAACCGGCCCCCGACGTTCGGCGGAACCGGGAGCGAGGGAATCCCCTCGGCTGCGGCGATCTTGCGGAGCGCGCCCTTCGCCGGGTCGGTCGTGATCACCAGGTGGTCTTTCACCTTCGAAGGCCCCACTGTCCGTGCGAGAAGATCGCGGACGGCGAGATAGTGTGCCATCGTCTCGGATGTCGAGCCGCTCTTCGTGATGACGTTGAAGCAGGTGGTCTTCGGATCGAGGACCTCCAGAAGGTCCGCGGTCAGCTCGGGGTCGGGGTTGTCAGGCACAAACAGGCGCGGCCCGCTGCGCCTGTCCGCCGGGAGCAGGTTGTGGAAGGCGTGGCCGAGTGCCGTCTGCGTCGCGATGACCCCGAGGGCCGATCCGCCGATGCCGAGCACGACGAAGTTTTCGAAGTGGTCACGGACCCGCTGCGCCGCGGCGCGGATCTCCGCGGCGGCCCGCGTGTCACCGGGGAGATCGTAGAAGCCCAGCTCTCCCGAGTCGCGTCTCGCCTGGAGCTCCGCGTGGATGCGCCTGGTCCGGCCGGCCTGATTGTCGATGGCGGCCTCGGAGAGGCCGTGGTCGGCGCCGACCGCGCTGCTCAGCAGATTGGTGAAGTCGAGAGTGAGGGACATGGGGTGTATCCTCGGGCGCGATGGCGGGGATGAGAGCGCATCATGCGGCGATGGGCAACCGGAACAGCTCGATGGCGTTCCGGGTCGTCGCCCGCGCGACATCCTCGAGGGACAGGCCGAGCAGCTCCGCAATGAAGGCCGCGGTGTCCCGCGTGAAAGCCGGTTCGTTGCGCTTGCCGCGGTGAGGAAGCGGGGCCAAATAGGGGGCATCGGTCTCCAGGATGACCCGGGCGAGGCCGATCGCGCGCAGCACGGCGCGGAGGGACTCGCTGGCCCGGTGCGTGACGATTCCCCCGAAGCCCAGGTGGAACCCCAGATCGACAAGGCGCTGGGCCGTCGCGAGATCCTCCGTGAAGCAGTGAACGACGCCCCGGAGGCGTCCGCTCTGCATCTGTTCGAGCGTGTGGACAATGTCGTCCTTGGACTTGCGGCAGTGGACGACGATCGGCAGGTCAACTTCGAGAGCGAGAGCGATCTGCGCGCGGAACGCCTCGACCTGCGCCTCACGGGGAGCCAAGTCGTAGTGATAATCCAGCCCGATCTCCCCGACGGCCACAAGCCGGTTCACGGGTTGGCCGGGTGGACGATGGGAGGTGATCAGCCGCCGCAGCACCGTCTGCGCCTCGGGTCCCCACTCCTTGGCGTGATGGGGGTGGATCCCGGCAGTCGAGAAGAGGCGGGAATCCGCCAGAGATTGCTCCACCGCACGCTCACTGCTCGCCACGGTGTCGCCGATGCTGATCACTGCATTCACGCCACTTGCCATGGCCCGATCGAGAACCTGCGAGAGATCGCCGGCGAACTTGCCATGGGTGAGGTGGGCATGCGTGTCGACGATCATCGGGATCCCGTGTACCGGACGGCGGGAAGTGTGTCCACCGGGACATGTCCCCGGGCAGGCCCGGCCAAATCTGTGGTTGACAGCGGCGGGGTCAAGTTGGTCCACTCGGCCCCGTGTTGGACGCCGTAACCGCCCTGGGGCGGTGGCGTCCCGGCAAGCAGAGGCCCCTCGACGAGGTCTCTCACCTCCCGGCTCCGGTGTGACGGCGGCCAGGGTTGGTTCGAGAGGAGTTGACGTCGGCGGTGGCAGGCTCTGCCTCCGCCGATCTCTTTTCAGGAGTGTCCATGAGGGTCCGCGGACGGCCGATGCCCCCCGAAGTGGTTTCGGCCCATCGCATCAATGATCAGATCACCGCGCGTGAAGTGCTGCTGATCGACGCCGACGGCCAGAAGGCAGGGGTGGTCCCGATTCACCTCGCTCTGCAGAGGGCCACGGAGGCCGGGCTGGACCTGGTCGAGGTGGCCCCCCAGGCTCAGCCGCCTGTCTGCCGCATCACCGACAACTCGAAGATCCTCTACGAGTTGAAGCGCAAGCAGAAGGAGGCGAAGAAGGCGCAGCGCGCGAACGAGATCAAAGAGATCAAGATGAAGCCCCGGATCGGGCCTCACGACTACGAGATCAAGATGCGGCACGCGCGCGAGCTGCTGGAAGAAGGCCACAAGATCAAGCTGACGGTCGAGATCCGCGGCAACCGCCGGGTGAACTATGAGATCGTCAACGAGATCTACAACCGGATGGTTTCGGAGATCTCCCAGGTGGCCGACGTCGACACCAACACACGCCAAGTGGGCCGCAGCCGGTCGGTGATCGTCTCCCCTCGCCCCGCCTCGCCGTCCCGCAAGTCCGAGGCCGCCTCATGAGCAGAATTCCAGGCAAGGAGTCCATCCCGTGCCCAAGATGAAGACCAACTCCGGCGCCAAGAAGCGCTTCCGCGTGACCGCCAAAGGCAAGGTCAAGCGCCGCCACGCCAACATGCGCCACATTCTCACCAAGAAAGAGACCAAGCGGAAGCGTCACCTGCGCGACTGGGCGCTGGTGAGCGACCCCGACACGCCACGGGTCAAGCGCCTGCTGGTGAAGTGACCGGAGCCCGCCGCAGGACTGCGGCCGCCGGGCCCCGCCAAGAGCATTCCGAGTCCCCAGGAGGGAATGAGCCATGCCTCGCACCACGAACAACGTCGCCTCGCGCAAACGCCGCAAGCGGGTCCTCAAGCGGGCGTCCGGCTATCAGGGCGCCAGGAGCCGGCTCTTCGAGTCGGCCAAGGAGACCCTGCGCCGCGCTGGCCAGTTCGCCTACCGCGACCGCAAGACCAAGAAGCGCAACTTCCGCAGCCTCTGGATCACCCGGATCAACGCCGCGTGCCGCGAGGCGGGGATCCCCTACAGCCGCTTCATTCAGGGGCTCAAGGCCGCGGGCGTCGAGGTCGACCGCAAGGTGCTGGCCGATCTCGCGGTGCGCGACCAGGCGGCCTTTGCCAAGTGCGTCTCGATCGCCAAGGAATCTCTCGCGCCGCCGGCCGCCCGGTGACATGACCTCCGCGGGCAAGGGAAGGCGGCGATGGCGGTGAGGAGGACTCAGAGCAGCGGCAACGGCGAGCCGCCGGGCGACCTGCTCACGCAGCTCGACTCCATCCGCTCCGAAGCGCTGGCGGCGGTGGAGGCCGCGGGGTCTGTCAGCGCGTGCGACGAAGTCCGCATCCGCTACTTGGCCAAGAAGGGGCCGATCCAAGATGTGATGAAGCTGATGGGGAAACTCGGCTCGGACGAGCGGCCCGCCGTCGGCGAGCGGGCCAATGCCGTCCGCGACGCGATCACCGAGGCCCTCGCCGCCCGCCGGGCCACGCTCGCGAAGTCCGAGCGCGCCGCGCGGCTCGAGGCCGAGTTCATCGACATCACCCTCCCCGGAACGCCGCGCCCGCTCGGTTCCATTCACCCCATCACGCGCACGATCCAGGAGGTCTCGCACATCTTCCGGGGCCTGGGCTTCAGCGTCGCCGAGGGGCCCGAGGTCGAGGACGACTGGCACAACTTCGAGGCGCTCAACATCCCCGCCGATCACCCGGCCCGGGACATGCACGACACGCTCTACCTGGCCGGCAGCCCCCTGCTGCTCCGGACTCACACGTCGCCCGTGCAGATCCGCGCGATGATGAGCCAGCCGCCGCCGCTGGCCATCATCTGCCCCGGCAAGACCTATCGGCGCGACCAGATCGACGCGACGCACTCCGCGATGTTTCACCAGATCGAGGGCCTCCTCGTCGGCAAGGACGTGGCCTTCAGCCACCTCATGGGCGTCATCGAGGAGTTCATCCACGCCTTCTTCGGGCCGGACATCCCCGTGCGCTTTCGCCCGTCGTTCTTTCCTTTCACCGAACCCTCGGCGGAGGTGGACATGCTCCGGCGCGTGGTCAAGCGCGAGGGCGACCGGGTGAGCGAGTCCGAGGCCTGGACGGAGATCATGGGTTGCGGCATGGTCGACCCCGAAGTGTTCAAGGCGGTGGGCTACGATCCTGAAGTCTGGACGGGCTTCGCCTTCGGCATGGGCGTCGAGCGCCTGGCGATGATCCGCTCGGGCATCACGGACATCCGCCTCTTCTTCGAGAACGACATCCGCTTCCTGAGTCAACTGGGCTGACCATGAGAGTCTCGCTGCGCTGGCTGCGTCAACATCTCAACTTCAAGATCGAGCCTGACGCTCTCGTGGACTGCCTCATGCGCATCGGCATGGAGGTCGAAGAGACGTTCGACCTCGGCATGAAGTCCGGGCTCCTCGTCGTGGGCCATCTCCAGTCGGTCGAGAAGCACCCCAAGGCGGACAAGTTGACCGTCTGCCAGGTCGACACCGGGGGCGAGCGGCCATTGACGATCGTCTGCGGGGCGGCCAATCACCGCGCCGGAGACAAGGTCCCGGTCGCGCTGCCCGGCATGACCCTGCCCAACGGCCTGACACTCCGGCGGACCGAGATCCGCGGCGTGGCCAGCGAGGGCATGCTGTGTTCACCCACCGAGATCGCCTGGAGCCAAGACGACTCGGGCATCCTGATCCTGCCGCCCGAGTTCAAGACCGGCGAGCCGTTCGATTTCCTCGCCGAGGTCAGCATCACCTCCAACCGGCCGGACTGCATGTCGATCTTCGGCCTGGCCCGGGACATCGCCGCCGCCCACCGCAAGAAGATCTATCTCCACGCCCCCCGCGTGCAGGAGCAGCTCGAGCACATCGAGCAGCTGCTCCACGTCTCCGTGAAGGAGCGCCAGCTGTGCACCCGCTACTGCGCGCGCCTGATCCGGAACGTGAAGGTCGGGCCCTCGCCCCTCTGGATGGTGCGCGCCCTCGAGAGCGCCGGCCTGCGCAGCATCAACAACGTCGTCGACGTGACCAACTTCGTCCTCCTCGAACTCGGCCATCCGCTGCACGCCTTCGACGCCGAGATGATCGCCGATCGCCAGATCACCGTCCGCTGCGCTCAGCCCGGCGAGGAGATGAAGACCCTGGACGACACCAAGGTCTCGCTCCACCCCGATGACCTTCTCATCTGCGACTCGCGCCGTCCCATCGCCCTCGCCGGGATCATGGGAGGCGCCAACTCCGAGGTCACGGAGACGACCAACGTCGTCGCCCTCGAGTCGGCACACTTCGATCCGACATGCATCCGGCGTGCGGCCTCCCGGCACGGGTTCTCCACCGACTCCTCGCAGCGCTTCGAGCGCGGGGCGGACCGCGACATGGCGCCGGTCGCCCTCAACCGGGCGACTCAGCTCATCCGCGAGCTCGCGGGCGGGGAGGTCGCCAAGGGCGTGATCGACGTTCAGCCCACGATCACCGAGACCAAGACGCCCGTTCAGCTCCGGCTCGCGCGCGTCAGGCGTCTGCTCGGCGCCGAGATCGCTCAGACCGAGATCGCCGACATCCTCGTGCACCTCGGCTGTGAAATCGTCCGGGCCGAGCGCGAGCAGTTCTTTGTCAATCCCCCCTCGTACCGCGTGGACCTGGGCCGCGAGGCCGACCTCATCGAGGAGATCGCCCGCCTGCACGGATATGACAAGATCCCGCGCAGTCTCCCCGCCGTTGTCGGCCAGCCCCGCCGGGGGCCCGCGAATGCCCTGGCGGTCGAACGCCTGCGGGAGGCGTTCGTCGCCGAGGGCCTGCACGAGGCGGTGAACTTCGGCTTCGTCTCCTCGGACACCCTGCGCAAGGCGGGCCTGTTGCCCGTTCCCCCGGTGTCGGTGCGGAATCCCCTCAACCGGGAATACGACACTCTGCGTCCGTCGGTGCTCGTCTCGCTCTTGGCGAACGCCGCTCACAACCTTCGCCATGGCGCCCGGGACATCCGTCTCTTCGAGATCGGCAACGCCTTTGCCGCCGACGGGGCGGGCGCGGTGCGTGAGTCCCTCGAAGCCGCCGTGGTCTTGACCGGGTCGCTCGGCGGGAGTTGGGATCGACCAGCTCACCCAATCGACTTCTACACCGCCAAGGGCCTCGCGGAGCGTGCCCTCACGACCGTGGGTATCACGCAGTGGCAGATCGCCCCCCTCACGGACCCGCGGTACCACCCCAAGCGCGCGGCCGCCCTGATGCAGGGATCCGCGGAGCTCGTGCGATTCGGCGAGCTCCACCCCGGCCTTCTCGAGTCGCTCGACATCGAGGATGTCCGCGTCTGCGCCGTGGAGATGGCCGTCGCGCCCCTGAGCGAGCGGGCGCGCGCCCGGCGGCGGTTCATGGAGATTCCCCGTTTCCCCCGCGTGGAGCGTGACATCGCGCTGGTGGCCGATGAGGCCGTGCCCGCGGGCGACTTGCAGGCCACGATCGAAAAGGCCGGCGGAGAGCTCTTCGAGCGGGCGCGGCTCTTCGACCTCTACCGTGGGGAAAACCTGCCCGCCGGCAAGCGGTCGCTCGCCTTTGCGCTCACCTTCGGCGCGGCGGACCGAACGCTGCGGGACGACGAGGTGCAGACCGCCATCGAGGCGATCCTCCACGCGGTGGCCGAGGCTCACGGAGCCACCCTCCGCAGCTGACATGCCCACGTCTCCGCCTGCGCGGACCATCATTGTCGGGGACATCCACGGCTGCATTGACGAGCTCCGGGACCTGCTCAGTGCCGTGGCCCTGAGACCAGAGGACCACCTCGTCACTCTCGGAGACACGATCTCGAAAGGACCGGACTCCCGAGGGGTCCTTGAGTTCCTGCTCACTCGCCCCCGGACAACATGCCTCCTCGGCAACATGGAATGGCGCCTCTTGCAGGCGGACCGCGAGGACTGCCTTCACACACTGCCTGAAGCGCTGCGTGAGACGCTGGAGTCCTTCGGCCGCGAGTGGCCCCGCCTGCGCGAGGCCATGCGCCGGTGGCCGCTCTGGCACAGCGAGGTCGAGCACCTGTGCGTTCACGCCGGCCTTCGGCCCGGAAGACGGCTGGAGGATCAGACGGCATATGACCTCCTGCACATCCGGCGAGTGAAGGGGCGCCAGGGCTCCTGCCCGGTGACCCTGTCGAAGCCCTGGTGGGAGCTGCACACGGGCCCGCCGGTGGTCGTCTTCGGTCACACGCCGATGCCCTCACCGCTTGTGTCGCGGTGGGCCCTCGGCCTTGACACCGGGTGCGTGACCGGCGGCCACCTGACGGCGCTGGTGCTGCCCGAAAGGCGGCTGATCCAGGTGCCGGCCCGGCGTGCCTATGCCGGACCGGCCTGAATCTGCGGGACCGGGCCGTAATGCGATACGCACATGCGTTGGTGATTGACAGTATCTCTGCCCCGTGGTTTCTCCGGCCCAGGACACTTGGAGGAGGTCTCGGGCCATGTTCACCTCACGGCTCCTCTGGCTGGGGTTGTTTGCGGCCGCGCTGAGCGTCGTCTTTCTGATCGGGGCCCTGCAGCTGCGCCCCGAGGGTTTCCAGCGTGGCCCGGCGGGCACGCGGATCGCCTTCACGGGGGGTGGCGGCGCCTGCGTCGAGTGCCACGCACGGACGTCCCCGGGCATCGTCGAGCAGCACGCGCGCAGCGCCCACGCCGTCGAAGGGGTCACCTGCCAGGACTGCCACGAGGTCCGCGAGGACCACTTCGCCGCCGTCGAGCATTACGGGACCTTCGTCGCCACCACGCCCACCTCGGCGACATGCGCCCAGTGCCATCTCACGGAGGTCAATCAGTTCCTGCGCAGCCGCCACGCGCTGCCGGCCTGGGTGGCGATGACCGGCGTCGAGGCCCTCGAGAACTCCCCCGAGTTCATGGCGCTCTATGAGCAGGTGGAGGAGCGCGGAATCCTCGACCCGGTGCGCAACTCGCTCTTCGCCATGGAGGGGCCCGAGATCACGCGGTTCGCCTGCGCGGAGTGCCACGGCATCGGGCGCCCCAATCCGGATGGATCGGTGGGCAATTGCACCTCGTGCCATCTGCGGCACGAGTACAGCCTGGAGCAGGCGCGAAAGCCCGAGACCTGCAACGCGTGCCACATCGGGCCCGATCATCCGCAGTTCGAGATCTACGAGGAGTCGCCGCACGGCATCGCCTACGCGACGATGGGCCACACGTGGCACTGGGAGGCGGAGCCGGGCACGCTGACCGTCAGCGACTTCCCCGCGGCGACCTGTGCGATCTGCCACATCAGCGGCTTCGGACGCCAGGGGACCACGCATGACGTCGGCGAGCGGCTCTCGTGGTTCCTGCACTCGGAGATCAGCGAGCGCCGGCCCGGGTGGCAGGAGAACGCCATGCGAATGCAGCAGGTCTGTCACGAGTGCCACAGCCAGCGCTTCGTCTCGGACTTCTACCGCGACGCCGACATCCTCACCGTCCGGATCAACGAGATGGTGGAGGAGAGCCAGACGCTCATGGCCGAACTCCAAGAGGAGGGGCATCTGACGCCCGAGCCCTTCGATCAGATCATCGACTTCGAGTACTTCGAGCTCTGGCACCACTGGGGCCGGACGGCGAAGTTCGGCGCCTGGATGCAGGGACCGGACTACACGCAGTGGCACGGCGTCTATGAGATGATCCGCTCGGCCGCGCACCTGGTCGAGGCGGCGACGGAGCTCCGCGGCCACCATGCCCCCGCAGCGGCCTCCGGCGAGGCGATGCGATGAGCGCACTTCACTACGAGCTGCCCGGCGTCGCGGCGCTGCGCTTCCCTCTCTCGCGCTCACGCACGCTGCTTTTCTTCGTCGGCGTGAATCTGCTCTTCCTTGGCCTGGACACCTTCCTCGGCCACGTCATCGACGGCGTGATCCGGGCCTACGAGTGGATTCCCGTGTTTCACGGCCCCCTCGCAGGTCTCGTCGTGCTCTGGGTCGTCTTCCGGCCTCGCCCCTCGCGGGGGGAGGTCGTCCTGCTCCTCCTCGCGCTGGCATCCTCCCTCGCCGTGGGGCTGATGGGCACGGCGTTCCACTGGCAGCGCGCCATGCTCGTCCGGGGAGGCACGTCGGGGAGCTTCCTGGAGTGGCTGATCTTCGCGCCACCGGCCGCGGGACCGTCCGCGTTCATGGGGGTCGCCCTGATCGGACTTCTCGCCGCGCTTCACGAAGTGCCCCGCGACTCGGGCCAAATGGACCTCTGGGGTCTGGTCCAGTTCCGGGCGCCCCTGACCAAGACCCAGCAGCTCCTCTGGCTCGTGGGCCTCGGCTACGCCGGGGCGACGCTCAGCAGCGCGCTGGACCATGCCCGGAGCGGGTTCGTTCACCCGACGACGTGGATCGCGGTCCTGGCGGGCGCCTTCGCGACCGCGGTCACCCTGGGGCGGGCGTCCAACCGCAAACCCACTCCGGCGGACGACTCCGTTCACTTCTGGACCAACGTGGCGCTGATGGGCGTCGGTGTCCTGGGCTTCGCCATGCACCTCGACGCGAATCTGACGGGCCGCGGGGAGATCAGCCTGGAGCGTCTCGTCAGCCACGCCCCGGTGATGGCTCCGCTGCTGCTCGTCAACCTGGGCCTTCTCGGACTCATTGCCGTCATGCGACCCTCCGCGCAGCCCTCGGCTTCGGCTTGACTCCCGAGAGGTTCGGTGCGACACAGGGGCCGATGGCATCCGCTCCACCTCTGCCGGCTGCCTCTTCGCCGCCGCTCTCCGGCGGCCGTTCCGGGTTGGCAGACGCGATGACCCGCCACGAGGTGCGGGCTCCCCTGACTTTGCCAAAGGACTGATCCCCGCCGTGAATCTGTCGTCGGTCACCAATGGCCAGAAATGCCTCGAGACGCACAACCTCGTCAAAATCTACAAGCAGAAGGGCGTCTCCCGGCGCGTCGTCGACGAGGTGTCGGTCAAGCTCCACAAGGGTGAGATCGTCGGGCTCCTGGGGCCCAACGGAGCCGGGAAGACGACGACCTTCAACATGATCGTCGGCCTCGTCCGCCCGACGGAGGGCCACGTCCAGCTCAACGGCGAGGACATCTCCGGTCTGCCGATGCACATGCGGGCCCGCCGCGGCCTGGCCTATCTCGCCCAGGACACGTCAATCTTCCGCCGCTTCACCGTCGAGCAGAATCTGCTGTCCATCATCGAGACCCTGCCCGGCCTCTCGAAGAGCGAGCAGCGCCAGCGGCTGCAGGCGCTCCTCGAGGAGTACAACATCGCCTACGTCGCCAAGAACCTGGCGACGGAGATCTCCGGCGGCGAGCGCCGCCGCGTCGAGATCGCCCGTGCCCTTGTCCGGACACCCGATTTCATTCTGCTCGACGAACCATTCAGCGGAGTGGACCCGATCGCAGTGGCGGAGCTCCAGAAGCTCATTCATCGCCTCCGCGCCCAGGGCATCGGCATCCTGATCACCGACCACTCGGTGCGCGAGACGCTGGAGGTGACCGACCGGGCCTATCTCATCTCGAACGGCAAGGTCGTCGTGGAAGGAGACGCCGAGACCCTGATCAATGACCCGAAGGCGCGGAAGCTCTACCTCGGGGAGAAATTCTACATGCAGCTGCCCACGGCGGGCGCGGCGGCGAGCCCCTCCGGCGCCGAGCCCCCCCCGGGCTCCCAGACCTGAGAAGGAGTGTGAGCCATGTCACTGCAGATCACCACGCGGCACATCGACGTCGATCACCCGACGCGCGAGCGCATCGAGGGCAAAGCGGACAAGCTCCGGCGGTACTTCGACCGCATCCAGCAGGTCGATGTGATTCTCTCTCAGGAGAAGTTCCAGCAGATCGTTGAGGTCGTGCTCCACTGCGACGGGGTGAAGGTGAAGGCCCAGGAGGCCAACGAGGAGCTCCTCACGGCCCTGGACCGGGTCTTCGAGAAGGTCGAACGCCAGATCAAGAAGTACAAGCGCCGGCTGATCGACGGCCGCCGGCGGGGCTCCGCACGGAAGACGATGAACGCCACGGTCTCGGTCATGCGGGTGCCGCCGGAGGACGACGACAAGCCCGAGCCGGGGCACCACGTCATCGACGTCGAGGAGCGCGAGCTCCTCGCGCTCACCCCCGGCGAGGCCGCGATGCACCTCGACCTCTCCGGCGAGCCCTTCCTGGTCTTCCTGAATGTCGAGAACCATGGAATCAACGTGATCTACCACCGCTCCGACGGACACTGCGGTCTGATCGAGCCGGTCGTCGACTGAAGGGAGCAGACGCGTGGCGGACAGTCTGAGTGTTCAGCAGCTGGTCGAAGGCGTCCGCTCTCCACTCGATGTCCGCCTCGTCGCCGGAGCGCAGGGCCTGGGCAATCAGATCAACACAAGCGAGCTCAACCGGCCCGGGCTCGCCCTGTGTGGCTTCTTCGAGTACTTCGCCAACCGGCGAGTCCAGGTGCTGGGCAACACCGAGACCGCCTACCTCCACGGCCTGCCGGAGGACGAGGCCCGCCGGCGGATCGAGACGTTCTTCGAGTACCCGATCCCGTGCATCTTCCTGACCTCGGGGAACACGGCCCCGCCGGTCTTCCTCGAACTCGCCGAGCGGACGGCCACGCCCGTGCTGGCGACGGACGTGCCGACCTCGCGCTCGGCGCTGCGCATCGCCGCCTTCCTCGAGCGCCAGCTGGCACCGGAGACGCACATCCACGGCGTGCTCGTCGATGTGCACGGACTCGGTGTTCTGCTCTTGGGCCGGAGCGGCGTGGGCAAGAGCGAGTGCGCCCTCGAGCTCGTCGAGCGCGGCCACCGCCTCGTCGCCGACGACATCGTCGTCGTCCAGCGAATGGGCAAGGACCAGCTGATCGGCCGCTCGACGGACATTCTGCGTTACCACATGGAGATCCGGGGTCTCGGCGTGATCGACATCGAGTCCCTCTACGGGGTCAACTCGATCGCGCTGGAGAGGGAGATCAGCCTGATCGTCCGGCTGGAGAAGTGGGAGGCATCGAAGCAGTACGAGCGCCTCGGCCTGGAGGAGCGGACCTACGCGATTTTCGATGTCGAAGTCCCCGAGTACATCCTCCCCGTCGAGCCGGGGCGCAACCTCGCGGTCCTGATCGAGGTCGCCGCCCTGCACCAGAGGCTGAAGAACCACGGGATCAATCCCGCGAGGGCCTTCAACGAGTCACTGATTCGCCGGATGACGTCGCCGCCGGCGGCGGGATGACCCGCGGCCGGGCCATGCTCTCGCATTGACCTCGCTCTGCGGCATGCCCATGATGCCGATGCATCAGCGGTGACCCGGCCGAGGAGGAGCCCGTGAACAGATTCAAGAGACTCATCTTCGCCCTGGCCCTGTTCGCGCTGCTCGGGCTGGTCGTTCTCGCCGCGCTGAGCATCGTCGCACGCGCCGTGACCGGGCGTGGCTGGGGCGGCGGACCTCGGCTGGCCCTCGTCCGGGTCGAGGGGTTCATCCGCGACACCAGCAGGCAGGTCGAGCTGGTCCGCGAGTATCGCGACGACCCGCACGTGATGGCGATCGTCGTCCGCATCGACTCGGGCGGCGGAGCCGTCGGCGGCAGCCAAGAGCTCTATGAGGAGCTTCGCCGGGCCGACGAGGTCAAGCCGGTGATCGTCTCTTTCGGCAACGCGGCGGCCTCGGGCGGCTACTACATTGCGCTCGGCGGCCGGCGCATCTTCACGAACCCTGGCACGATCACAGGCTCGATCGGCGTGCTCTTCACCCACATCGACGCCTCGCGCCTCCTTCAGGAGACCCTCAGCGTGGAGGTGACCGACCTCACCAGCCGCCCGAACAAGGACGTCGGGGCCGTCTGGGCACCGCTGACCGAGGAGGACAGAGCGCTGCTCCAACAGCTGATCGACGATGTCCACGGCCAATTCGTCGCCGCCGTGCGTGAGCGGCGGGGCCAGGCCATCCGGGCCGCGCTGGCCGGGGCCGCGAGCCGGGAGGTGAGCGAGCAGGAGATCGAGCGGGTCCTCGCGGCGCACACCGACGGTCGCCCTCTCACGGGGGCGCAGGCCATCGCACTGGGCTTCGCCGACGAGGCGGGCAATCTCCAGGATGCCATCGACCACGCCGCCGCGCTGGTTGGCATCTCCGGGACGCCGCGCGTCGAGGAATGGAGACCTCGGCGCGGCCTGCTCGCCCCTCTGGTCGAGAGTGCCGCCGACTCGGTCCGAGCGGCACTCCGCGATGAGCTCCGGACCTCGGGCTCGACGCTCCGGTTCGAGTCGGTGCTGCGCTGAGTGGGACGTCTCCTGATTCACGTCCAGCCGCGCGCCAAGCGCGATGAGATCGTGGGCTGGTGCGGCGAGCGTCTCAAGGTCCGGCTCACGGCACCGCCCGTCGACAACGCAGCCAACGAGGCGCTGATTCGCTTCCTGGCCGCTGAACTCGGCGTGAGCCGCGCGGACATCGAAATCAGACAGGGCCTGACGAGCCGCGACAAGACGGCTGAGATCGAAGGCGTCAACGCGGCCCTGCTGCGAGACCGGATCCGTGGCTGAAGGCACCTCCGATTCGCCGCTGGGCCGACGGCGGCTCCTGGCTCCGCTCCTTGTCATCCTCGCCGGCGTCGCACTGCGCGTGGACCGCCTGGGCGCGAAGAGCCTGTGGATCGACGAGGTCATCACCTTCGAAGTGGCCCAGCGTCCATTCTTCTCGCCGCTGACCCGGGATGGCAGCGTTGCCGGCTTCTGCTTGGGCGACACCGGCCCAGGCCCGCTGGCCTACGGTGCCGAGTGGCTGCTCATGCGCGTGCGCCCGGACGAGCAGCTGCTGCGCTGGCCGAGCGCGGTGTTCGGAGCCGTGGGGCTCGTCGCAATGTGGCTTCTCCTTCGCAGCGCGGTTCAAGACCGGCGGGCCGGCCTCACGGCTCTGCTTGTGTGGGCCTTCTCGGCCTCGCAGATCAACTTCGCGCAGGACGCCCGCGGCTACGCGCTCGCCACAGCTCTGGTCACTGCGTCCCTCTGGCTCGCCGGGAAATCCTGGCAGACGGGGCGCTGGCGCTGGTGGTGGGGTGCGGCCGGGCTCCATCTCGTCGCCTTCTTCGTCACACCCCTCTCGGCGCTCGCCTTCGGCCCTTTGGCTCTGGCGGTGTCGCTGGGCACGCGGCGCGGCGCGATCTCGTCCGCCCCCGCGCGGCTCATCCATGGCGGGGGCTCCGTGCTCGCCTATCTGGCAGTCGGCGGGCTCTGGCTGGTCGCCTGGTTTCCACGGGCCTTCTACCTCGACACGGCCGATGGTCATCGCTCAGCACGGAGACTCTGGCCGACGGTCGAGGGCTGGAGCACTCTGACAGACTTGGCTCGCCAATGGGCCCGCGACGCGGCAGACATTCGCCCCGTGCCCTGGCTCCCGGGCAACGGCTGGTGGCTCACCGCGTCCGCTGTCACCATGCTTGCCGCCCTGACCGCCGTCGGCCTGGCCGCCTGTCTTCGCCGTTGGCCGTGGAACGTCCTCGTGATCGCATCGTGCCTGGCTCCCGTGAGTCTGATCACGGTTCTCTCCTCGTCTCACTTGCTCGGTCCGCGGCACCTCTTCTGGCTGCAGCCCATCGTGCTGCTCTGCTTCGCCTGGGGCGTGGAGGCCACCCTTCGCCGGCTGTCGTCTCACGCCGGCACAGCTGCCGCGGTGGTCCTGGCCTCGCTCATCATCTCCGGCGTGACGCCGCGTCTGCTCGAGCGCCGCCTCACGGAGAAAGCGAACTGGCGCGGCGCGACGGAGTGGCTCATCGAACATGCATCTCCCGGCGACCTCATCCTGCCGGGCCCCAACTCCGAGATCGCGTGCCTCCAGCATGAGCTCCGCACACACGTGGGCTGGACAACGTATCACATCGACAGCGCTCCTCAGCATCCACTGGCCCAGGCTCTGGCGGCGGCCGACCGGCTTCAACCCAGGCCCTTCGTGATCCTCGACGGCGTGGACCGCGTCGACGAGCTCGAATCCCTGGTGGCCGCGGGAAGGCGCGTGTGGCTCCTGACGGGCTTCTGGGGCTCGACGACCCGGACGGCCGATCACTGGGACTGGCTCTCCGCCCACGCGGTGCCAGTCACGTCATTTCCGGGGGAGATGGCCATCGGTGTCTGGCTGATCGAACCGCCCCCGGGACAAACTGAAGTGTCAGCTTTCTGATTGCCGAAGCCCGCGCGGTTTGTCAGATGTCCGCCCGTCATGCTCGCCACCGCGCACAGCGCCGCCGTGCTTGGCCTCGACGCTTACGACGTCGCAGTTGAGGTCGACATCGCCCAGGGACAGCCGACCGTGAACGTCGTCGGACTGCCCAGCGCCTCCGTCAAGGAGAGCCGTGACCGCGTCTGGGCTGCGGTCAAGAACAGCGGCTTTCACGTCCCGGCCAAGAAGATCACGATCAATCTGGCCCCCGCCGAGATCCGCAAGGAGGGGGCGTCGCTTGACCTCCCCATCGCCGTCGGTCTGATCGCTGCCGCGGGAGGAGTGCGACACGAGGTCTTGCCGCGATTCTGTCTCATCGGCGAGCTCGGGCTGGACGGCGCGGTCAAGCCCGTGCCGGGGGTGCTGCCGGTGGCCGTGCATGTGAAGCGCGAGGCCGAGAAGAGCCTGATCGTCTCCAAGGCAAACGCCAATGAGGCGGCCGTCGTCTCCGGCCTCGGCATTCACCCGGCGCTCACACTGCGCGAGGTCATCGAGTTCCTGAATGGGGCCATCGAGATTCCACCCCACACCATCGACGTCGAGGGTCTCTTCGCGGTGGGGCAACGCGACGGCCATCTGGACTTCGCCGACGTCAAAGGCCAGGAGACCACCAAGCGCGCCCTCGAGGTGGCTGCGGCCGGCGGGCACAACGTCGTCATGGTCGGTCCGCCGGGCTCCGGAAAGACCATGCTCGCCAAGCGCCTCCCGACCGTTCTCCCGCCGATGACGCTCGCCGAGGCCCTCGAGACGACCAAGATCCACTCGATCGCGGGACTGGTGCCCGGTGACGCGGGGCTGCTGACGCACCGGCCGTTTCGCTCGCCGCACCACACCGTGAGCGACATCGCCCTGATCGGCGGCGGCTCGACCCCTCGCCCGGGAGAGGTGAGTCTGGCGCACAATGGCGTGCTCTTTCTCGACGAGATGCCGGAGTTCTCCCGCGGCGTTCTGGAGGTGCTGCGCCAGCCGCTCGAAGATGGCCGCGTCACAATCTCGCGTGCCGCGATGAGCCTCTCCTTCCCCGCCCAGTTCACGCTGTGCGGCTCGATGAATCCGTGCCCCTGCGGATACCTCGGCTCGCCGGTCAAGGAGTGCCGATGCACCCCGGCGATGATCCAGCGTTATCGCTCGCGGATCAGCGGTCCGCTGCTCGACCGCGTCGACCTGCACATCGATGTGCCGCAGGTGAAGATCGAGGAGCTCGCGACTCTCGGCGGCGGGGAGTCGAGCGCAGCCGTCCGGGAACGCGTCCAGGCGGCCCGGCAGCGCCAGACCGAGCGCTTCGCCAAGTTCGCCGGCGTCCACTGCAATGCGCACATGACATCGCGGATGCTCCGCGAGTTCGCCCCTCTCACGGGCGAGTGCCGCGCCCTGCTCGAGCGTGCCATCCGGAGCCTCGGTCTGAGCGCGCGGGCCTATGACCGGGTCATCAAGGTCAGCCGAACGGTCGCCGACCTCGCCGGCTCTGTTCACATCGAGCCCGTGCACGTCGCCGAGGCGATCAACTACCGGGATCTCGACCGCGCTCTGCTGTGAGAGGCACTGCGGGCACGCCTCACTCCTCCTCCAGTCTGTCCTCCCAGAGATACCGGCGAGTCTCGGCCACGATGACACCGCTCAGCAGGAGAAGCGCAATGAGGTTGGGAACGGCCATGAGCCCGTTCATGATGTCGGCGAAGTCCCACACCGCCTGCGGAAGAACCAGCGACCCTGTGAACACCGCGCCCACCCAGAGCAGCCGGTAGGGAAAGACCGCCCGCGGGCCCAGCAGGTACTCCACCGCCTTCTCGCCGTAGTAGGACCACCCGAGGATGGTGGAGAAGACGAACGTGAGGAGCCCGACGGTGAGCACGAGGGGGCCAATCGTGTGAATCTGCCCAAACGCGGCGTGAGTCAGGTGGGTTCCGTCGTGATCGCCCATCCACACGCCGGAGTTGACAATCACAACGCCCGTGAAAGCGCAGACGACAACGGTGTCCCAGAACGTCCCTGTCGAGGAGACGAGAGCCTGCCTCACGGGATTCCTGGTCTGCGCGGCTGCGGCGACGATGGGAGCGCTTCCGAGCCCGGCCTCGTTGGAGAAGAGGCCCCGGGCAACACCGTAGCGGATCGTGTCCTTGATGGTGGCGCCGGCGAAACCGCCGACCGCGGCGTCGGGGCTGAAGGCGCTGTGGAAGATCTGCGCCAGCGTGGCGGGAATGGTCGCGTATCCCCTGATGAGAATGAACGTGCAGCCGAGCACGTAGAAGATCGCCATGAAGGGGACGAGCGCCTGGCAGACGCGGGCGATCGAGCGGATACCCCCCAGGATCACCACGGCGGTCAGGACCGTGAGGACGATGCCGGTGGCCGGAAGCGGAATCCCGAAGCTCGAGTGCATCTGGCGCGAGATCGTGTTGGCCTGGACCATGTTCCCGATGCCGAAGGCCGCGAGGGCCGTGAAGAGAGCGAAGAGCAGCCCGAGCCACTTCATTCCCAGCCCCCGCTCGAGGGCGTACATGGGCCCCCCGGCCATCTGCCCGCTCGGCGTGACGACGCGGTACTTCAGCGCGAGCACGGCCTCGGCGTACTTCGTGGAAATGCCAAAGACGCCGGTGAGCCACATCCACAGAACGGCGCCAGGGCCGCCACTGGCGACGGCGGTGGCGACGCCGACGATGTTGCCCGTGCCGATCGTGGCGGCGAGGGCCGTCGTCAGGGCGCCGAAGTGGCTGATGTCGCCTTTCCCCTCGGCCCGCGGTGCGAGCGACAGCCTGATCGCCTTGCCGATGTGGCGCTGGATGAATCTCAGCCGGACCGTGAGGAAGAGGTGCGTCCCCAAGAGCAGGATGATGAGCGGCCAGCCCCAGACAACGCCGTTGATCTGTCCCAGCCAAACCCCGATCTGTTCCATGGGCGCGCTCCCGCAGGTCGTCGATGAGATGCAGGACTCACAGATGGCAGCGCGACGTGGAACTGTCAACGCGCGCTCAGGGGGCGGTGAACACCATCTGTCCCCAGTCGACCCAGTGGTGGAAATTCCCCACGGAGACGGGCGCCGTGCAGGAGAGATCGAAACCGCCAGGCCAGCGGGGATCGACGTCCCGCCGCGCCAGATTGAATCGCCACATGTCTCCCGGCCGAGGCCGCTGACTGCCGAGAGCGTCGAGCGAGAGGAAGGGTATCGCCACCTCCATCGCCCAGCCCGTGTCGAGGTCCTCTGAGACGTTCGCCGTTCCCTCCGTCCGCGGCGCGAACCGGACGCCCTCGCCATCCCAGCGGGCACCGCCGGCCCCGGCCAAGCCATCGTGCGTGACTCCGAGCAGATTGGTCTCGAAGGCGTGGTAGCCGAACCGCGGCTCGCGTGGCATCACGAAGACCTCGAAGCAGTCGTCCCGGAAGGTGTCGGTGTCGCGCACCGTCCGGGTCGCCCACAGGTGCTCGTCCGAGGCGCTGAAGGCGACGAAGAGCTCGTCGCTCGACCACGCCATCCGCGCCCAGGCCCTCGAGCGCGGCGTGGCCTGCGTCACCGGCGCCCAGAAGGCGAGCGGCGGCGCCTCGCGCCAGACCGCCTCGTCCAGCACACCGTCCACAGTCACTGGCTCCACGGTGAAGGCGCACGGGTGGGGCTGGGCGGCAACAAGGGAAATGGAAACAACGGTGGCGGCTGACATCCATCCCGCCATCCTTCGCATCGCCGTCCGCTTCATGAGGCGGAAGACCACCGGGGCCGCGCCTCGCGCAAGAGCCGGAGATAGAGCTTCTGAGTCTCACTCACCATCGACTCAAGGCTGAAGCGCGGGGCGGCGGCCAGCGCAGCGGCGGCCATCCGGCGGCGGAGCCCGGCGTCGGCGATCAGCTGCGCGAGACGCTCGGCCAGATCCTCCACATCGGCGCGGCCGGTGAGGAAGCCGCTGACACCGTGCTCAATGGCCTCGGCGTTGCCCCCGACATCAGTGGCGACAACGGGAAGGCCCGCGGCGAGGCTCTCGAGCACGGTGTTTGAGAAGCCCTCCTTGTCCGAGGGCAGGACCGAGAGGTCGCACGCGCGCATCAGGCGCGGCACGTCGTGACGCTGGCCGAGGAAGACGACGCGGTGCTGAAGGCCGTGGGCGACAGCCAGCTGTTCGAGATTCGCCCGCTCGGGACCGTCGCCGGCGACGAGGCATCGCCAGGGCGGAAGCGCAGAGGGCAAGCGCACGAGTGCCTGGAGAAGGCCGCGGTGGTTCTTCTGCGGATGAAGTCGAGCGGCGCAGAGGACCGCCACCTGATCGGAGCGCAGTCCGAGCTCGGCCCGGAGCGCCTCGCGGTCCAGCGGGGCACGGAAGGGCGCCAAGTCGATGCCGTTGTGCAGCACGGGCACGCGTTCGGGAGGCAGTCGAAGCGTGCGGCAGACGTCCTCCTGCACCCGGCGCGAGACGGCGATCGTGGCGGTGCGGCGGCGTGCGGTCAGCCGGTCCATCAGACGCTGCCGCCCGGTCTGCCACGTGTCGACATTGTGGACTTGGCCCAGAATCACCGGGACGCCTGCCAAGCGAGCCGCGATCGTCCCCGGCACATTCGCCCGGTACATGTGCGCGTGCACGATGACCGACCCGCGGAGCGCCCGGGCAAGCCGCCAGATCGCCGCAGGGCTGAGCCGGGACCGGAAGGGAACCACGCTCACGGGCACGCCAGAGGCCTCGAGCTCATCGGCCAGGGGACCACGCTCACGGAGGCAGATCAGGCGGGGAGCGAAGAGGGTGCGGTCGAGCTGGGGCAGGACAGCGACAAGGCGGCGCTCGATGCCGCCCACGGGAAGCCAGGTGATGAGGCGCGTGACAGGAAAGGGGCCCATGGACGAGATCCAGAGAGGCGTGCTCTGGCCCGCCGCAGTGTGTGAGACTCGCCAGCCGGGGGCGAGAGAAAAAAAGAGGGCGAGTGGCCGGTGAGCCACTCGCCCGGGGTTGCTCCTTCAGCAGGAGCGATGAATCACTGGCGGACGCGGTAGACGTCGCCCTCGGAGGTCGTGCCGTTGGTCGGGTCGTAGGTGTACGCATTGCCACCGCCCGTGTTGCTGAAGGCGATGAGCGTCAGCGACGGCTGCGAGATGGCGCTGTTGTAGACCGTCTCGTACGCCCGGCCGGGGCCGAGATCGGAGGCGACAACCGAGACAGCACCGTTGTTCTCGTCGCTGTCCGGACCCAGCGACCAGACGATCCAGCCAGCCGTGTCGGTGTAGTACGAGAAGGTGAGACCGCGGGTGAGCGCGAAGGGGTCCGTGAAGTACGACGTGATGTACGCCTGGGGCGTCGTCAGCGTCTGGTACTGCTCGTTCGCCGCGCCACTGACGCGGACACGGAAGGTCGGCAGGAGACTGGCGCCCGTGCCAAGCATGAAGTTGGCATTGGGCGTGCCCATCTGCGCCGTCGTGTACACCGGATAGGCGTTGTTATCGATGAAGTAGGACTCCAGCGCCGTGGCGAGGGAGCGCAGATCCGAGCGCACACGCGAGACCTTCGCGCGCACCTGAGCCTCGAGGAAGTTGGGCACCGCGATGGCTGCCAGGATGGCGATGATGGCCACAACGATCAGAAGTTCGATCAGTGTGAACCCACGCATTTTCTTGAACATGTGAACTAATCCCTCCCTTCTAGGGCCAAATCCTTCCAAGGCGCCTGCCGAGGAAGATTTGCACTCCATTCAGCCCGGAAACGAGCGCCTGTCAAGCCCAAATCTGTCAGATCATCACGTCGACAGCCAGCTCGAGGCGAGTGTCAGGGCCATCGTGGCCGCCGCAATCCCCCCCAGGACCCCGACAAGCTTGAGCCACCGCCGCCGCCACTCCCGCCGGATTCCCTCCCATGTCCCCTGCTCGTTCAAGCCCAGGACAAGCGAGATCACCGTTGCTAAGTACAGCAACGACAGTATATGAAGCAGGGCGTGAGGGACAGCCATGGTCAGAGAGGGGGCAGGGGAGCGCGCCCCCAGCGCAGGTGGCGGTCGAAGAGTGCCCCGACGGTGAAGCTGTTCATCGCCCCCGAAATCAAGAGGTAGACCGATCCCAGCTCGAAGAGGGCGTGGGCCCGTGTGGCCTCTGCCCAGCCCGGAAAGGCCTGGCTGACCGCGAGGCACAGGAGCGCGGCCAAGCCGTTGGCCAGCTGGATCACGAACGTCAAGATGTTCATCGCATTCGCGCCCCAGTCCAGGGGGTTGTAGGCGGGCCAGAGCACGGCGCCGTGAAGGAGGAGGCCCAGCCCGAACGTCACCTGGATGAGAACGAACTGAAAGATGCCTCGCAGCACGTCCCGGTGAAGGATATGGCCAAGACCGGGAATCAGCCACGCGGCGAGAAGGCTGCCGACAGTCTCGCCGAGCGGGCGAGAAGGCAGAGGGGCGGCATTGGTCTCGGCAGGGGGCATGGCGCGGGAGCCGCCCATTCAACTCGGGGGGAGGCGCGAATGTCAACCGTGGCGGGGGCCCGCGCAAAAGTGTTTGCCCGCCGGGGCCCGGTCCGAATATCGTGGACTTCCGGGGCCCGCGAGGCCTTGGCAGAGCCCCCTCTCGACACCGGGGAGGGTCCGTGGGGCTCATTCCCGATCAGAGGGTGGCTGCTCCCCCGCCCCTCTCGCCCCTGCACCACGTCACGAGGTTTCCACTCCATGCATCGTCGCACACCGGGTCGCCGGGCCTTGGCCCTCGGACTCGCCTGGGCAGCCACCGTGTCTTCGCCGGCGGCCATCTCCATCACGCTGGATCAGATCGCCACGGGCTTCAGCATGCCGGTCTATGTGACCAACACCGGCGTGGCCGGGGACACGCGGCTCTTCGTCGTCGAGCAGCGCGGACGAATCCGGATCATCAACTCGGGCACGGTCCTGGGAACCGACTTCCTCGATCTGAGCCCGAGCGGCCTCAACCTGATCTCGACACCGCTCTCGCCGGGGAATGAGCGCGGCCTGCTGGGTTTGGCGTTCCCGCCCGACTTCGCCACGAGCCTGCGGTTCTATGTGTCGTACACCGACCGAGTCACCGGGGCCTCGGTGCTCTCACGCTACACCGTGCCGAGCGTGGGCTCGAACACGGCGAACACATCGGGGACACCGATTCTCACCCAGAGCCAGCCGCAGTCGAATCACAACGGCGGGTGGATCGGGTTCGGCCCCGACGGATACCTCTACATGGCCATCGGCGACGGCGGCGCCTCGAACGACTCGGGCACCGGCCACACGGCCGGGATCGGGAATGCCCAGGACACCACGAATCTCCTCGGCGACATGCTCCGCCTCGATGTCAGCGGCTCCTCCTACACGAATCCCCCGGGCAATCCCTTCATCGGCGTGGCGGGGGCCGACGAGATCTACCACTACGGCCTGCGCAATCCGTGGCGGAACTCCTTCGACTTCACGACCGGGATGTTCTTCATCGCCGACGTGGGTCAGGGGCTCTGGGAGGAGGTCAACATCGTCCCCGCCGCGACGGCCGGCCTGAACTTCGGCTGGCGCAATTACGAGGGCAACGTCCCCGTCCTCGGCCCGGCCATCGGCGGGACGACGTTCCCCGTCCACGTCTACGCCCACACCTCCAACCCCAACGGCAACCTCTCGATCACCGGGGGCTACGTCTACCGCGGCGCGGCCTATCCGAACCTCCAGGGGTACTATTTCTTCGCCGACTACAACTCGGGTCGCATCTGGACGCTGGCGCCGACGGGGCCGTCCACCTGGTCTTCGTCCGCCGTCGAGGCGCTCGACAACACGTTCCTGGTCTCGTCCTTCGGCGAGGACGTCAACCGGGAGCTCTACGTCGTTCACTACGCAGACAGCGGAAACGGCCGCGTGCTTCGAATCCGCGACACGACCGTCCCTGCGACGCTGACCGTCTTCACGGCGGCCCAGTACCACTGAGCGAACGGCGGCCCCGTTCGGTCGATGATTCTCCCCTTGCCAACCGCGGAGGGCGAATGCCAGGGTCGGTGGACTTCATCGGAAATTCATGTGGATGCCGCCCAAGTACTACGTCCCTGAGCTCGCTGGACCGCTGACGCGGCTGAAGTTCCGCCACATCGACAAGCGCGAGCCCCTGCCCGGCTTCCCCGTCAACGTGCAAATCCAGACGATCTCAGGCTGCAACGCCAACTGCATTTTCTGCCCCAACCAGAAGACCGAGCGGGACATCCCCATGGGTCGGCCGATGGATATGGACCTGTTCCGCCGCATCGTCGACGAGGTCACGGCGGCGTCGGTGGTGCGACGCATCTCCCCCTACCTGATGAACGAGCCGCTGCTCGACAAGCATCTCCCCGAGCGGGTGGCCCACATCACCTCGCGCAAGCAGCCGCACCAGTACACGAAGATCAACTCACACGGCAACGCGTGCAACGAGCGGATGGCCAAGGGCCTCCTCGACGCGGGCCTCGACCGCATCAACTTCTCGGTCCAGGGGATCGACCCGGCCGTCTATGAGCGGGTGATGCACCTCAAGCTCGACAAGACGGTGGAGAACGTCGAGCGCATGGTCCGGCTGCGCGACGAGGGCAGGTACAGGACGCGCATCCGCGTCGTGATGCTCGACACGACGGAGATCCACAGCCAGCTCGATGCCATCCGCGCCTTCTGGGCCGAGCGCGGCGTGAAAATCCACGTGAACCAGCTCGAGAACCGCGGGCACCATCGCCACATCAAGTCCGACGCGATCGCCGTGCGCCCACTCCGCGCCTACGACTGGTGCAACCGGATGTTCAACCAGGTCTACATCCTCTGGGACGGTCGCCTCGTGCAGTGCTGCGCCGACTGGGAGCAGGTGGGCGTGATGGGTGATGCCTCCAGAGACACCATTGCGGACATCTGGCGGGGGCCCAAGTACCGCGAGTACCGCGCCCGATTCCTGACGGGGGCCGTGAAGGGAATGCTGTGCGACGGATGCACGAAGGATGGCGAGGACGACGAGGACTGAGGCGACCCGTCCGGCTCGCGACCCGAGAAAGGGATTGAAGCGGGGCGAGGGGTTTCACTACGGTCTCCTCATCTGGCCCATGAACTCCGAAGACTGCCTTGCCTGCCTTCCCGGGCACGGACCTCTGGTCCATGCCTGATCCTCTCGGTTCTCACAGCTTGCCAATGTTGGCCGGTCCTGGCGTCTTGGCGCTCGGGGCGCTCTTCGTCGCACTCCTCCTCCTCTCGGCTCTCGTGTCGGCGGCGGAGACCGCCATTTTCGGTCTCCCCCACCTGCGCTCACTGCGGGACAAGGGGCGCGCGATCCCCTTCGCCGCCGGACGGCTGCTGGCCGACCGCGAGGCGGCGATGGCGGGGCTTCTTCTCGGCGATCTCGTCGCCAACCTCGGGGCAGCGATCGTGGCGGTGATGATCTGGCAGCGAGTCCTGCCCGGCCTCTCCCCGGCGAGCCAGACGCTGCTCACACTGGTGACGGCCGGACCTCTGATCCTCCTCGCCGGAGAAGTCCTGCCCCGCGCCGTGGCGGCGCGGCTGAGCGAACGCACTCTGCTCTGGCTGTGTCCGCCGGTCTATGCGCTGACGCTCGCGCTGCTCCCCTTCCGCCTGATGCTCTCGGCGTTCAGCAGCGTGGTGCTGCGTCTGATGGGATCAAAGGAGGGATGGAGAGGGCCCCTCGTCGCGGAGCTCGAGTTCCAGAACCTCGTCACGCTGGGTGGACCGGGAGGGACACTCGAGGAGGACGAGCGCGAGATGGTCGAGGGGGTCCTGGACTTCGGCAACAGCACGGCAGAGGACATCATGACACCCAGGACCGAGCTCGACTGGGTCGAGCGCGGCGACCCGCGCGACGAGGTTGCCGCGGCCTTCGAGCGCGGCGGCCACTCGCGTCTCCTCGTGTGTGAGACATCGCCCGACAAGATTCTCGGTTTCCTTCACTACCGCGACTTCCTTCTCCAGCCGGAGCATCCGTGGACCGAGTTGCTCCGGCAGCCGCTCGTGGTCTCCCCGGACACGCGGCTGGCGGATCTGCTGGAGACGTTCCGGAAGAATCAGGTGTTCCTCGCCGTCGTCGTCGACGAGTACGGCGGCAACAAGGGAATCGTGACGCTCAACGACCTGGTCGAGGCCGTCTTCGGCGAAATGGAAACAGCGGAGCAAGAGGCCGCCGGACAGGCCGTCGAGGAGGCCATCCGCCCCGGCGGCGAGGGAAGCTGGCTCGTGCGGGGAAGAACCGAGCTCTGGGAGATCGAAGAGCAGATTGAGCTCCGGCTGCACGACGACCGCGCAAGAACGGTGAGCGGCTTCGTGATCAACACGCTGGGGCACATCCCAGAGGAGGGCGAGTCGCTCGTGGCCGAGGGCTGGCGCTTCACCGTCCGCCAGATGGCAGGCCCCGTGATCGAAGAGCTGCTGCTTCAGCGGGTGACACCGGCGGAGCCTCCTGCGGAGGGGGAGCGATGACGGACGCGTGGCTCATCGCGGAGCTCTGGGCGCTCACAGGGCTCGCGGTCCTCGCCGCGGCCTTCTTCGCGGCGGCCGAGAGTATCATCACAGGGGTGGATCGCCAGGCCCTCCGCCTCCGCGCCGAGCGCGGCGACCCCGCCGCGCGGCGGGCCGACACGCTGCTCGAGGAGACAGGGCCCCTGCTGCACATGACCCGGGCGGGCCACATCCTGTGCCTGATCCTGATGTCCCTCCTGCTCTGGCGCCTCTCGGACCTTCACTGGCCGGCGGCATCGCCAGGGGCGAAGGCCCTCGGATGCACCGGTGCCGCCGTCTCGCTGGCCGCGACACTCGGACTCCTGGCCCCGAAGGCCCTGGGCTGGCGCGGCGCGAACCGCGGAATCCACCACATTGCGCGCCCCCTCGGCTGGATGTGGGCGGTCGTTCGGCCTCTCGAGCACACGGCGACGGCCCTCGTCGGCTCGGTGGCGCGCCTCGCGGGCGGCCGCCGCTGGAGCGCCGGAGAACCGCTCTCGAAGAATCAGGTTCTGGAGATGCTCGAACAGGCCGAAGACGAGGGCGGCCTCGAGCGCAGCGAGCGGCAGATGATCCACCGGATCCTCAACCTCCACCGCACACTGGCGCGGGAGGTCATGCGGCCGCTCATCCGGATGGTGGCCATTGCCGAAAAGGAGCTGAGCCAGGAGCGCCTGGCGGAGCTGGCCCGCAGCTCGGGGCACTCGCGATTCCCCGTGTACCGGGACATGATCATCAACGTGATCGGGCACATCGACATCTACGAGGCGCTCGCGGGCGAGCCGAAGTCGCCGGCGCAGCTGCGGGCAATGATCCACCCGCCGCACTTCGTCCCCGAGGTGAAGCGGGTCGACGACCTCCTGCAGGAGATGCTCCGCGAGCGCCTGAGAGCGGCCATCGTGATCGACGAGCACGGGGCGTGCTCGGGCTGGGTGACGCGCGAGGACATCCTCGAGGAGATCTTCGGCCAGATCGCTGATGAGTTCGACCGCGAGCGGCCGCAGTGGACGGTGGGGCCCGACGGGGTGCTCACCGTCGAGGCGGCCACCGACCTGGATGACTTGAATGCCCACTTTGGGCTGGCGATTCCGAAGACCCACTGCGACACTCTCGGCGGCTTCCTCTACGAGCGCCTGGGCCGCGTGCCTCGCGCCGGCGAGTCCATCCGCCACGGCGGCCACACGCTGCGCGTCGTCGAGATGAACGCCCAGCAGATCGTCCGCATCCGCCTGGAGCCCGCCGAACCCGATGCTCAATGAGCTCGTCCGCCGCGCACACGCCGAGGGCGCCAGCGACATCCACCTGCGCGCCGGGGGCGTGGCGCGCGTGCGCATCGACGGGGAGCTCTACGACGTCGAGGGCGCCCACCTGACCGAGCGCGAGTTCCGCGACTTCCTCCTGGGCTTCCTCACGCCCGAGCAGCTCCGCGCCTTCGAGCGCGAGCGGGACCTCGACTTCTCGGCCTCCGTGCCGGGGGTGTGCCGCATCCGCGTCAACCTCTTCAGCCAGCAGGGGCAGATCTGCGCCGCGCTCCGGCTCATCCCGGACAAGATTCCGACGATGGAGGAGCTGAGGCTCCCGCCGGTGATGCACAAGTTCCTGGCGCTGACACGCGGGCTCGTCCTGGTGACGGGGCCGACGGGCTCGGGCAAGTCCACGACGCTCGCCGCGATGCTCAACGAGATCAACGCGACGCGCCGCTGCCACATCCTGACGATCGAGGACCCCATCGAGTACATCTACCAGGAGAAGCTCTCCACCGTCACACAGCGCGAGGTCCGGCTCGACACGCAGACGTTCAACTCGGCCCTGCGTCACTCCTTCCGCCAGGACCCGGACGTCGTGCTCCTGGGCGAGATGCGCGACGCCGAGTCGATGCAGACGGCGATCACGCTGGCGGAGACGGGGCATCTGACCTTCTCGACCCTTCACACGAATGAGGCGGCGCAGACGATCAACCGCGTCATCGACGCCTTTTCGCCCCACCAGCAGGCGCAGATCCGGGCGCAGCTCGCGGTCAGCCTCGAGGGGGTGGTCGCGCAGCGGCTCGTCCCGCGCGTCGAGGGGGGCCGCGTGGCCGCATTCGAGGTGCTCGTCTGCAACCGGGCCGTCAAGAACCTGATCCGCGAGGGGAAGATCCACCAGATCCAGTCCTCGATTCAGACCGGCGTCGAGGAGGGCATGCTCTCTCTCAACAACAGCCTCGGTGAGCGCCTTCAGGCCGGCATCATCTCCTACGAGGCCGCCCTGGCCGCGGCCTTCGATCGGCCGCACTTCATCGAGAAGTTCGGCCGCTTCCAGTCGCAGGCGCCTGCCCGCGCGGCGGGCTGACCACCCTCACGGATAGGAGATGCCACCGGGCAAGCGCAGCACGTTGCCCTGGCTCACGGTGCCGTTGGTGGGGTCGTAGCGGTTGAGGACACTGAAGCGCGAGCGGACAAGGATGCTTCCATCGGGGTTGTAGACGCGGTGGGACCGGTCGGGGCCGATGCTGAAAAGCACCCACCGGGCGGGGATGAGGGAGATGTCCGTCGTGTTGAAGTCCGGTGCGGTGCCACTGAGCGTTCCATTTCCATCGACGCACACACGGACCGCCCGGAAGCCCGAGCCGTTGTCGTCCCAGCGCATCCCGGCGCCGTCGTAACCGAAGCCCAGGCGCTCGTAGTAGAGCGACGGCTTGCCCTGGGGCCCCATGGCCGGGTTCTCCGCCTGGTTGAGGACGAAGGGATCCGGGAGACTCGAGGTGATGTAGGCGATGGGGGTGGTCAGCCCTCCCGGGCCCGAGGAGCCCGCCCCCGGAGGAAAGCCCGCAGGCATCTGCCACTCGAGCCCGTTGCTGTCGACGATGTAGGGATAGCCGTTGTTGTCGATGTGATAGGCCTCCAGAGCCAGGTCGAGCGACCGCATGTCCGCCTTGGCTCGGGCCACCTTCGCCCGCGTCTGGGCCTCGAGGAAGTTCGGAACCGCGATCGCCGCCAGGATAGCGATGATCGCGACGACGATCAGAAGCTCGATGAGCGTGAAGGCGGCCCGGGAGGTCGGCTGCATATGTCTATCCTTTCCTTGGCATTTCAGATTGGGACGGTTGAAGCCAAGGCGGGGATGACACCCGGACTGAGAGATTCACCGAGGAATGGTCAGTCGGTCACGTGCTCAAGGTAGACGCCATGGGCATCGATCTCATGGCCGGTCTCATCAAAAGTGGTGCGGAACCCCCGGATCCGATCTTCAATCTCCTGAGCCTTTCGCGCGGTCTTGCGGTGCTCGCAGTCTTCCCCTTGGCACTGGTGGGGTTCGATGGTGAGCGACATGGGTGGGCACCTCCAGAGCCCGATTCCGTGAATACTTTCACAGAGTCCCATCGACTCGTCAAGCCCCGATCTTGAATGCGCCCTTCAGATGCCGATGGCGTCCTCTGTCTCCCGCCACGGATTTCACAGTTTCTCAGAACAGGATGAGCCCCTCCGGCATCGTGTACCCCGACCGAAGGCGAACGTACTGGCGCAGTCCCTGCCTGACATGTCCGCGCACCGCCCCGTCGTTGTCGATCGACCGGAGGAACGTGTCGTAGGTGTACCCCCACTGGTCGCCGTAGTAGTTGCGGTCACTGATGTCCTGCTGGATCGACGGCCCGATCATGTCCCGGTAGCGCGTGATCTCGTCCTCGAGCACCGCCGGCGTGAACGGACCGCGGATCCACTCGTCCAGCGTGCGCAGATACTCGGCCTCCCAGGCGGGCACGGCCAGGACGCGCGCCGGCAGAGGGCGCGTCGAGCGGCTGCGCGGCCCGAAGTTCCGGAAGTCGATGGTCGCCGGGTTGAAGCCGTCGTCGAAGCACACCCCCATTGTGTTGTCGTGATCATAGGTGATGAACTGGACCTTGCCCGACCCCGGGCGGCCGGAGGCCGGGATGACGTAGAGATAGCAGTTGTTCCGGTTGTGCCAGTGGTTGTCGTAGTGCCCGAAGAGCGTCTCGACGGCCAGGACACGGAGGTACGCCGGCACATCGAAGAACTCGGGGAAGCGCTCAGCGAACTCCGAGTCCGGGATCGTGTTCAAGAGCTCGATGAAGGCCGCCAGCGGGGCGTAGCCGAAGCCCAGGTCGTCGTCGGCGAGCTCGTACTGACTGTCCTCGTAGGCCGATGCCGATCCGTTCCCCCGGATGCGGAAGTCGGCCGGCGCCTCGCACTTGTACAGCGGGCCGTCGTTGTCGGTGTACCACGCGCGCAGGAAGGTCCCGTCGATCTGCTCGGCGTTGACGAACGTCCCCAGGAACCGCGTGCGTCCGCCCGGTCCCGTCGTGTGGAGATAGAGGTCGCACAGGTGACTCCGCGGCGCGGGGATGCGCTGGCGCCGGCAGAACTCGAGCATCAGATGCCCCCGGAAGATCGACGGGTCGTTGTGGTGAGAGTTGAGATTGAACTGCCGCAGACCGTGAAAGCGCTGGCCCTCGACGAAGTGGTTGAAGTCGATGTTCCACGAGTGCTTGTACAGATCGATCGACGAGTTCCCGCGGAACCGCACCCCGACGCCGGTGAGCGTCTCGTCGAGCAGAGCGTTGCGGAAGCGCATCGTCGCGGGCTGGTCCTCCCGCTCCTCGGGCTCGTCGAGGAGCTCCCGGTAGTCCGCCTCGCTCATCGTGATGTCGATGCGGGCGAGCTGCGCGCTGCTGAACACCTGCTCGGAGTCGACGTACCTCGGGTCGAGGAACGGATCGCGGAGCTGCGCGCCGGCGAATGGCGACAGCACTCCCACCCAGACAGACAGGAGAAGCAGACGCATGGCGATGACCCCTCTGCGAAGAGGTCACCGTAGGAGTTCAGCCAAGCCGCAGGCAAGCTCGGAGTCGCGCTCAGAGCGCCGGGCCCCAGAGGAACAGGCCCGACGGTATTTCGTACTGAGAGCGCACGGAGACGTACTCGAAGACGCCGCGCCGGACGAAGAAGGCCACGCCCCCCGTGCCGTTGACCGAGTCCAGAAAGTCGTCGAAGTCGAATCCCCACTGGTCGCCGTAGTGGTTCTCGCCGGCCAAGTCCGCGAGGATCGACGGGGCGATCAGGTCGCGCAGCCGTGCGATCTCCGGGGCCATGCGCACCGGGGTGAACTCGTCACGGTACCACTCGGAGAGGATCTGAAGGTACCGGTTGCGCCAAGCCGTCACGGCGAGGACCCGGTTGGGCAGCGGGCGATTCGACGTGCTCCGCGTACCGAAGTTCAGCGGCGCGACCGTCGCCGTGTCGGTCCCGGTGAAGTTGACCTCCATCACATTGTCGACGTCGTAGGTGATGAACTGAATCAGCCCTGTGCCCGGAGCGGCCCCCGGCGGGATGTGGTACAGGAAGAAGTTGTTCTGGTTGGCCCAGTGGCCGTCCCAGTGGCCGAACGCCGTCTCGACGGCCAGCGAGCGGAGGTAGGTGTCGACATCAAAGACGAGCGGAAACTGGGCCTCGAACTGATTGCCGGGGATCTCGCTGAGAGCGCGAATGAACGCCGCCAGAGGGCCGCGCCCGGCGCCGTCGTTGTCATCGGCGAGCTCATACTGGGGAACCGCGTAGTCCTCCGAGGCTCCCTCGCCGATCACCGTGAGGTTTGCAGGGAAGGTGCACTTGTAGAGGGGCCCGTCGTTCTCCGAGTACCACGCGCGGAGGAAGGTCCCGTCGATCTGCTCGGTGTTGACGAAGGTGCCGAGGAATCGCCCGGTGATGCCGCCGGGACCCGTCGTGTGCAGGTGAAGATCGCACAGGTGACTGCGCGGCGCGGGGATGCCCTCGCGGCGGCAGAACTCGAGCATCAGGTGGCCGCGGAGGATCGACGGGTCGTTGTGGTGGGAGTTGACGTTGAACTGACGCAGACCGTGAAACCGCTGCCCCTCGATGAAGTGGTTGAAGTCGATGTCCCATGAGTGCTTGCGAAGATTGATGGAGGTCCCGCCGCGAAAGCGCACCCCGACACTCTGGAGCGTCTCGTCGAGATGGGCGTTGCGGAATCTCATGTCCGCGGGGACCTCGATGCGGGCCGCGGGGTCCGCCAGGAGGAACTGGTAGTCCGCCTCAGTCATCGTGAGATCGATGCGGGCCAGCTCCGTCGAGTCGAAGACCTGCTCGGAATCAACATAGCGCGGGTCGAGAAGGGGGTTGCGGAGTTGAGCGGGCGCCGGGACCGCGACGGCGAGAAACACCAGGGTTGGAACGATTCGACACATCCCGGCCCATGATGCTCCCCCACCTCCGCCTTGGCAAGCAGAGGTTGATTGTCGGCCCCGGAACCGTCACCACAGAGTATCCTTCCGGAGGCGAACGGCATGGCCTTTGATCTCGTCATCCGCGGCGGACTTGTCGTTGACGGCACGGGCGCCGAACCCTTCCACGCCGACGTGGGCATCGAGGGGAACCGCATCACGGCCCTCGGCCCCCTACCCCCCGAGACAGAGGCACGGCAGACCCTCGATGCCACCGGCTGCCACGTGACACCCGGCTTCATCGACGTCCACACCCACAGCGACTACACCGTGCTCGCGTGCCCCACCTGCGACTCGAAGGTGCATCAGGGTGTCACGGCCGAGATCATCGGCAACTGCGGGTTCTCCCCCTTCCCGATCCGCGGTGCGTACCTCGAGCGCGAGCGGCAGGAGATCGAGGCCCTCGGTCTCATCCCGGACTGGGACGACCTCGCGTCCTACCGCGCTCGACTGACCCAGCGCGGGCATGCGCTTCACATCGCGGCCCTCACCGGCAATGGCAACCTCCGCGGGGTGACCTGCGGCCTCGGCAACGTGCCCTCGGACCGCGACACGCTGGCCGCGCAGCGCCGTGAGCTGGATGCCGCCCTTGACCAGGGGGCGCTGGGCCTCTCCTCCGGGTTGATCTACACTCCCTCGATGTGGGCCTCGACGGACGAGCTCGTGTCGCTCGCCGAAGGACTCCGGGGCCGCGGCGCGTGCTACACCAGCCACATCCGCGGCGAGGGTGACACGCTCCTCGAGGCCGTCGACGAGTGCTGCGAGATCGGTGAGCGGGCGGGAATCCGCACGCAGGTCTCCCACCTCAAGGCGTGCGCTCCGCGGAACTGGGGGAAGGTGCGCCGCGCCATCGAACGCATCGAGGCGTCGAACGAGCAGGGCCGCTGGGTGCGTTTCGACAAGTATCCCTACACGGCGTCCCAGACGTCGTTCATGTCGCTGCTTCCCCCCTGGGCCGTGGACGGCACGCGCGGCGATCTCGTGCGCAGACTCCGCGACTCGTCCCGCTGGGGCGAGATCATCGCCTGGGTCGAGCAGACGATGGAGGCCGACGGTCTCTGGGAAGGCACGCTGATCGCCGACGCGGCGTGCGAGGAGCTCCGTCCGCTCGAGGGCCTCAGCATCGCCGAGGCGGCCCGGCAGTCGGGCGACATCCCGGGCGAGCTCTTCTTGAGGCTGGTCATCGCCTCGGGAGGAAACGCCTCCCGGGTGACCTTCACTCAGAGTCAGGAGGAGACGGACGAGGTGCTGACGCACCCCTGGGGCATGGTGGGTTCCGACGCCGCGCTGCGAGCACCCACCGGTCCGACGAATCAGGGACGCCAGCACCCGCGCGGCTATGGATCGTTTGCGCTCTACCTGCGGCGCTATGTCCGCGAGCTGGGGGTTCTGACCATCCAGGAGGCCATTCGCAAGATCACGTCACTGCCGGCGGAAATGTTTGGCCTGAGAGGGCGCGGCGTGCTGAGAGCGAGCGCCGCGGCCGACATCGCCGTTTTCGACTTGGCGAAGGTCCAGGACCGCGCCACCTACGCAGAGCCCACGCTCCTGGCCAGGGGGTTCCGCCACGTCGTCGTCAACGGTGTGCCGGTGGTCCGTGATGACCGTCACACCGGCGCCACGCCGGGACAGTTTCTCGAAAGATACTGAGGCCGCCCATGTCTGGACACTCGCCTCTTCCGCCAAAGGCCCTCATCGGAATGGTGCATGTCGCCGCGCTGCCGGGGACACCTCGCCACCGCCTGCCGATGCCGTCCATCGTCGACCAGGCCGTCTCGGAGGCGACGCTGCTGGCCACTTCGGGGTTCGACGCGGTGCTGATCGAGAACATGCACGACTTGCCCTACCTGAATCGCCAGGTCGGGCCCGAGATCACGGCGGCCATGACGGCGGTGGCCTGCGCCCTGCGCCGGGCCGTCAGTGTGCCGATCGGAATTCAGGTGCTCGCCGGGGCCAACCGGGAGGCCCTGAGCGTGGCTCTCGCCGCAGGCCTGCAGTTCATCCGCGCGGAGGGATTCGTCTTCGCACACATCGCGGACGAGGGCTGGATGGACGCCGACGCGGCGGCCCTTCTGCGCTTCCGGCGGATGATCGGCGCTGAGCCGGTCGCGGTCCTCGCGGACATCAAGAAGAAGCACTCGAGCCACGCCGTGACAGCGGATGTCTCGCTCGCGGAGACGGCCCACGCGGCGGAGTTCTTCGGAGCAGATGCCGTGGTCGTGACAGGCGTGGCGACGGGCCAAGCCACCTCCCCCGGCGATGCCGCCGAGGCCAAGCGCGCCACGCGGCTGCCCGTCTTCGCGGGCTCCGGCACGACACCTGAGAATCTGGAATCCCTCTGGCCTCACGCCGACGGTTTCATCGTCGGCTCCTGGCTGAAGGAGTCGGGGCGGTGGGACCGGCCACTCGACCCCGAGCGGGTCGCTGCCACGGTGGAAGCGGTCCGGCGCCTCCGGGAAGGAGGGGTTTGACACCCGGCGAGAATCCATGATCCCATGCTCTCACCCCCAGAGGGAGTCTGCCCGATGCGACTCACGGCTCTGTCACTTGCACTCTCGGCCATGGCCCTCGGCGCCGCGGCACAGCCCGCGTCGAATGGCACCGTCCGGTTTCAGACCGCGGGGATCGCATCGAGCGGCGGTGTGAGTGCGTCTGGCAACCGGCTGGTCTACGCCTCGATCGGGCAGGTGACGCCGCTGCCGGCCGCCGTCTCGATGAACAGCGCGGGAGGGCGCGTCCAGCCAGGCCTGATCCCCCAGCTCTACCCGCAGACGCTTCCCGGCGATGCGAACGTCGACCTGCGAATCGACGCGGCGGACATCGTCACGGTCGACCGGATGGTGCAGGGGTCGCTGCCGCAGCCGACCAACGTGTTCGGCCTCTACAACGTCGACCTCAACGTCGATGGAGTCGTCACGGCCACGGACATTCAGCGTCTGGCCGATCGCATCCTCGGCCTGTGAGCCCCGCGCTCAGCGCGCCACGTTCAGCAGCACCTGCGCGTGGAGCAGCAGCACATCCCCGCTCAGCGTGTCCGCCGGCACGTCGCCCCGGCGCCCGTAGGACCATGTCGCGGCGTCGCCGGCGGAGAATGTGCCGGACTGGGCCGCCACCGGGAGGGTGAAGGTCTCGGGCCCCCGCGTCGTGAACGTGTGGCTTCCCTCGAAGGTGATCGCCCCGGTGCCTTCGAGATTGCGCAGACGGAATGAGAGCACGGCTGTGCGGCTTCCCGGATCGATCGGCAGATCTTGCCCATAGACCTCCGCCGTCACCTCGAGTGTCGGCGTCCCCGCATTCCACGTCACGGGGAGCTCGGCATCGCCGACCGCCAAGCTCGTCCCAACCGGAGGGAGAATGAGGCCGTAGACGTCGGACCGGTCGTCACTCACGGTGACATTGGCGTTCTGCAGCGAACGTCCGCTGAGAACGGGCACGTTGTGGACCTCGTTCACACGCGTGAGCTGAGTCGCGACCTGGGCGTAGGGCACGCTGAGGAGCTGAGTGCGAGGCAGCAGCGCGGCGCCGTCGAAGGGGACATTGATCTGGAGATAGATGGGTGTCGCCGTCTGGAAGATCGGGGCCGAGATCGAGAAGCCGATGTCGGGCGTGGCGCCGACCCGGTGCGAGAAGATGCCCGTCGCGTCGGGCGTGACAGAGACGGTCTCCTGATAGATCAGCGTGCCCGAGTCGGCCGTGTTCGCGTCGCCCCCGCGGTAGAGGCGGATGCGAATGGCGGTCGAGGAGGTGACCGGAACTCCGGAGCCGTCGAGTAGCCGCCCCTGATAGGTGAAGGAGCCGGGCTGCGCACCCGTGAACGGTGTGAGGATCATCGCGGCGAACAGGGACAGAATCAGGCGACGCATGGGTGAACACCTCCCTCGGAAGGACGGGAACCTACACCACCCCCGGGGACGCTGGCCAGCGGGAATTGAGTCAGCCGAGGCGTGAACGCTTCTCGACCAGCGCCTCGAGCTCGGCCTTCGCGGTGGCGAGGCGGGCGCGCTCGGCGGCGACCACCTCCCCCGGCGCGCGTGCGGAGAACTCCGCGTTCGACAGCTTCTTCTCGAGGCGCTCGGCGTTGGCCCAGGTCTGCGCGATCGCCTTGTCCAGACGTCCGATCTCGCGGTGAAGAACCTCGTCGCTGAGAAGGACCTGGACCGTGACGTCGGCCAGGACGGACGTCGCGGCGTGACCGTGTTCACCGGCGACCTCGCCGATTTCGAGGCTGCCCACCTTCACCAGCTGATGGAAATGGTGCTGGCACTCACGCAGGAGACGCACCTTCTCCGCACTCGGTGACGTGATGCGGATGTCGAGCGGCTGACTGGGTTCAAGGCCGATCTCACCCCGCATGTTGCGCACGGCCTCAACGGCGTCCTGCACCAGAGCGATCTCCCGCTCGACGGCGTCGTCGATCCACAGCGCCTCGGACGCAGGCCGTCTCGAGCTGCAGAGAGCGGAATCGGGCAGGTTCATCTCCTCCCGGATCACCTGCCAGAGCTCCTCGGTGACGAAGGGGATGAGGGGATGCATGAGCCGCAGCGACGACTCGAGGACGTGCAGCATGACGGTCTGAGCGGTGCGCTTGGCGGCGGGGTCGGCACCGTAGAGGCGCGGCTTGACGTACTCGAGATACCAGTCGCAGTAGTGGCGCCAGAAGAACTGGTAGACCGTGTTGGCGAGCCCCGCAAAGTCGAACTCGGCGAGGCAGCGCTCCGCGCCGGCAATCGTCCGGTGGAGCGATGACAGAATCCACCGGTCCTCCACGGCGAGGCCGGGGCGCCCGGTGAGCCCCCGTGCGAACTCCTCCGCCGGGAGATCCGCGGCGTTCATGAAGACGAGCCGCGCGGCATTCCAGATCTTGTTGATGAAGTTGCGATAGCCGAGGAAGCGGCTCCGCTCCAGGTCCAGCTGCCGCGCCTGTGTGCAGAGGGCGACGAGGGTGAAGCGCACAGCGTCCGCGCCGAACTCGTCGATCATCTCGATGGGATCGATGACGTTGCCCTTGGACTTCGACATCTTCTCCCACTTGTACCTGACGCCCTTGGGGATCTTCTCGCTCCGCTCGATCTCCAGGACCTCGTGCTCCGGCAGGTAGTGCGCGCGGTTCTCGACCATCCGGTAATATGACTTGCCGAAGATCAGGCCGTGAATAAACACGTCACGGAAGGGAACCTCGTCCCGGCAGAGGAGCCCGGCCATGATCATGCGCGCGACCCAGAAGAACAGAATGTCGTGACCCGTGACGAGGACGCTCGTGGGGTAGAAGCGCCGCAGGTCCTCGGTCTCCTCGGGCCATCCGAGCGTCGAGAGAGGCCAGAGCCAAGAGGAGAACCAAGTGTCGAGAACGTCGGTGTCCTGCTGCCAGGCGCGGGGGTCGGCCCGGACCTCGGTGGGGTCACCCTCACCGTCCCAGCAGATCATGCGCGCGGGATCCTCGCGGTGATACCAGATGGGAATGCGGTGGCCCCACCACAGCTGGCGCGAGATGCACCAGTCACGGACGTTGTCCATCCAGTGGAAGTACACTCCCTCGAAGGTCCTCGGCGTCAGGCGGACTCGGCCCGCGCGGACGGCCTCGGCGGCGCGCTCGGCCAGCGGGCGCATCTTGACGAACCACTGGTCGGAGAGCAGCGGCTCGATCACCGCCCGCGAGCGATAGGAGCGGCCGATCCGGTGGGTGTGCGGCTCCACGCGCTCGATGAGGCCCAGCGCCTCGAGGTCGGCGACGACACGCCGGCGCGCCTCGTGGATGTCGAGCCCGGCGTATTTCCCGCCGTTCTCGTTGATGCGCCCGTCGACGGTCATCACGTTGATCATCTCGAGCCCGTTGCGGCGGCCGCACTCGAAGTCGTTCGGATCATGCGCCGGCGTGACCTTCACCATGCCCGTCCCGAACTCACGGTCCACGAAGTCGTCCGGCACGATCGGGATGAGACGGTTCATCAGGGGGAGCACGCAGTGCTTGCCATGCAGGCGAGAATAGCGCTCGTCCTTCGGATGAACCGCGACGGCGGTGTCACCCAGCATCGTCTCGGGGCGCGTCGTGGCGACGACGGCGTGGCCGCTGCCGTCCTCGTACGGATAGCGAATGTGCCAGAGCGAGCCCTGCTCCTCCTCGTACTCGACCTCGTCATCGGAGAGCGCGGTCTGCGTCCCGGGATCCCAGTTGACGAGGTACTTGCCCCGGTAGATCAGCCCCTGATCGAAGAGCATCTTGAAGACTCGCCGGACAGCACGCGAGCGCGGCTCGTCCATCGTGAAGGCCAGACGCGACCAGTCGACGGACGAACCCAGGCGGCGCAGCTGCTCAAGGATCGCGCCGCCCTTCTCCTCCTTCCACTGCCAGACGCGCTCGACGAATTTCTCGCGTCCGAGATCATGCCGGCGCAGGCCCTCGGCGTGGAGCGCCTTCTCGACGACCGTCTGCGTGGCGATGCCCGCGTGATCGGTCCCCGGCAGCCAGAGCGCCGGCCGCCCCCCCATCCGGTGCCATCGGATGAGGACATCCTGGAGCGTCTCATCAAGCCCATGCCCCATGTGGAGCTTGCCGGTGACATTCGGCGGCGGGATCACAATGACGAAGGGCTCGCCATCGCCCCGCGGCTGAAACAGGCCACGTGACTCCCAGAAGCTGTACCACCGCTGCTCGGTGGCCTTGGGGTCGTATCGCTTGTCGAGTTCGCGCATGGGTCTCTGACTCAGAGGCGATGGAGCTCCGCCTGGAAGTTCTCGAACACCTGGCGGCGCCACACCTCGTTCACGCGGACCGAGTGGGCCTCGATGGGGTTCCAGTTGTCGGTGAGAATTGCCCCGTTGGGTTCGATCGTGCGGCGCAGGTTGAGGAACTGGCGCTCGAGGAGGCGGCGATCCTCGGCCGGCGTCGACGGGTCGTCGCGGAGAGCACGGTCGTCGGGAAACGCCGTCTCGCTGAAGAAGAACATGATGTTGCAGAGCGTCTCCTGATCCGGGCGCGGCGGGAAGATGTACGTGACTGACTCAGGGAAGACCGATGTGACCGTGGTGAAGACCGCGCGGCAGAGGAAATCGTGCTCCCCGGGGGGGAACCCGATGTAGTTGATCGCGACGACGCCGCCGGGGTTCAGGATCCGGGCTGTCTCCTGGAAGATCTCCTGAGAGAAGAGGTGGAACGGCTGCGCGCCACCGGTGGCCACGTCGAAGATGACGAGGTCGTAGGTGCGCCGGCAGTTGCGGATGTGAGCCCGGCCATCGGCGATGTGGACCGGGACGACGGCGGGATTGAAGCCCATGTACTGCGTGGAGGCCTCGACGATCAGCGGATCGATGTCGACGACCTCGACTTCCACGCCCTGCCGGGCGAGGGCCATCGGCACGGCCCCGCCGCCGAGGCCGATGACGAGAGCGCTCCGGGGCTGGCGCTGGTGCAGCCGATAGAAGTGAAATTGGATGTCGTGGAGCGGCGTCCAGTTCTCGTACCAGCGGGCTTCCGGATTCTCAGGGCGCGGGGCGATGACACCGGTCTGCGGAATGCCGTCGATGAGAATCCACCGGACCCAGCTGTCCTGGATGCGGGTGTCGGCGACGGAGACCTGGGCGTAGAGCCCGTCCTGCTCAGAGAGCAGATGGACATTGCTCTGGTTGGCATAGGGGCGCGCCTCGGTGCGCCAGACCCCGAGGACGGCCAGGGCACCGGCAGCGAGCACGATCGCGGCGCCGCGGCCGGGCCGGCGCGCGACAATGGCCCAGAGCCCACACGGGATGACGAGGACTGCGGCGATGATGACCAGCGTGACTGTCACGCCGAAGAGGGGAACGAGGTAGAAGCCCGCGAGCACCGATCCGAGCACGGAGCCGACCGTCGAGACGGCATAGAGCAATCCGGCAATGCGTCCGGCGTGTTGCAGATCCTGGAGGGCCAGTCGAAGCGCGTAGGGGGCGACGAAGCCGAGGAGCGTCAGGGGCGGCAGGAAGAGAATGATCGAGGCGATGAGCACGCCCGCCTTGATGCCGAACCGGTCGGGATGGGCAGCCCAGAAGCAGACCTCACGGTCGTAGAGCGGAATGAGAAGGGTCGTCACGGCCGCGGCGCCGATCAGGCCGTAGAGCCCCGTGGCGCGGGGAAACCGGTCGGCGACGATGCCCCCGAGAAAATAGCCGGCGCTCAGCGCAATCAGCGCCACCGAGATCAGCGCCGTCCAGATGTACAGGCTGACCCCGAAGAAGGGGCCGACGATGCGCGAGCCGAGGACCTCGATCATGATGACGGCCGAGCCGGTCATGATGACGGTGACCATGAGAAGCCAAAGGGGGGGCGGTGACGCCGGCGGGGCGATCTCGGCGGGCGCGGGCCTGGTCTTCGCCATGGTTGCATCTCTCCCGGGCAATCGGAGCGGGCACTCTCCCCGGATGCGGGGGGAGGGTCAAGGGAGGATGTGCGCACGGCCGCGCGAGAGCAGAGAAAAAGGGGCGGAGCCCATCCCCGTGGCTCCGCCCCCTGCTGCCTTGGGCCAACCGTGCGCCCGGCATCAGGTCAGATTCACGACACTCTCGAGCATCTCATCGCCGACCGTGATCACGCGGGAGTTGGCCTGGAACCCGCGCTGATTGGTGATCATGGAGACGAACTCCGCGGTGAGGTCCACATTGGAAAGCTCGAGGCTCGACGAGACGACCGAGCCGAAGGCGCCGGTGTTGGGAGCGCCGACAGTCGGCAGCCCCGAGTAGTTGGTCTCCTGGAACAGGTTGTCGCCAATCCGGAAGAGACCCTGCTGATTCTGGAAGTTGGCGAGGGCGATCTGAGCGACCGCACGCGCCTCGCCGTTGGAGAACACACCCGTCACGATGCCATCCTGATTGATGTCGATGGCCTGCAGCTGGCCCGGGCCGAATCCATCCTGGCTCTGGAAGTTGACGACCTCCGGCCCCGCGAACTGTGTCATCCCGTCGAGGCCGGTGCCGCCGGTCCCGGCGACGCCGGTCGGCGTCCCGAAGTTGAAGGCGATCGTCTGACCGGGGGCCGCGCCGTTGGCGAAGTCGACCGACCCCGCCGCCTGGGTCAGCGTGCGCAGCGAGCCGTCGGGGTTGAAGGTCATGGTGCCGGAGAAGATCTCGGTCGGCGTCCCCGCCGTGCCGCCCGCGACTTCACCGCCGTCGACGACCGCGTGCCACTTCCAGGAGCGGTCGGCGACGAAGTCGGGGATTGTCGCGTCGGCGGACTTCTCGAAGTAGACGGTCAGCACCCGGGAGTTGCCGAGCGAGTCGAACACCGTGAGAGACGTCGAGAAGTTCGACGTGCCCGCCGGGTTGGTGATGTCGAATCCGGCCGGCTGGTTGGGCGGGACCTCGCTGGCGTCGAGGTTCGCGGAGACGCTGACCGTCTCCGTGGCCTGCGGGGCGGCTGTCAGGTTCGAGAGATTGATGTCGCCCAGGACACCGGTGTTCACGCCGTTGGCGTCGAAGACGTAGCCCTGGACGCGGAGGTTGCCGACATTGACGAGCTGACCGTCGCTGTTGAGATTGAACTGGCCCGCCCGGGTGTAGAAGTTCGCCGAGCCGTCGTTGACAATGAAGAAGCCATTGCCGCTGATCGCGAGGTCGGTCACCCGGCCGGTCGTCTGGAACGAGCCCTGAGTGAACAGCCCCGTGACCTGCGCCAGCTTGACGCCGCGCCCGATCTGCGAGCCCAGTGCCGAGCCCGTCAGATTCTGGCTCAGAAGGTCGGAGAACTCCGCGCGGCTCGCCTTGTAGCCGATCGTGTTGATGTTCGAGATGTTGTTGCCGATGACCTGCATCGCGCTGCCAAGCGTCTGAAGGCCGGTGACACCGGTGTAGAGAGAGGAGACGACGGACATGAACCCACTCCTGGTTTCAGCACGAGTTCCATCCCATCAGTCGTCCGTGCACTGCCGCTGCATCCCAACTCGGCCCCCGCGGGCCGCGCCGGCGGGCGGCCGGCGGCGGGGCTCCGTCCAGCCCCGGTGAAGATTTCCCATCGACTCAGAGTGATTCAATTCTCATGCCGACACCCCTGCGGGCTGCCGCACGCCGATCAGATCGCCGAGCGGAATGCGGGTCGAGCCCATGATCAGGAAGGTGCCGGTTGCATCGAAGTCGATTCCGGTGACCAGACCGCGCATGAGAGTCTCGGCGTCGACCCTCTCGCCGCCGGACGTGGCCTCGACCTCGAACGTGTACGTCCCGTCCGGCGCGGCGACACCGCCGCTGTTCAGGCCATCCCACTCGACGGCGTGGACGCCTTCGCTCGCTGGTCCCAGGGACAGAACACGCACGACGGCCCCTGCGCTGTTGCGGATGGTCACTTTCACATCATCGGCATTGGCGGCGAGGCGGAAATCGGCGCCGCCGGCCTGCCCCGCGTTCAGCGTGATCTTGTTGCCATGCGCCGTGATCTCGTTGCCGATGAAGCTCGCCACGGCCGTGTTCGCCACCGCCGCCTGGAACTGCGCGAGCTGCTGGATCGAAGTGTTCACGTTGATCAGCTGCTCAAGGCTCGAGAACTGCGCGAGCTGGGCCGTGAACTCCGTCGGCTCCTGCGGATTCAGCGGATCCTGTGCCTGGAGCTGAGTGACCAGAAGCCGCAGAAAATCCTGCTGGCCGAGTGTCTGGGCCGTGTTGGTCAGTCCCGCCTGTCCACCGGCGGCACTCGGAGCACTCGACGATTGCGCGCCCTGCGACTGCGTGAGCGCCCCCAGGCTGTCGAAGGGATTCTGGGCACCGGTGCGGATCTCCATCGGGGTCTCCTCGTGAGGGTCAGACGACCAAGCTCAGGCGCCGGCCGAGTGGCATCAGCGCCAGCCGGACTGGAGCGAGACGCTCGCGCGGTGGAGCGGCCTCCTCTCGCGTCTCGTGGCTGTCGCGCTGGCTGGGCTCCCCTTGGCCGTTCGCCGGACCGCGCTCCGCCGGCTGCTCGCGCGCCGAGAAGTCGAGCGACAGGCCCTGCACGTCGAGTCCCTGATTCAGAAGCGACTCGCGCAGAAGGGGGAGGTGGCTCTGCAGCAGCGTGCCGGTCTCGCGCTTCTCCACGCGGATCACGACATCGACCGCACGCGCGGTGCCGGGCGCGGCGACGACACTGACTTCGACGGGACCCATCGCGGGCGGCGTCAGGTGGACGGTGAGCGCCTGGGAGCCGGCCGCGCCGCTGGCCGCGAAATGGATCGGGGCGGTGAGCTGGGCGACCAGGCGCGCCGGTTGAGCACTGGCGGCGCCAGAGTCCACAGGGGCGGGATTCACGGGCGGCGGATCGGACGTGACAACGGGC
>JABWBI010000397.1 GCA_013360565.1 Candidatus Sumerlaeia bacterium | reverse complement strand
GGCCGGGGCGGGACGCTGCGGCCGGGTGGAGCCGGGGGCATGGAGGGCCCCGACCTCTCGCGCGTGGGGGGGCAAGCCGTCAGCCCGGACTGGTATGACGATCATCTGGCGCAGCACCGCGCCGCATCCGCCGGCGCTTGGCGTTCGGCCTTTGCCGAGATTCCGGCGGAGGATCTCCGCGTGATCGAGGGCTACCTGGCGACACGCGTCGGGGCTCCGGCGCTTGTCCAGGCGCTCTCCGCCCTCAACTCCAGCGGCTGCCGGGGATGCCACCGGGTGAGCGGCGTCGGCGGGGAGATTGGGCCCGACTTGACGATCGAAGGGCTGCGCGACCCCGGCCAGCTCAGCTTCGCCGGCGTCCGCGATGAGCACACCCTCCGCGGCTGGCTGGCCGATCATTTCCGGGCACCGCGGCGCGTGGTGGCGGGGTCGCAGATGCCCGCCCTGGGATTGGGGGAGGAAGAGATCGACGCGCTGACACTCGCGATGCTGTCGCTCCGGCGAGAGGACCGCCCCGGATCGATGACGCCCGCCGACCGGCTTCGCACCGAGCGCCTGGGAGAACGCGAATTCGCGCAGGACGGAGCGACGGTCTTCGGCACCTTCTGCACGGGCTGTCACGGGCTCCGCGGTGAAGGGACCCGGTTTCCCGGCGCTCGCTCGACTCCCTCCGTTGCGAACCCGGACTTCCTGGCGGTCGCCGATGATCGCTTCTTGATGGCCACCATCCGCCAGGGCCGGCCCGGGCCGAATGGCATGCCTGCCTGGGGCGACCCCGAGAGCGGTCTGCGTCCCCAGGAGATCGAGGCCGTCATCACGCACCTCCGTGCCCTCGGCCGCACACCCCCGCCGCCGCCCGGCGCGCACCCCCGCCGGTGGATCCGGGCGGACCCGGCTCCGGGGGAGGCGATGTACGCCCGCCTGTGCGCGGGATGTCACGGCCCGCAGGGCGAAGGGGGCGAGGGCCCCGCGCTCGCCAATCCGGTTCTTCTCACCAATGCCACCGATACCTATCTCGTCGAGACGATCCTGCGAGGCCGCCGCGGCACGCCGATGCGAGGCTTCGGCACGCCGTCGACGGTGCGGCCCCAGCTGACGAGCGGTGAGGTGGAGTCCATCGTGGCACATCTGCGCACCTGGGAGGTCGAACAATGAGCGACGAGAGAGATTCGGGCGCCCGGCGACTCGAGGTCGACCGCCGGCGGTTCCTTCAGCTGGCCGCCGCGGCGGGCCTCGGCGCCTTTGCGGCCTCGGCTCAGCGGGCCTGGGGCCTCGACGCGATCGAGAACCCTCTGGCGCAGTACCCCAGCCGCGACTGGGAGCGCGCCTACCGGGACCTGTGGCGATTCGACTCGCACTTCCACTTCCTGTGCGCGCCGAACGACACGCACAACTGCCTCCTCAAGGCGCACGTGCGCTCGGGCGTCATGGTCCGTCTCGGGCCATCGATGCGCTACGGGGAAGCGACCGACCTCGAGGGGCACCGGGCGTCTCACCGCTGGGATCCGCGCGTGTGCCAGAAGGGACTCGTCCTCACGCGGCGCTTCTACGGCGACCGGCGCATCCGCCACTGCCGCGTGCGCGAGGGGTTTGCCCGCTGGGTCGAGGCGGGGTTCCCGCGAGACGAGACCGGGCGTCCGCCCGCCGAGCTCTTCCAGCGGGCGCGGGACGAGTGGCGGCGCGTGACGCACGAGGAGGCCGCCGGATTCGTCGCCCGCACGCTCGTGAACATCGCGCAGACCTACTCCGGCGAGGAGGGGGCCGCGCTCCTGCGGGCGCAGGGCTACGACGAGGAGATGATCGAGGTGATGCGCGGGGCCGGCGTGCAGGCCATGAAGTTCCGCGGGGGCATGCCCCTGCTCGGCATCACGCGCGTCTTCAGCCTGTACCGCATGGCCAACTCCATGGCGCTGCTCGATGCCCATGTGCGCGGCGTGAGTCCGGAGGAGGCGGTCGGCGCGCGCGGCTTCGACAACTACTCCTGGCACACCGATCTGCCGCCGGGCCACCCGATGGTCACGGGACAGCAGACCGTCGAGTGGGACCTGAGCTCGATCGAGCACGCGCGGATGGCTGTCGTCTGGGGTATGAACTGGATCTGCACGAAGATGCCGGACTCCCACTGGCTCACCGAGGCGCGCCTCAAGGGCACGCGGATCGTCGTCATCGCCGCCGAGTACTCGGCGACCTCCACGAAGGGTGACGACGTCATCGTCGTCCGGCCCGGCATGACGCCCGCCCTCGCCCTCGGCCTCAGCCACGTCGTCCTGCGCGAGGGCCTGTGGGACCGGGACTACGTGAGCCGGTGGACGGATCTGCCCACGCTGGTGCGCATGGACACGCTCAAGCGGCTCCGGGCCGCGGAGGTCTTCGGCACCTCGCCCGCGCCGCTGACGAGCTCGCGCGTCCTCGCCCC
>JABWBI010000396.1 GCA_013360565.1 Candidatus Sumerlaeia bacterium | reverse complement strand
CCTTGCCCGAGCGGCCGGGGCCAGCTCCGGTCGGCCCCGAGGGGCCTCGCTGCGCGGCCCCCGGCGCCTGCCGGGGCTTGGGGGTCTTGGGGGATGAGTGCATCGGGACACCTCCAGGATGGGTTTGGTTCTACCCCAAACCGGTGTCCAAACAAACCCTGGGGCGGGAGAGACGCGACAAACCGACAAGAGGAAGTGGGTCGGCTGCTCCTCTGCACAGAGAATCCTGAATCCCGCCTCGGCGAATGCCGCCTCCAGCTCCAGTGCCGGTGCGATCATGTCGTCGCTGACCGTCGAGAGCGCCCGGTGCACCGCGTTGACCGACTCCCGTGAGGCCGTGTGCAGCACATGCACCGTGCCCCCTGCGCGCAGGACACGGTGCAATTCGGACAGCACCTTGCCCAAGGGGTGCAAGTGCGGGAAGGTGTTGACGATGCAAACCATGTCGAAACTCGCAGACTGGAAAGGAAGACAGGCGCAGTGGCCCTGGATCAGCCACGCGCCCGCTGCCGCAGCGCGGGGACTCGCCCTGGCGAGCATCTGCCACGACAAATCGAGACCCACCCGGCGTCCCTCCGGCCCACGCACGCGCAGCGCCGAGAGCACCCGGCCCGTGCCACAGCCAACTTCGAGCACGGCGCCTCCGGACCTGATCCACGTCTGGGACCATGTCGTGAAGGCCTCGCTGTCGGTCCCGGCCGGGACGCGCTGGTCCCACATGCCTGCGGCCTGATCGAAGAACTGGCGGCGAGGATCTGCGCGACCTTCGCCGCCCTGGGTGTCACTCGGCGCGTTCATCTTCCGCGAGAGTCCTCGCGAAAGAGGCGGATCAACACGGGCAGCAGGAGGAAATTGACAGAGAGACCGACGCAACCCCACGCCACCCCGATGGTGGCGAGGAGTGTGCTCTCGCCCGTGACGGTCTCTGCGATGACGAGAGCTGTGATTAGGGCCACCAATCGGTTGGCCACGAGTCCAGCAAGGAGCGCTCCCTGCCAGCCGGTTCGTCCATGGCGCAGGGCCAGATGGACTGCCGCCACGGTGGCGAGGCCCTCGACTACCACCTGCCCGGCAATTGGGGGCCAGAGTGGCGGCATGCCGCTCGTGAGCACGGAGACGGCGGGAAGGCCCACCGCCACAGCAAGGGCCGAGCGCAGTGGTAGGACAAAGGCCGCGAGAACCACCGGGATTGCCAGTGGCATGAGGACAACTCCGAGGTTCGAGTGAGCCACGGGGACCAGATGGATCAGCCACGGGAGTGCGAGGCCGAGCGTGAGGAGGACGGCGAAGCGCGTCAGCTCGTTCTGGATGGTGAGGCCGGCACAGAGCGGTAAGCGCCGCGGGGTGGTGTCGGTGATCGCATGGGAATCGGGACTGAGATCGGGCACGGTGCTGTTCTCCTCTCCTGGGTTCACGGAGCGGATGGATTGATCCGGCTCTCGCTGATGCGCTGGCAGCGCACGACATCTCCGTCACTGACAGTGCCGTTGGTGGGGTCGTACACGATGTTGCTCTTGATGTCCTGGCCCCGGTCGCGGTCGGGGCCGGCACCCACCATCCGCCAGAGTCCCCAGGCCGGGATGAGCCCAGCGGCAAAGGCGGGCGGTGAGGCGCCGAAGTTGTCGACATGCTGCCGCAGATTCAGGTACTCGATCTGGCGAATGAGCTGGGTCTGAGGGTGCTGAAAGTCGACGGCAAACGGGTCGGTCGGCACTGCCGTGATGTAAGCAACGGGGGTTGTGACGGCAGGACCGATGAAACTCATCCGGTCACTGAAGGCATTGATGCTCGCAGGGAATTGCACGGTCCCGCCGCTGTCGATGCGGCCGTAGGGTGTGTAGCGATTCCAGTCCACGCTGTAGGCCTCGACGGCGGTCGCAAGGCTGCGCATGTCGGCCATGCACCGGCTGGTCTTCGCGCGCGTTTGGGCTTCGAGGAAGTTCGGGACGGCGATGGCCGCCAGAATGGCGATGATCGCGACAACGATGAGCAGTTCGATGAGAGTGAAGGCTCGGGGATTCTTCACATGAGCACTCCCCGGTGGTTTCTGCGGGCGCCCTGACAGGCAGAGCGTGCATCCGGAGAGGCTCTACGGCGGGAGATCCCGCCGCCATCGAGACCTCAGGTGGCTACTGACACCATGCTGAATCTGTACGCAGCCATCGTCAAGGCCAACTTCGGACCCGCGGCCGCGCCAAGCCGCGTGACTGCGCTGGGCCAGAAGGCGGGACTCCTTGATCCCACCCAGCGCGGACTCTTGGGCGCAACAGGTAGACAGTGACCCAGGTGATAGCCCCTGGGGTCGTGGCGGAGGTGGGCGTCGAGGTCCAGCTGTGCGCTGCGCCCGACGCGAGTGCCGAGACCTATGTCCTGTGCCGCTCGCAGGGGCGCGTCGACAAGGAGCGGGCGATCCGCGAGCGCTTCACCAGGAGACTCG
>JABWBI010000395.1 GCA_013360565.1 Candidatus Sumerlaeia bacterium | reverse complement strand
GGCGGAGCTCTCCTCACCGCGACAGGCTCGGACGGAGCGGCCCTCGGAATGGGCGCGGCCTCGTGTCCGGGCTCGGAAGGACGCGGCGCCGGAACGCCCTCGCCCTCGACGCCGCCGCGGGCTCGCCGCTTGACGACGGTCGGACGAATCCGCTCTTCCACGACCTCCGGCGCCCGCTGCCGCTCGAGGTGGCGCTTCAGAATTCGGTCGGCGATATCCTGCTCGATGGCGCTCATGTGGTTACGCACATCGTTCACGCCATTCGATTGGAAGAGCGCTACGAGCGTTTTCTGATCCATGTTGTACTGCTTGGCGAGCTCGTACACCCGAACTTTGCTCATTCAACCCGCTCCACGTTAACCCGAACTACCTACCCACACGGCCCACACGGCGATCCGCGGAGGCCCCTGCCGCGACGCCCAATCGAACTTTACCGGCCCGACCGCGCGATCCTTTTTGAATTTGATCGGCCCGGTTGTCTTTTCGCGAATTACCGCGGGAATCCCGCCGCGAATGGGGCGTCGCTTCCGAGCGATCCTCGCGCACCGCACGACCGGCGCTCCCGTCCGCGATGTGAACCGCCTCGCGGATCGCCTCGGCGATCCTCGGCGACGTGAGCGCCATCACGCCCACGCCCGAGGGCCGAGCCGCCTCGCCCCCGCCGAACATCGCGCCGAGGAGCGCGAGCGCAATCACGCCCCCGAGGAGCAGATTCGGTGACAGCGGACCCGCGTCCGGGTCAAGGTAATGCGTCGTCAGCAGCCGCATGTTCGCCGAGTGCCGCACCAGGACATCGTGCAGGTCCGGCTCCGCCCTCCGCAGCATCCCCGTCAGCGTCACCATCTGCGCCAGCCGCGACTGAGGATTCTCATGGCTCACCACCACCATCAGACTCGGATGGGCCGCGAACTGCTCCTTCTCGTCCCGCAGACGCCAGAACCACCGCGATTCACGCCCGTTTCGCCGCTCCGTCGCCAGTGGCTCGTAGATCGGAAAGCCCGTCACCGTCACACAGCTCCGCGTCACGCCCGCCGACACCAGCTCGCTCACGCTCGTCAGCAGGGGGATCTGATTCGCCTTTGCTCTCTCCCGGAGGACGACGAGCCCCCCCGCCCCGCCGAGGCAGACGATCATCCACAGCGCCCACCCCGGAAAGGCGTACGTGATCCGATTCTTTGAGCGCGAGGCTGCCCACGCCATCGCGCTCGCCGTGCCTCGCAGGTGACCCATGAGTCCTCCCTGACCGGCGCACACGCGCCCGTTGCTGAGCGGCGGCACTCTGCGGACCCGCCCGCACCGTTGCCAAGCAGTTTCTCCCTCATCCCCGGCCTTGACCCTCCTCTCTCGCCCCCGCATCGTGCCCTCAGCCTCTCAGTCGACGCGCACGCTCCGAGGCCCGAGTTCCCATGCTCACTCGCCGCGCTTTTCTCCGCCTCGCCGCCAGCCTCGCCGCGGCGGCGCCGATCTCCCGCGCAATCCGCGCCGGCACCGCATCGGCCACCTTCCCCATCGCCGACCGCTGGCGCTGGCGCCTCCACGTCGGCGGCGAAGTCGCCCATCCTCGCCTCTACGATCTCCACGATGTCCTCTCTCTCCCCTCTCGCTTCGCCTCCATCTCCCTCCGGGCCGCAGAGGACGGCCCCGCGTCCTCCGCGCGCTGGGAGGGACTCCATCTCTCGACACTTGTTCACGCCGTGCAACCTGCTCCTGACGCGCTGTTTGTCCATGTCCACTGTGCCGATGGACACCGCGACTGCTTCACGCTCAGCGATCTTCTGCGCCCGCGTGCGCTGTTCGCCACCTCGCGCGAACTCTGGTACCTGATGCCCCGCGAAGGCGGACCCCTCCGCCTCGTGCTTCCCTGGCGCACCACGGCCAGGTGCCCTGTCGCCATCGAGCGCATCGAATTCCACCGCGAGCCGCTGCCCGGCCTCGATCCCCTCGGCGACCTCCTGCCCAACCCCGGCGAGGACGGATCCGCCGGGACGCCGGAGCATCTCGACGACGCGGCTGCTCTCCTCCTGGAGATCCCTGCGCCGCAGCTCGCGTCCGGCCCCCTCCCCGAGTGGGATGCCCTCCGCAATCCGCCGTCCATCCCCGATCCCGAGGCCGTCGCCGGCTACGTCCGCAATCTCGCCGACCCGAGCTTCACGCTCGCCAACGGCTCGCGCACGAGTCTCATCCTCCTCCGCACAGTCGATCTCCTCGACCCCGAGCGCGAGGACTCGCCTGTCCGCACTCCGCTCCTCGCCGCACGCCTGTACGCCCAGGACATCCTCGCGGAGTCGAGTGATCCCCGCGCCGCAGGCTGGGCCGCCACCCGGCTGAGCGACCCATCGCCGCTCGTGCAGGCGATGGCCCTCGAGACCGCTATCCGGCACCGCCTCCCCGCCGCCCTGCCCGCCGCCCTCGACTGCCTGGATCACCCCGACCCCGGCCTTGCGCAGGTC
>JABWBI010000002.1 GCA_013360565.1 Candidatus Sumerlaeia bacterium | reverse complement strand
GATCGAGCGTGAAGAGCGCCGGCTCGGGACCGGCCCCCTCCTGAAAGCGATTGACGCCGACCACGACGCGCTCGCCGGCGTCGATGAGCCGCTGCGTGCGGAGCGCGGCGGCCTCGATCTCGCGGTGGACATGGCCGGACTCGATGGCACGCGCCATGCCGCCGATCCGGTCGATCGCCTCGATGTGCCCCAGGGCGCGGCGCTCGATCTCATCCGTCATGCGCTCGACGTGCCAGGAGCCCGCGAGCGGATCGACGGCCTGGGCCAGGCCACACTCGTGAGCGAGGATCTGCTGCGTCCGGAGGGCGAGGCGCGCGGAGTCCTCCGTCGGCAGGGCGAGCGCCTCGTCTTTCGCGTTGGTGTGGAGCGACTGCGTGCCCCCGAGGACGGCGGCCAGGGCCTGGAGCGTCACACGGATGGCATTGTTGTCCGGCTGCTGCGCGGTGAGCAGGTTTCCCGCGGTCTGCGTGTGGAAGCGCAGCATCATCGACTCGGGGCGGCGCGCGCCGAAGCGGTCGCGGGTGATCCTGGCCCAGAGCCGGCGCGCCGCGCGGAACTTGGCGGCCTCCTCGAAGAGATCCATCGCGGCGGCGAAGAAGAAGGAGAGCTGAGGGGCGAAGTCGTCGAACGCGAGGCCGCGCGCGACGGCGCTGCGCGCGTATTCGATGGCGTCGGCGAGCGTGAAGCCGATCTCCTGGTCGGCGGTCGCCCCGGCCTCGCGGATGTGGTAGCCGCTGATCGAGATGGGATTGAACTTCGGGGTGTGCTCCGTGGCCCAGACGATGAGGTCCGTTGCCAGGCGCAGGCTCGGCCCCGGGGGGAAGATCTGCGTTCCGCGGGCGATGTACTCCTTGAGAATATCGTTCTGCACCGTCCCCCGGAGGGCGGCCGCCGGGACGCCCTGCCGCTCGGCGGCGGCGACAGCCATGGCGAGGAGCACCGCCGCGGGAGCGTTGATCGTCATCGACACGGAGACCTCGGCCAGAGGGATGCCCTCGAAGACCCGCGCCATGTCGTCGGCGGTGTCGATGGCGACGCCGACACGCCCGATCTCGCCCTCGGCGAGGGGATCATCGGAGTCGAGGCCGAGCTGCGTGGGCAGGTCGAAGGCCATCGAGAGCCCCGTCTGCCCCTGCGAGAGCAGGTAGCGGAAGCGCGCATTCGTCTCCTCGGCGGTGCCGAAGCCGGCGTACTGGCGCATGGTCCACAGCTTCGAACGGTACATCTGCGGATGGATGCCACGCGTGAAAGGCCAGGCGCCCGGCTCGCCGATCTCCGGCGGCGGCTCGCCCGACGGCGGGCGTGAGACGGGCTCGACGGGGATGCCCGAATCCGTCACCGCGGGCCGGGGGCGATCAGTCACGGCCGCGTCTCCCGGCGGCGAGCAGGCGCTCCACCTCGGTCGCCAGCGCATCGACGCCCTGGCCCTCCGCCGCGACTGTCCGGACGATCACCGGTTCGCCACCGCCGAGACCGACCGAACCGCGGATTGCGCTCTCGGTCGCCTCGACGCCGGGGAGGTCGGCCTTGTTGATAACGAAGAGGCCCGCGACCTCGGCGAGGCCGGCCTTCTCCCACTGGACCCCGTCGCCCAGGCCCGGCATAGTCGTCAGGATCGTCAGATCCGCGATGGATGAGACGGCGTGGTCGGCTTGGCCCGCACCGACGGTCTCGATCAGCACACGGTCGAAGCCCGACGCGCGCAGGAGAGCGGCGACCGCCCCCGTCGAGCGCGAGATCCCGCCTGCACCGCCGCGGGCCGAGAGACTGCGGATGAAGATGTCCGGATCATCGCTGGCGGGGGCCATTCTCAGCCGATCGCCGAGGAGGGCGCCTCCGGAGACAGGCGAGTCGGGGTCAACCGCGACGATGGCCACGCGCTCTCCGCGGGCGCGCAGCGCAACGGCCAGATGCGCGACCAGCGTCGACTTGCCGACGCCGGGCGGGCCAGTCACGGCGATGCTCGCCCCGCGGGCATCGGGGGTGGGGGAGCCATGAGGGAGACCGTCATCGATGCGCGTGATCCGCCGCGCCAGCGCCCCGGGGCTGGCATCGGGGTCCGTGACGGAGGAGACACGCTCCCCGGCCGCGGTGTGGACCTCCGCGATGATCTCACTCAGTGCCGTGCCCGGCCCGAGGACGCGGCGCACGCCAATCTCGGCGAGGGCCCGGGCATCCTGCGACGGGATGATGCCGCCGACAAGGACGCCGACATCGCTTCGGTTCAGGCGCCGGAGCGCCTCGAGTAGCCGAGGCACGAGCGTCATGTGAGCGCCGCTGAGAAGGCTGGCTCCGACGACGGCCACATCCTCCTCCAGCGCGGCGCGCGCAACGGACTCGGGCGTCTGACGGAGGCCGGTGTAGATGACCTCCATCCCTGCATCGCGCAGAGCCCGGGCGATCACCTTGACGCCGCGGTCATGGCCGTCGAGGCCGAGCTTGGCGAGGAGGATGCGAGGAGGCGACAGGGGCATGAGGTGCGCTGTGATCCACGGCCCCGCAAGTCAATGGCTGACAGGGCTCCGGCCAGCTCCTGCGCGAGTGGGCCGCGAATGTCAACGCCAATGGCGTGGGCTGCGGACCGGGGGGAGAAAATGGTCCCACGAAGCTTTGACAGAGCAGGGCGGCTTTGGGCACGCTGTCGCCCCACATTGTCCCGGAGGACGTACCGGTGGCCGAGCAGGAATCTCATCAGGTCCGCCTGTGGACCAAGGCCGTGCGCGCGTCGCTGCACCGCATCGTGTCGGAGAAGCAGCCGATCGACATTGAAGAGATCTACACCGAGATCGAGAAGGACCCGGCCTGCACTCCCTGGCGCAAGCACTACTGGCAGTCGAGCAAGTGGGCCGTCCAGGCGGAGTGGAAGCACAAGGTGCGCACCTATCTGCAGGCCCGCGAAGGCGGGAAAAAGCAGTACACCTACGAGAAGGGCGTGGGCTGGCGCCTGGTGAAGTGAGAGAGGTCAGGACCGGATTCGGGGCTCCGCTGTGACGCCGCCGGCGCGCGGGGGGGGCGGCGGGAGGCCGTCACGGGAACACGACGCTCGCGTGAGTCACCACGAGTTCACCGCCCGGATGGACGCTCTGCATGTAGTTGAGGAGCCGTCCCCGGGAGACGCCGAGCGCGGGAAGGCACCGGAGCGCGGTGTAGATGCACGCCACCGAGCAGACGCGGCGGGCGTTCTGTGTCGGCACGAAGCTTCTCAGGAAGCCGTCCGCATTGCCCGCGGCGGCCAAGGTCATGGCCTCGTGGTCCTGACGGTGAAGCGAGGCCAGCACCGCCTCGTCGACCGGCGCCTCGTCCCCGAAGTGGGGACCCATGTGGGCGAGGTCGGCACCGGCGATGACCGTGACCTGGCGCGGCCAGGAAGCGATGGTGTCCGTCAGGGCGCGGATGGCGCGGTCCGTCGCGCTGCCGGGCCGCAATCCTCCGGCGGCGATCTCCGCGTGCAGTGATCCGCAGAGAATCGGCACGATCCGCATTGACGCGGCACCGGGAAACAGGGCGTGGAGCGCCGCGGCCTGGAACTCGACCGAGTGCTCGCGCAGGTGAAGCAGTTCATCGTCGAACAGGTCGAGTCCAGCCCGCGCAGCGACGGCGTCGATGAATCCGGCCTCGACGGGGAGGACGCCCTGCGGCGTCGTGAAGGAGACGCGCGTCAGGGTGAAGGGCTGGCCGCAGGGCGCGTGGGCCGTCCCGAGGATGACCACCGTCTCGGGCGGAGGGCCATCGCCCAGGGCCTGATACGACCAGCCGTAGTTCGGTCCGCCGCGGTCGAAGTCGATGTGAGGGGCAATGAGAGCGCGCACCGCTGGACCCGATCCGGGCGACGGTGCCCGGCCAGGGCCACCTTTGGACAGGAAATGCGCCCGCATCGACTCAAGGAATGCTTGGGCCTCCCGGGGGTAGCCGGAGCCGGCGTGGGCCATCGGCCGCGCGGGAGCGGCTCGGTACGCAGCGAGTGTCGCGTCGCGGTGCCGGCGCAGTGTCTCGCCCTCGAAGAGCCGCGCCTGATCCAGCTGGAGGATGATCTGCCGGAGCTTCTCGATGGGAATGGCCTCCCCGAACTGGCGCTGGAACTCTGCGGCGATGATCTCGACGCTGTTCACGCCGTTCATCTGGGTGAGGAGGAAGAAGACCGGCAGGGTGACGGCGATGCCGTCCTCGGCGAGTCCGAGCGGGTCGCTGAGGGCGACCATGGTCTCCTCGTGCACCTGGACGGGGCGCGCCTCGACGGGGCGCAGGCGCGGGCGCTCGAGCTCCGGGGTCCAGAACATCAGGGGCGTCTCCCGGTCAAGAAGGTCAGCGGCCGCCAGACCCGCTCGCGCCAAGCCGTCTCGTTGTGCGGGGCTCCGGGCTCCTCGTGCCAGACGAGGTCCTGGTCCAGTGTCCAGCCGCGGGCCAGCATCAGGTCACGCACGGCGCGGGTTCCCGGAGCGCCATCCTCCATGGGTCCCCCCGTTCCGCTGTCGAGATAGACGCGCACCGGACGATGCCCTTCGGCGCTGATGAGGTCGGCGATCAGGCGCCCGCGCGTGTCCGGAATCGAGAAGGCCGTGCTGAGACAGGCGGCCTGGCCGAAGAGGCCGGGGTGGTGATAGGCCAGGAAGAGGGAGATCAGCCCACCCATCGAGGAGCCCATCAGAGACGTGTGCTCCGGGCCTGTCCAGGTGCGGTATCTGCGGTTGATCAGCGGCATCACGTCGTCGATGAGGTAACGCGCATAGGGGTGCGCCGAGGCGTCGAAGACGTTTTCCCCGAGGCCGTACTCCGCCATGCGCTCGCCGGTGTTGGGGATCGCGACGATGAGAAACGGCTCGATCTCGCTACTGGCGATGAGCGCGGCCGCGGTGACATTGGTGTGCCACCCGCCGTGGCCAAACGGGTTGACCGGATCATCGAAGGCGTTCTGCCCGTCGTGCATGTACACGACGGGGAAGCGCCGGCCAGGGGAATCCGCGTAGCCGGGCGGCAGCCAAACATAGATCGGCCGCGCCTCGCAGGTGCTCGTCGAGGCCGTGAGGTTCTCGGCCGCAATCTGGACGACACCACGTGGACCCGCGAACTCGGGATCGCGCCGGTGGAACCCAACCGAGTCGATGGGATGCCCGTCGAATGTGATGTTGGGGTTGAGAGGATCCCGGAGGGAGGTCGCTCCACCATCTCGCGTGACGACGAAGCGGTACTGGAAGAAGGGGTGCGCCTCCAGGTCGAGCATGAGGCGCCACTCCCGGGAGGCCGGGTCGAACACGAGCTGATCGAGTTGCCCCGTCCAGCCGTTGAAGTCGCCCGACACGGACACCGAGTCGTAGCCGTTGTCGGCCAGGCGGAAGAGTGACCCGCCTCCTGCTTCGCTCCGCGGGGTCGGCTCCCGCTGCTCGCGCTCTGGGAGCCAGTAGGCAGGGCGCGGCGGCGCGGGCGGCTCCCGGTCCTCGGGGAAGTCAGCCGGATCAACACCGACGTAGAGGATCGAGTTCTCATAGCCTCCCGGCTCCCGCGCCGGGTTCAGGGGGTCGTGGGTCCACTCAGCGCCGTCGAGAACGAACTTGTAGCACACGCGCCCAGGCTCGAGCATCAGCGTGATCTCGTGGACGCCGTCTGCGTCTGCGTCGGTCATCGGCAACTCGCCGGGATCCCAGCCGTTGAAGTCGCCGGCCACACAGACGCGCGACGCCGGGCGCGTGGGGCGGTGACGCAGTGTCACGGCGTGGCGCCCGGTCTCATCCGCGGCACTGATGCGAGGCGGCGAGTCTGCAATGGGCCCCGGGCGCTGATGAGCGCAGGCCAACGCGAGCAGTCCGCCCGCGAGCACAGTGACTCGCCTCACTGAGCCGCCATCTCCGGGCGCAGAGGGGCGTCTGCCTCGAAGGTGGAGGCGGCGGCGGCCACGGCGATCGCATCGAGGAGCTGGAGAGGGGGCGTCGACTCGGACTCGTACCGGTTGAGCACGAGCGAATAGATCATCTCGACGCCCGCCTGGTTGGTGAGTGTCCCCGAGAGCGCGTAGACCCCGCCGATGTAGCCGGTCTTTCCCTGGATCTGCCCGGCGACCGCCCGGGAGCGAGCGGTTTGACCGAAGCGGCGGCGGAGCGAGCCGCGTTCCGCCCTGCCCCGGGGGAGTGAAGCGAGAAACGTCTCGCTGTGTGGCGACGACATCATCGCGCGGATGAGCGTGACGAGGCACCGGGGGGTCGTCCGGTTCTGGCCCGAGAGGCCCGAGCCGTCGAGCATCTGCCAGCCGGGCGGCAGCGCGCCGATCTCGTCCAGGTGGCGGCGCACGGCCCGCACGCCCGCGTCAAACGAGCCCTCGCCCTCGACCTCGCGTCCGATCAGCTTGAGCACCATGTCGGCGTAGAAGTTCTGGCTGTGCTGATTGACGATGTCGACAATCGTCGAGAGCGGGGGCGACGTGAAGGAGGTGAGCTCGGTGAGGCTCTGCCGGACGGCGCTCTTGTCGAGGTCATCGATGTCCACGGCCTCACCACTGACCTGGATGCCCTGCCGCTGGAGCACATCGCGGAGCACGGTGACGGCGAAGAGCGTGGGGTTGTGCACCGCGGCGTAGTCGGTGTTGGTCTGCCCCAGCGGGATACCTCCCGTCACGCGGACCGAGTTCGAGTCGGCGGCGCGGCGATAGTAGCGGTCGGTCTCGGTGCCCTCGGCGACGGTCCGGACCTCGGAGCGGATCGTGAGGTAGGGAGTCGCCGGGTCGGCGGTCCAGCTCGCGGGCGAGCCAACGGTCGGCCCCGCGGTCCAGACGAGGTCCACGCAGTTGTCGTTGAGCGAGAGGGCGCTCGACTCGGCGGAGTACCACTCGCCGAGTTCCCGCGGGGACCACGTCTCCTCGATCAGCTCATCGTCGAACAGATCGTCGTCACCGATGATCCGGCCCGCGATGGCGCGGATGCCACGGGCCTGGAGTTCGGTGGCCCACTGTTCAAATGTGCCGAGGATGTTCCCCCCGTTGAAGCGGCCGGAGATCGTGGGGTCACCCGAGCCGATGACGATGAGATCCCCCTCCAGGACTCCGGCCTCGTTCACCGTGCCATTGGTCACCACTCGGGTGGTCAGCGTGAGGTCCGGGCCCAGGAAGTGGAGCGCGGCGGCGGTCGTGTGGAGCTTGTTGTTCGACGCGGGGATGACGAGCTGGTCGGCCTGCCGCTCGAAGAGCGCTCGGGCGGGCTCTCGCTGCTCGATGAGAATTGAGACACCGCCGGAGAACGCCGCCTCTTCCAGCAGGTCATTGATTTCCTGGATGAGGGCCTCGGGTGTCCCGGCTCCCTCGACGGGGGCGGCGTGAAGCAGGGAGAGGGATGGCAGAGCGAGGGCGAGGGCAATCAGCAGGCGCACGGAGAGACTCCTGTGGGGTGAGTGGTGAAGGCCGAATCCAGCCGTGGGTGCTCCCGCCTGTGGCCCGAGCGATCGAAGACGACTGCGCCACCGGCGACGGTCATCTCGCACTGGACAGTGCGCCAGTCGAGACCGGGCCGCCAAGGGTCATCACTGAGCACCGCGAAGTCGGCGGCCATTCCCGGCGCGAGGCGTCCACGCCTCGCGCCTTCGCCGGCGACCACAGCGGGCTGCGTGCAGTAGGCGTTCAGAGCCGCCTCGACGGAGACGCGCTCGGACGGATACCAGCCTCCTGCGGGCTGGCCGGCGAGGTCGGTGCGCTCGACGGCGGCGTGGATGCACTCGAAGGGATTCGTCGAGGCGACGGGGGCGTCGCTGCCTAAGCAGACAGGGACACCCGCGTCCAGGAGCGACCGGCAGGCGTACGCCCTCGCACTGCGCTCGCTGCCCCACAGCCGGCCGGCGGCGCGCCAGTCGTCGAAGAGATGGATCGGCTGCATCATCGCGGCCGTGCGCGTCTGGGCGGCACGCTGGGCCGCGCCCGGCGAGCACACCTGAAAGTGCTCGATGCGGTCCCAGATGCCCGGGTCCTCGCGGCGGTCTCCCCGGGCCCGCTGCGAGGCGCCGAGGGTCTCGACCGCGCGGTCGACCGCCTTGTCTCCGATCGCGTGGACTGCCAGGCGCCACCGGTGGGTGTGCGCGAACTCGACCATCTCGGCGAAGCGCTCAGCGGGGATCACCTCGATCCCGCGGTTCGCCGGATTGTCCTCATAGGGCGTGTGCATGAGAGCGGTCGCCGAACCGAGTGCACCGTCGAGGAAGAGCTTGAGCGCCCCGAGCCGCAGCCACTCATGACCGAATCCCCCGATGATCCCGGCGCCCACCAGCTCCTCGGCGACGCCGAAGGGCGGCAGGAAGAACACGCGCATCGCCAGCTCGCCTCCGCGATCCATCGCCATGAGGGCTTCGAGGTATCGCCTGGGCTCGGGCGCGTGGACGGCGACGACACCGTGGCTCCACAGGTTCCCGGCGGCCTCCCGGGCGGCCCGCTGGAGCTCGGTCCCGGTCGGCTCGGGGACGGCACGCGTCACCAATCCCACGGCTTCCTCCTGGAGGACGCCCGTGGGCTCGCCGTTCTCGTCACGGACGATGTGGCCCCCCGCTGGGTCGGGCGTCGAGGCCGTCACGCCAGCTCGCCGCAGGGCAGCGGTGTTGACCCAGACCTGGTGGAGACAACGGGAGTGAAGGAGGACAGGGCGATCCGGGAATGCGGCATCGAGCAGCGAGCGATGGGGTCTCTCGGACGGAGGGAAGCGATTGACCTGAAAGCCCACGCCGACGAGCCAATCGCCATCGGACGCCGGCGTGCGCCGGACTTGGTCGATGACCTCCGCCGGGGAGCAGCAGGTCTCCAGAGCGGCCTGACGCATCGTCAGACCCGTGTCGATGAGATGGATGTGGGAGTCGGTCAGGCCGGGGATGACGCTTCGGCCTCCGAGGTCGATCGTCTCGTCGGCGCGGGAGCGCCACGACTCGGCGAGATCGGTCCCTCCGGCGGCGAGAATGGTGCCACCGCAGGTGAGAAGCACGTGCGCCCGTGGACAGCCCAGGTCGAGCGTTGTGAAGTCGGCGTGAGTCCAGAGACGGATCCGAGGCATGGGGGCAAATTGATACGAGGCGGCCTGGCGGGGTGTCGAGAGAAATGAGGCCACGGCCATGAAGGCGGATCGCTGTTGCGCTGGCCTGGGATGTCCGATAAGGAGAACACGGAGATGAGCCCCACTTGAGAAACCTCCGCGTCCTCCTCACCCTCCTGGTAGCGCTGGGTCTCCTCGCGGGGCCTGTGGCCCTGGCCGCTCACACGCATGAGCACGGGCCGGGGCACTCGCATGGTACCTCCAAAGGTGATGGAAAGTGCGGCCTCTGCGTTCTGCGCCAGGCCACGATTGAGGGCGAAGTCGTCCCGGCTTCGCTCTCCCTGATCCTGGTCAGCGCCCTAGTTCCGCCGCCGGTTTCCTGTGCGTCTCCCCGGGGGGGCACCTCGCTTCACCCGGTGAGCCGGGGCCCTCCTGTCGTTCTCCTCTGACCCCTGCCGCATCTCCCCCGTTCACCGCGTGGCCTGAGCCACGCTCAATGGCCCTTTCTTCAGAGGAGAACAGATCCCATGTTTCGCACGCACCGTCATGCCTTCACGCTCATCGAGCTGCTCATCGTGGTTGCAATCATCGCCATCCTGGCGGCGATTGCCGTTCCCAACTTCCTCGAGGCGCAGACCCGCGCCAAGGTCTCGCGGATGAAGAGCGATATGCGGTCGCTCGCCACCGCCATCGAATCCTACCGGATCGACGCCAATCGCTACCCCTTCGGGGCCGAGGATGCGGACCTCATGGCGCCGGTCACCGCCGACCCGTTTGAGGGACACGTCTCGACCATCCTGACGACGCCCATCGCCTACATCACGAGTCTCTTCCGCGACACGTTCGTCCCGATGGTCGAGCCCGAGGAGCAGCTTCTGCCCGTGCACTATGGCGAGCGGCTCCATGCCGAGGCGCTGGGGGAGACGGCCTTCTTCCCCGATCTGACGACGGCGCTGACCGGCCGCCCGATCGATGCCGCGGCCTGGTACGCGTTCAGCCATGGTCCGGACACCGATCACGATGAGGACCTGACGCTGGCCGATCCGGTGACGGCCACGCAGCTGTACGACCCGACGAATGGAACGGTGTCCAACGGGGACATCTACCTCTTCGGGCCGGGCCTGGGCTTTGTGGACGGCCGCTGAGCCTGAGCTCCCGTGGTGAAGCACGGAGGCGGCCCCCCCAAAGGGCCGCCTCTCTCATTCTGGCGCAACCGGGACGGGGCGGCTGCTGTCCAAGGGCGCATGGAGAGCCATGCCCGCCTGTGGGCCGTTGTCGTGCTGGGCGCTCTGGCCGTGGCCCCCGCGGGGGCCGCGGATCGATTCCTCCTGGTCACGGACCGGGGCAGCAACCGGGTTGTCGCGGTCAACCCCACGGATGGGACGCGATTCGAGGTGTCGGGTCCCGGACGAGGGGCAGGGCCGCCATTTCGGGAGATCGAGGGAATCGGCTTCGACCCGGATCGACCCGGGCGGATCTATGTGACCGACCGCAACTTCGACGGTGAACCGGCCTTGGTGCGCGTCGATTGGAGCGATGGCGATCGCCATGTGCTGAGCGACGAAGAGCACGGAGACGGACCGGACTTCGACACACCGCGCCAGATCGAGATCCGATCCGATGGCGAATACGCCTTCGTGGCCGACCAGGGCCGGTACGGCATCATCGCCGTCGACCTTGACGACGGGGACCGGACCTTTCTCGATCGCTACAACGAACTGCTGCGCCGCCCGCGGACCCTGGGCATCGACTGGGACGACAACGTCCTGGTGAATTTCGAGGGAGACGAGGACGACAAACTCTATGCCCGCCTTCAGGTGGTCTACGAGAGCGGATTCTGGCGAGGCTGGGTGCAGACGGTGCTCACCTATCCGCTGTACGGAGACATCGGCACCGAGCGCGGCCCGGTGGGGATTCACTGCGAGAGCGACGGCGATGTGATTCAGGCGTTCTACGACTTCCCAGCGATCCTCGAGTGGGACCCGGACCGGCCATCTGAGCTCCGCGTGATCTCCGCCGGCGATAACTTCGACGGACCGGACCGGGGCGACGGGCCGGACTTCCGGCGGCCACAGGACGTCACGGGGCACGGAGATTGGCTGTACGTCCTCGACGAGACCCTGCCGGGAATCATGCGCGTGGACCGGGGCGACGGAGACCGCACCCGGCTCTCCACCCCGATGGCCGGCAGCGGTCCGGCCTGGAGCCAGCCGCGCTGTCTGTCGCTCGGCCGGGACGTGCCCTCCGTCACTCTCGACCAGATCGCGCAGCACATCGTCGGTGCGCTGACGCTCTCGGCAAGCCAGCGGGAGGATGCCGACATCAACGACGACGGGGTCTTGAACGCGCTGGACTTGGTCATGCTGGCCAACCTCGGCCACGATTGACCTCCCGCCTGGAGTTGACACGGCGAGCCGGACCGCCCTATACGGAGGGCCTTGCACATCGGGGATCGGGAGGGTTCACCCATGCGCGCCACATTCGGAGTCCTCATCGGGGCTGCGGCGCTTCCTGCGTTCGGCCCAGCGCACAGCATCACCGTCGACGGCAACGCCGGCGACTGGGTGGGCACGCCGCCCGCCCAGGTTCATGACACGGCGATCAGCGCTGGCGAGTGGATCTACCGCGGCGAGGCCGGGGACGTCCGGGGCGACCCCTCGGGGACGATCGAGACGAACGCGGACATCACTGAGGTGCGGTTCACGGCGGATGCGTCGAATCTCTACGTGCTCGTCCGCCTCGATGACGTGACGGTGACGGATGAAGTCCATGTGGCCGTCGGGATCGAGTTCACCAACAATCCCTCGGACACGGCGTCGAACTTCCTCGGAGACGAGAGCGGAGTCGTCTACCCGAATCCCCAGGCCTATGTGGAGTACAACATCGCGGTCCACAATGCGACGCCGGGCAGCACGGTGGTCGAGCTGTTCCACGACAATGGGAGTGGCTTCTGGTACGCGCCGCCGAGCGGCTGGGATGCGCACATCAATCCGAGCGCCGGCTTCAACTTGGTCGAGGCGCGGATTCCCCTCGCGGACATCAACCTGCTCACCAATCCGAACTTCCGCGTGACGCTCGCCACTTTCGACAATGACAGCAACGGAGGCGGCGGCGTCGGGTTCAACAACGACGTCGACACGACCCAGGACTATCCGGTCTGTGACGCCCTCGACTGCATGGCCGGGACGCCGGGAGTGTCTCAGGGCGCGTTCCTGCGGGAGCTGAACGACGGGACGCTGAATCAATCTCACGCGATCAGTCTCGGCACGATCCCCGTGGAGCTGAGCGCCTTCAGCGCGGACTGACGCGGATCAGGCCGATGGGAGTCTGCTCGGCCTTCTGGCCGAGGGGGTTGTCTTTGAGAATGCGCTCGACGAGGGGCCGGTCGACCCCGGGGGTTGCGCCCAGCACCCACGAACCGCCGATGTCGTTGACATCCACGATGGCGGCCTCGAGTCCGGTGGCCACGCTGATCCGCTGGGCGACCCGCTCAGGGTCTTTGGGGCCCATGATGACGCGGTCGGGCTGAAGGGGGCTGGTCCCCGCGGCGTCGATGGTGGCGGCCTGCATTCCGGCGACGCGGTAGAACCAGCCCCGGCGGCGCAGGAGCTTCCCGAGTGCGCCCGCGGCCGTCGCGAGCCAGATGCGGGCGGCGCCACACTCGTTGACGGCGCACTGCATCGACGAGGGGCGCCGAAGCCCGACGCCGTGCGGACTCTTCGTCACGAAGCGCCAGAGGATCCGCGCGGTGAGACCGATCTTCATCTCCGACTCCCGCAGGGCGCGGCCCTGAGTGACGGCGACGACCTTCTCCGAGGCGAAGAGGATGTCACCCGGCCGCCTCACGTCGCGGGAATAGCGGTCGGCGACCTCGGCGATGTCATCGGCCTCGGTGATGACGTGGGTCCGGATGGGCAGACGCTCGTAGGTGACGCCGTCGACGGTGATGAAGGGGGATCTCTCGCGGGGCATGGGGGGAGGACTCGTTCGCGTGTGCTGAGGATGGGCCGGGCTCAGTCAAGGGGCCGTGCCGTCAGGCCGTCAACAGTTCTTCCGCGGCGGCGAGGACGCGCGAGACGCCGACTCCCTGCATGCACCGGTGATCGATGGGGCAGTGCCGCAGCAGGCACGGGGCGCAGTCGACGGGGTGGCGAACGACCCTGGCCCGCGGGCTCAGGGGAGCCGTCGTGCGCCAATTGGTGGGGCCGAAGATGGCGACAACGGGTGTGTTCTGGGCGGCGGCGATGTGCATGGGCCCGGAGTCGTTGGTCAAGAAGAGACGGACACGGGCGAGGAGGCCGACAAGGCCGGCGAGTCCGATCCTGCCCGCGGTGTCGGCGACCGGCGGTCCGATGAGCCGCGCCAACTCGCGCGTCGTGTCCGCCTCCGTCTGGGAGCCGAGCAGCACGGGGATGAGCCCGTGGCGTTCACGCAGTGCCCGAGCGCAGGCGGCAAATCTCTCCGGAAGCCAACGCTTCGCGGTGCCGAATGCCGCGGCGGCGCCGATGCCCAGGAGAGGAGCGGCTGCCGCATCGATCTGGTCGGATCGGAGCAGTTCGGTCACGGTGGCAAGCGCCGCCTCGGCGGCGCCCGGCTGAGGCGGCACGAAGGGGCGCCGTGCCGCCTCGTGGAAGTCCGTCAGTCCGCGGAGGAGGTGGAGATAGTAGTCGACCTCGTGGCCATGGAGCAGGGAGGGGGCGAGCCGGATGGGGTCGGTCAGAAGTAGCCCCCTCATGTCGCGCGAATAGCCACGCCGGCGCTTGGCACCCGCTCTCCAGAGCAGCCAGGCGGCCGAGAGACTGTTGGGGAACGCGAGGCCCAGGTCCCAGGAGCGAGCGCGCAGTCGCCGGGCCAGCCCCCCCCGTTCGCGCCTGTCCGCGGGCTCGATGATCAGCTCATCGAGGTCCGGGTGCTGCTCGAAAAGCGGGGCGACCCAGGGACGCGCGATCAGTACCAGGTGGGCCTGCGGAAAGCCGCGCCGGAGCGCCCGCAGGGCCGGCGTCTGGAGTACGGCGTCGCCGACCCAGTTGGTCGACTTGACGAGGATCGAGTTCACATTGCCCCGCCAGCCGCTCTCGGGGAGCCCGCGGTCACTTCCGCGCCTCGTGGACGAGGTGCCGGAGATCCGGGATGATCAGGCGCTCCATGGCGAGCCGGACGGCGGCGGTGGAGCCGGGCATGGCGAAGACGAGGATCTCGCCCATGACGCCGGCGACGGCGCGCGAGAGCATCGCGGCGGGGCCGATCTCCTCGAACGAGAGCACGCGGAAGATCTCACCGAACCCGTCGAGGCGCTTGTCGAGGAAGCTCTCGACGATGTCGGGGGTCACATCGCGCCGCGTGATTCCCGTTCCGCCGGTGATCATCACGGCCTGGACCGTCTTGCCGAGCTTGATCTCGCGCAGGGCGCCGGCGATCTGCTTCGCCTCGTCCTTCACGATGAGGCGTGAGACGACCCTGTGCGAGGCTGAGACCAGCAGATCGGCGATCAGCGCGCCGCCGCCGTCCGTCTCGGGCGTCCGCGTGTCCGACACAGTGATGACCGCGCAGGCGATGGAGCCCTGACTCTGGGCGTCGCGGCGGTGCTGCTCAGTGCTCTCGCTCATGGGGTCCGATCATGTCACAGTCCCCGGGGGAGGCAAGTCAAGAGGCGGCGACGGAGCGGACGCCGAGACCGGCATCTGTGCCGGCAAGCGAGAGGCCCTTGAGCTGAGCGAGGAGCTCGTCGGCCGACTGGAAGCGCTCCTCCCGCGGCTTGGCGAGACAGCGCATGATGACATCGCGCAGGAGAGAGGGGCAGTCGGCGGGGGGCTCGGGCTCGGTGTGGAGATGGTGATACTCAATGTTGCCTTCGTTGAACGGGGGCTTGCCGGAGACCAGCTCGTACATGAGCACACCGAGGGAGTAGAGATCCGTTCTCGCATCGACGGGCTTGCCCTCGACCTGCTCAGGGGCCATGTAGAGGGGAGTGCCCATCACCAGCGTCCCGGTCGAGGAGCGGTCGGCAGGTGAGAGCGACTTGGCGATGCCGAAGTCTGTGATCTTCACGGCGCGGGTCCGCTGGGTGATCATGATGTTCGCCGGCTTGATGTCCCGGTGGATGATCTCGAGCCGGTGCGCATACGCCAGGGCGATGCAGACCTCGCTCGCGACGCGGATGACCTCGGCGGGATCGATGCGGCCCTGTGTGCGCAGGATCGACTTGAGGTCGGAGCCGTCAATGAACTCCATCGAGAGGAACTTCTTCGTCCCCTTCTCGAACATGTCGTGGATGCGCACGATGTTCGGATGCGAGAGGCGCTTGGCCGCCCGGGCCTCGCGCTTGAAGCGGTCGACGGCCTGGGGATCGGAGCAGAGGAAGGCGTTGAGGACCTTGATCGCGACGATCTCGTCGAGGACGTTGTCCTTGGCCTTGTAGATGACGCCCATGCTGCCGCGGTTGATCTCGCCCAGGATGGAGAAGCGGACGTCGTCGATCTGGCTCTCGGGCGTGTTGAGCGTGCCGAAGACGTCGCTCTGCGAGGTGGGGCGCTTGCCCCGCGACTGGCGGACGCGGGTCCGGACACTCTCCAGGCGCTGCGCCACGTCGCGGTGCCCCGGATCGCGCTGCGCCAGATGGTCGAGGACCTGGCGCGCCCCTTCCCAGTCCTCGGCCGCCTCCATGTCCTGGCTCAGGCGGTACAGGATATCCTTGATCTCGTCGTTGAAGGGGAGGGCGCGGAAGCGCTGCCACGCCAGATAGTGCATGTGCTTCTGCCAGAAGCAGAGGCCGAGCACTTTGCCGGCCCGCTCGGCGCAGCTGTCGCGGTTCACGAGCCGCTGGAGGATGGCGATCGCCTCATCGAGGTCGTTCTGCTGGAGATGAAGCTTGACGAGTTTGAACTCGGTGGCGGAGTCGCCCGTCTGCTCGACACGCTGCCTGAGCAGTTCGATCATCAGCTCGATGGCCGCCGCGCTGCGGGTCTCCGCGCCGCCGAGGTTCTCGAGGTCGGCGATCGCCGCATCGAGGTCGCCCATCTTGGCGATGACCCGGGCCCGGTCGAGCCGCGCCTCCATTGCCTGCGGGCAGAGCGTGAGGAGCCGGTCGTAGCAGGAGCGAATCTCTGAGGTCAGGTCCGGATGCCGGCGCACGTGGCGCTGGAAGAGGTTCCTTGCCTCGGTGAAGTTGCCGAGCATCAGCTGCACTTCACCCAGAAGACGCAGTGTCACCGCGTCGTCGGAGGTCTGACGCAGCCGCTCTTCGAGGACTCGGACGGCGGCCCGGTAGGCCTCGTGCGCGATGGTGTCGGTTGCGCGCCTCTCGAGCAGGCGCTGGACCTCGGCGAGGAGGCGATTCGCCTCGGTGGAGCTCATGTCTGGCCGTCCGCCGGCTCCCGAATTGGAGAGGTGCGGAGGACCGCAGGGGTTGGTCGCTGCGGCGGCGAAGTCGACGTCCTGAGGACCCGACTCCTCGCGCCGGGCCGGCATCGGGCTCACCGCGTCACTGCCGGGTGCGGGAACGCGGGCGTTGAGCGGAACGCCGGTCAAGGATTCCTTGGCGAGCCCCTCGCCGGTGCGCAGGCGGCGACGGCGGTCGCGCCAGCGATTGGGCCGGCGCTGACGCGACTCCTCGGCGTCGCCGCCGATGGCGACAGGTCCCCGGCGCTCGAAAGTGTGCAGGATGCGCAGGCTCTTGGCCTGCCCCGAGGCGAGGTCCTCGGCCTCGATCTCGACGATGCCGTCCGCGTTGACGGTGAAAGTGACCCGGATACGGGGGACGCCCGCCTTCGCCGCGGCGATGTCGGTCAGGGTGAACTTGCCGAGGCTCACGGCCTCCGAGGCCTTCATCCCCTCTCCCTGGACGACGTGGATGTTGACGAGCGGCTGATCGTCCTCCGTGGTCGTGAACACCTTGGCGGCCTTGATGGGAATCGTCGCATTCTTGTCGATGACCTTCGAGATCTGGTCCCCCTTCGTCTCGATTCCGAGCGCGAAGGGGGTGACTTCGAGGAGCACGACCTCCTCCAGCGCGCCGGACATCACACCGCCCTGGGTTGCAGCGCCCTGAGCGACGATCTCGTCGGGATTCACGCCGCGGTCGGGGGGGATGCCAAAGAAGTCTTCGACGGCCTCCTGGACGAGGGGAATCCGCGTGGAGCCGCCGACAAGAATCACCCGTGCGATGTCACGGACGGCGAGCCCGGCATCGCTGAGCGCCTGGCGACAGCAGTCGAGGCAGCGCTGGACGAAGGGCTCGGCCATGGCCTCGAGCACGTCCCGGTTCAGCGTCATCTCGAGGTGCACGGGCTGACCGTCGGGCGTCTGGCCGATGAAGGGGAGCGAGATCAGCGTGGAGCTGGTCCCCGAGAGTTCGCACTTGGCCTTCTCGGCGGCCTCCTTGAGGCGGCGGATCGCGAGGTCGTCGGCGCCGAGGTCGATGCCGTGCTGCCGGTGGAACTCCTCGAGCATGTGGTCGACGATGGCATGGTCGATGTCGTCGCCTCCCAGATGCGAATCGCCGAGGCTGGTCACGACCTCGAAGGCACCTCCGGAGATGTCGAGAACCGAGAGATCGAAGGTCCCGCCACCGAAATCGAAGACGGCGATGCGCTCCTCGGCCGTCTTGTTGAGGCCATAGGCCATCGCCGCCGCGGTCGGCTCGTTGATGATCCGCAGCACCTCGAGGCCGGCGAGACGGCCCGCCTCGACCGTGGCATGCCGCTGCCGGTCGTCGAAGTAGGCGGGGACGGTGATGATGGCCTTGCTGATCTCGTGTCCGAGATACGCCTCCGCATCGTCCCGGAGTTTCTTCAGGATCAGGGCGGACACTTCGGAGGGAGTCATGACCCGGCCCCCGATGTCGAGAGCGGCAAGTCCGTCCTTCGAGACGATGGGGCACGTGAAGAAGTCCAGATCGTCGCCGAGCTCCTCAATCTGTCGGCCCATCAGGCGCTTGACCGAGAAGATCGTCCGCTGAACGTTCGTCGCCGCCTGTCGCCGGGCGATCTCCCCAACCACCACGTCGCCGTTCGGCAAGAAGGAGACGACGCTCGGCGTCTTGTTCTGACCCTCGGCATTGGGAATGACACGGGGGTTTTCGCCTTCGATCAGGGCCATCACCGAGTTCGTTGTGCCGAGGTCAATCCCGAGGATGTGGTCAACGGATGGCATGGGAGCCCCTGGTTTTCTCCTCGCGTCGCTGAAAAGAGCCCGCTTGCCCCCTGGCCGGGGCGAAGCGTCTGGTCTCTTATCGGACCCGGCCTGGGGGAAGTTGACCCCCCGATTCGCGGGCGGGGCACCCCGCACTTGCCCCCGCTGGACAGGGGTGAGACCATGACACGGTCGATGAAATCGCTTCTCACTCTCCTTCTCTCCACAGCGGTCCTCCCGGCCGCAGCGGCGCCGGTGCCCTCCGGGCCGCCGCCACATCGCATTCTGTCGCTGGCGCCACATGTCACCGAGACCCTCTTCGCTCTTGGACTCGGGGAACGCGTGATCGGCCGCACCGACTTCTGCGCCTGGCCGGCTGAGGCGCGGAACCTTCCGTCGATCGGGGGGTTGCTCAACGTCGACTGGGAGCGGGTCTTCGCCCTCGATCCGGACCTCGCCATCTGCATCACGAGCGCCCATGATCTCTACGCGCCTCTGACGGCGGCTGGGATTCCCGTGCTGCAAGTCCAGTCGGACTCGATTGCCCAGGTGCGCGATGGCATCCTCGCCATCGCGGGCCAGTCAGGGGCTCTGGCGAGCGGCGAGGCTCTCGTCGGCGCCATGGACGCGAGAATGACTTCCCTGGCCGCAAGTCTGGAGGGGATCCCCCCGCGCCGGACGCTTGTGCTGATCGGGCGGGAGCCCGGGACGTTCCAGAGTCTCTATGCGGCGGGGCCCACGTCGTTCGTCAGCGAGCTCGCAGAGCGCGCCGGGGCGGTCAATGTGTTGGAGAATGCACTCGGAGCCTATCCGGAGATCAGCCGGGAGATCATTCTCGGGTCCGACCCCGAGGTCATCATCGACACTTGCCTGGAGAATGCGAGTCCCACGCCCGAGCAGATCGCGGCGGAGCTGGCGCTGTACCGCCGCGAGCTGCCCGGCGTCGATGCCGTCGTCAACGGGCGCGTCCGCCTGCTGACGGACCCGCGTCTCACCATTCCTGGCCCCCGGCTGCCGGAGCAGATCGAACTCCTGGCGAGAGTGATCCATCCGGAGGCATTCGCCCGGTCACCCGTCGAATGAGACGAGTCCGCCACGGTGAGATGGATACGGTCCTCATCTCCGGAGGGAGAGGCCACGTCACCCGTCCATCTCCACCACGATCTGTCTCAGCTTCCCGCTCTTCGTCGGGGCGATCTCGTCGACGAGTTCGAGGTCGATCTGGAAGCGCTCGGGGCCGATGGAGCGCCTGGAGCGCTCGAGGAGATTGTGGTGGATCGTGTCCCGGTCGAATCCCGGCAGCGGGATGACCCGGAACAGGAGGCGATCAGGAGCACGCTGGACACACTGGAAGGAGGCGACTCCCTCGGCGCCTGAGCCGATGTCCTCGAGGACAAGGCCGTTGATCGGTGTGCCGTCCCTGTCGACGACGATGTCGTAGCGCCGGCCCTGGACCTCGGCGAACCGGCGCAGCGGCCGGCCGCAGGCGCAGTCGCTGGGGCGCTCGTGCCAGCGCGCCATGTCGCCGGTGCGATAGCGGAGGAAGGGCATCGACCAGTTGTCCAGATCGGTGCACACAACGTCCCCGGTGCCGTCTCGCAGAGTGGGGTCAGGCACGATCTCGGTGTAGATCCGTTCCTCGTTGAGATGCATGCCGTCGTGAGCTTCGCACTCATGGGCGATGTCGCCGAGTTCCATGTCGCCGTAGCGGTTGAACACTCTGCAGCCGAAGGCGGCCTCGATGAGATCTCGCTGCTGGGGGAACAGCGTCTCTCCCGTGGAGATGATGCCGAGAAACCGCGGGGTCTGGAGCCGCAGCCGCTCGATGGCGCGGGCATAGGTGACGAGCGTCGAGCTGAACGAGGTCAGCACCTTTGCGCCCCACCGGCGCATCTGGTCGTTGACGCTGCGCAGATCCTCGTCGCCGAGCTCCCAAGCCGAGTGGAGCTGCTGATTCATCGCCCAGTGAGCGAAGCGGTGGAGCCGCGACTTGGCCGTGCGCGTTTCGGCAAAGGCGGCCCAGAGAAGGGCGTGGCGCTCGCCGAGCCTGAGCCCCATCCAGCCTTGGTTGCGGTGCAGGACGGCGCGCACTCGCATGTACCGCTGATGATCGACGCCGAAGCTCAGCGGTGTCCCTGTCGATCCGGATGTGGAGTTCAGCTCCCAGGCCCCCCGCTTGGCGGTCCTCGAGATGAGGTCCGGCAGGTTCCGCTGCACGTCCTCCCGGGTCAGCACAGGCAATCTGGCGTAATCCTCGAGCGACTTGAAGTCGCCCGGCTCGGCGCCGATCGAGATCATCCGGGCGCGGTGGAAGGGGCAGTTCTCGTGCGCGTGCGCGAGGAGACGCTGGATGGCGCTCCACTGGACTTCGCGGTGGCGCTCGATGGGCCAGCGCTCGCTCTCCAGGTAGTGCGCGTACATCTCGAGAGCGTCCCGGCCGCGCACTCCGCGCAGAAGCGGGAAGAGGATGGGATAGGTGATGTGGCGGACAAACCACGCGCCAGGCGCCATTGTGGAGATTCCCTCCCGGGAGTCAGGGTGTGAGGACGGCGGCCGCTGTCGCCCGCTTTCCGAAGATCGAGGCATGGACATCGCGCAGCAGGGAGCGCTCGAAGTGCGCGAGGGCCCACAGATAGACCAAGGCGCCCGAGGCGACCCCGCCGATCAGGCCGGCCGGCGTCGGCCCGAAGAGCCAGGGGGAGGTGAACGCCGCCGCCACCGCTGCCGAGAGACATCCCGCGGCGACCGGCACCTTGACAGCGTCAGCGACCGCCGCCACTCCGAGGTTCACGAACCGGCGTTGGATGCGGAGCTCCGCCACGAGCGACACGGTGCCGGCCAGAAGCATTCCGAGCGCAGCCCCGTTGAGGCCCGCCAGCCAGACACCGGCCAGCACGGCAGGGATGGTCACCCCTACGCGGAGCAATGTCAGCAGCTGAATGAGGTTCGGACGTCCGACGGCCTTGAGGACGTCTCCCGTCACCGAACCGACGGACCTCTGGAGCACGTACAGCATCAAGATCAGCAGGGGAACGTACATCTCGTGCCACTTACCGTCGAAGAGCTGGAGTTCGAGGGCGGGGAAGATCACGGCACCACCGATGCACAGCGGGACGGAGGCGACGGCGATCAGCTTGATGGCCTCGGCGACCGCCGTTCGCAGGCTCCCGCTGTCCTCGCGGAGCCGGCTGTAGACCGGGAACATCACGCGACCAACCACATAGATGATCGCGAAGAAGGGGAAGGCCGATATCTTCTCGGCGTTGTTGAAGACACCCAGCGCCTCGGTGCCGACCTCGCGCCCGATCACCGCCGGGGGGAAGATGCCACCGACGGTGGCGATCAGCGACGCCCCCAGAACCGACAGGCCGAAGCCGAGCATCTCGCGGCAGGTCTCGCGGTCGAATCTGAGCCGGGGACGCCAGCGGGCGGTCCACCAATACAGCGCGAGGCGCAGGGCATAGGAGACCATCTGACCCGCGACGAGGGCCCAGACGCTTCGCCAGACGATGGCCAGGGGGATAGAGACCAAGCCGGAGACGATGCCCGGGAGGACTTCGGGCCAGACGGCGGCCTTGAACTGCAGGTTTCGCTCCAGCATCGACCGCGGCACGATGGTCAGCGTGGAGAGAAAAAGACCGATCAGCAGCACGCGCGTGACCGGAGTTGCGCGGGGCTCCTGAAAGAAGGCGGAGATCAGCGGCGCGCCGGCCATCATGAGAGCGATGACCGTCAGATTGAGTGCCATGACGAGTATCAGGCCGGTGTCCATGGCCAGCGCCGGGTCGCGGTCGCTGTGCTTTCCGCGGTGCCAGATCAGCGCTTGGCCGACGCCGAGTTCCGAGAAGTTCGAGGTGATGGCCAGCACGATGGAGGCGATGCCCAGGAGGCCGAACTCCTCGGGGCCGAGGAGGCCCATCATCACGAAGAGCACGGCGAGCCGGACCAGCCGCGTGGAGTAGGATGCGACCGCCGCCCACTTGACCCCCTGGTACGCCGAGGTGCGGATGTCGCCCGGATTCATCCCCCCATTATCGGGGGTGTCCGTGCGAAAGTGAAGCCCGAAGCCGTGCATGAGATGGGACTTGGCAAGTGAGCTTGCTTTCCCGTATCTCCTTGGTCCCCGCGCGCCCGCCGGAGGGGCGCCGAAGATCGCCCCTGGAGTCGATTCGCACCCATGCGCCGCCTCACTGCGCTGTCACTCCTCGTCCTCACCAGCCTCGGCTGCGTTCATTCGCTGAACACCTCCCAGACGCACTACGCCGCGCCGGAGCCGGCGTCGCCCAGCGATCCCGTCGCGTCACTGGCCCGGGAAGTCGCCGCGCGGTTCGCCGACCCCGACTTCGCCCACGCACACTGGGGGGTCCTGATCCAGTCCCTCGACACTGGGCGCGTGTGGTACGAGCAGAACGCCAACCGGCTGTTCATGCCGGCTTCGAACGAGAAGATCCCGACGACGGCCGCGGCGCTGCTCTCCCTGGGGCCTGACTTCCGGTTCGACACCTATGTCTGCCGGGACGGGGAGATCCGCGGAGAGACGCTGCAGGGGAATCTGGTCGTCTTCGGCAATGGCGACCCGACGCTGTACACGCGCTTCCTGGAGGATCCCCGCGATGTCTTCCGGCGGTGGGCCGGAGAGCTCAAGGAGATGGGGATCACGCGCATCGCGGGCGATGTCATCGGCGACGACAACACCTTCGACGACGAGCACCTGGGCTACGGCTGGGCACATGACGGTCTCTCCTCCTGGTATTCCGCGGAGGTTGGGCCGCTTCAGTTCAACGAGAACTACGTCGACTTCACGATCACGCCCCCGGCGAGCATGGGCGGCGAGGCGGTGATCGAGGGAAACGTCCCCAGTGCCTTTTACCAGATCGTCAACGACCTCGAGGTCGTACCGGCCGGAGTCAACAGCGCCTCATTCCGGCGCCCCCAGGGCTCGAACACGATCACGGTGACCGGCACGGCGGTGGCGGGGAGCCGGCCCTTCGTGCGCACCGCCTCGATCACCAATCCGACCCTGTTCTACGTGACTGTTCTGGCCGAAGTTCTCCGCGAGGAGGGCATCGCCATCGACGGCGAGGCGAGGGACTGCGATGCCATCGCGGGGTGGGAGCACTCCGCGCGCGATTTTCCGGTCCTCTGTCACCATGAGTCCCCCCCGCTCGCCGAGATCATCGCGGTGCTGATGAAGCGGAGCCAGAACATGTACGCGGAGACGATGGTCCGCACGATGGGCTGGCTGGCGACGGGACTCGGCTCGTTCGAAGCCGGCCGGACGGAGGTCGAGCGGGTGCTCGCCGACCTGGGGGTCGGGCCCGGCACGTATGCCTTCATGGACGGCTCCGGCCTCTCGCGCTACAACTACCTGAGCCCGCGTCAGATCGTGGACATCCTCCGGGGGATGCGCCGCACCCCGGTGTGGGAGCCGTGGATCAACTCGTTCCCCATCGCAGGTGTCGACGGGACGATCGCGCGCCGAATGACCGGCACCCCTGCCCAGGGCAATTGCCGCGCGAAGACAGGGACGATCTCGAACGTCCGGGCACTGTCGGGATACGTGTCGACGGCGGACGGCGAGCAGCTGGTGTTCTCCTTCATCGTCAACGGCTACATTCTGCCGACCCGCTCGGCCGAGAGTATTCAGGATGACGTCGTTGTGATGCTGGCCTCTTTCGACCGGAGGGGGCCGAATGTCTCCGGCGCAGCGGTCTCGGTCGAGGCGGAGTGATGAGACATTGGATCGCCGCCGGGGCACTCGGTGCCGCAGCCAGTCTGTCGGCCGCCTGGACGGATGGGCTTTTCCTCGATGAGTCGCTCCCCATCGGTCTCGAGGAGAACCTCGATCGCTCGCGGCCCGTCGGGTTGGGCATCGAGCATCACCAGCTCTATGCCTGGGATGAGCCGCTCTTCATCAACTGGGTGACGGCCGATCTCGAGGCGAGGGGGCTGGCGCTGACGGCCGTCAAGGCCGGCGAGAGGGCCGAGGGCAATGAGCTGCTGAGTACCATGGCCCCGGCCTGTGTCAGCGGAGAGCACCGCCCCATCGCGGCGATCAACGCCGACTTCTGGGGGGAGAATGGCCGCCCCGTGGGTCTCTGCGTCATCGGGGGCGAGGTGCTGACCTTGGGAAACGGGCGTCCGGCAATTGTGCGGACCACCGATGGACAGCTCCAGATGGGCCGGATGAACTTCCGCTTCGAAATCCACGCGGCCGGCGCCAGTGCGGAAATCGACGACGTCAATCTCGGGGCTCCTCAGGCGATGAGCGGAGGCGGCGGTGTGGTTCTCTACACGGCGCACTCGCTGAACGAGGACTTCCCCCCGTTCCCACCGGCGCGGCTCGCGTCGGCGGACGCGAGCGCTTTCGCGGCCGTCGCCATTCGCGGCGTGGACGCCGTGCGCATCCACGAGCCCATGAGCGGCTGGCTCACGGAGATCGCCTCCGGGGAATTCACGGAGGGATGGCCGGAGAGGACCCTTGCGCTCGTCGGCTACGGGGACCGGCGGGCCGAGGTCGAAGCGATGGGCCGCGAAGGCTCGGTCGAGATCGTCCTCGAATGCACCGGGTTCGATGGTCCTGTCGAGTGGGCTCTGGGGGGTGGGCCCATTCTGCTGAGCAGCGGCGAGGTCCAGGTGAGCGCTGAGGGCGAACAGGGATTCCGCCCCGCCTTCATCACCGATCGTCACCCGCGGTCCGTCATCGGGCTCGGCCCTGGTCGGCACAGCCTGATTCTCATGGTGGTCGATGGCCGGCAGCAGGATGTGAGCCGCGGAATGGACTTGATCGAGTGTGCGGAGTGGATGCTGGCACACGGGGCCGTCGACGCCATGAACTTCGACGGAGGGGGCTCGTCGTCCCTCTGGGTGAGGGGAGCGACGGAGAGCTCCCCCAGCGACGCGAATGGCGAACGGCCAGTGACCAATGGACTGGTCATCCTGAGCAGCGTCCGAACTGACGCTGCCGTCCATGTTCTCGGAGGCCCCGAGGGGGTGCTCCTCCCCGAAGAACTGGACGGTCGCTTTCCCATTCGGTTCTTTGATGAAGGCTGGAATCCCTTGCCAGCGATGGCCGACGCTCCGGCCGTGGACACCAGGTCGGAGCGCGCCGCCATTGCGCGCTGGACGTTGTTGCCCGCGCCGCTCGAAGTGGCCGCTGGGGAGCGCGTGACACTTCACCCGCGAGCTTTCGCCTCCGATGGGCGTCGCATCGCCATCCCCCGGCACGACGTCGCGCTGGCGGCTTCGCCCGAGGACCTCGCGGCCATCGGGCGAGACGAGCGCGACCGGCTGACACTCACCGGGCTCCGTGAGGGGCGCGGACTGCTTGAGATACTCCGGGTGGGCGATGAGAGTCTGGCCCCGCTGACCTCCTTTCCCCTCGTGGTGGGGCACCTCGAGCGACGCGTCGCCGACGGGCTCGAGGCGCGCGCGGAACTCCCCTCGCTCGAGCTGGTCAACTTCGACACGGGCCGGACGGCGCTCTCTTGGACCGATGAGGCGTTCGCCGGTGAGCGAGCGCTGGCCATTGACTACGCGATGTCCCCCGGAGGGACCAGCACGGCTCACATCACGCTCGGCGTTCCGCTGTCTTCCGAGGCGCGGCGTGTGGGGCTGCAGGTCCGCGGCGACGGTGGAGCCGCATGGCTCCGCGGCATCGTCTCCGACCGGGATCACGAGCTCTTTGTCGTCGATTTCACGAATGGCACCCGCGGCATTCACTGGAGCGGCGAGTGGCGGTGGGTGGAGGCCGATCTGACGAATCTGCGTGCCCACTGGGACAATCCGGAGGCCCGGGCCGAAGCGCCCTTCACGCTCGACCGCATCTACTTGGCCCAGAGCCGCGAGGCGAGCAAGACGAGTGGCCGCGTCCTCTTTGATGATGTCGGATTCGAGGTCATGGCCGTTGCCGAGCCTCGGAACTGAGGTAGCCGCCCAACGTGAACTCCGCCCAGTCATTCGTCTTCGTCGACTGCGACACGCAGCGGGGCATGGCCGAGATGTGTCCCGGTTCCGAGAGTGCACTCCCCTTCATTCGGCGACTCGTCTCATTGGCTGCGGACTCGCGCCTGCCTCTCATCTCGACGGTCTGCGCTTTCGCGCCGGACGACAAAGTCCACGGTGAGACCGGAGGAATCTGCGTCGCCGGCTCCCCCGGGGCCGAGAAGGTTGAGGGAACGCTGCTCCCCGGAGCCGTTGTCATCAGCACCCAGCGAGGCATGGACGTGCCGCGGCCCCTCCCGGCGCAGACAGTCCTGGAGAAGCTCTCCTTCGACCCGCTCAGCAATCCGAATGCCCTCGCCGTGATCGAGCAGATCTACGGCCGGACGGCGCTGCTGTTCGGCCTCTCGTTCGAGCGCGGTGTCATCGCGGCGCTCCGAGCCCTCCGTCGCTTCGGTCTTCCCTGCCGCGTCGTGAGAGACGCCGTCACCATCGACAGCCCGGAGACCGCCGCCCAGGCCGAGCGCGAGGTGATGGAGGCGGGCTCGCGGCTGGTGTCGACGGACGCAGCCCTCTCTCTCGTCTCTCAACGGTCCAGCAGCGTCTCGGGCTGAGCCGCGATGTCCGATCGAGGAGCCACCCTGGTCTTGACGGTGGTGACGCTCCTCCTCGCGCTTGGGCTGTTCCGAGTGTGGAACGGCGCGGGATACGATGAGAATGGATACCACAACTGGCTGACGTCCGTGCTGCTCGACGGCGACCTCGACCTGTCGAACGACCTGATGAGCTCCACGATGAACCCCGATGAGATGTTCCTCGGCTCGGAGTTCATCAGCGATGCCGGTGTGCTGCGGCCTCACTTCAGCATCGGACCGTCCGTGCTCGAGTTCCCTGCCGTTCTCGTCGCGGGGCTCATCGAGTCGTGGCGCCACGAGTCGAGTCTGGATCGCCACGCATGGCCGCTGCGGGCGGCCGTATCGCTCATCGGGCTTGGACTCGGGTTTCACGGCCTGCTCCTCGTCCACTCCACGCTTCGCCGATTTCACGGCGCCGGTACCAGCGCCGCGGCCGCGGCCTTGGCGGTCTTCGGTTCACCTGCTCTCGCCTACATGACGCTCCACTCGGCCATGGCACATGCTCACAGCCTGTGGGCATCGGCAGTCGTCTGGTGGCTCACGGTGAAGCTCTGGGACGAAAGCCGGGGCGAGTGCGGTGCCCTGTCTTCCCGGCGCCTCTCTTCGGACTGGGCCCTCGGTTTGGCCATCGGGCTGGGAGGACTGCTTCGATGGTCTGCCCTCGTGTGGGGCGCTCCGGCGGCGATGATCTATCTCCTCCGTGTGATTCGCGGACCTTGCCGGAGGCGGGCTCTGACGCGAAGCCTGATGGCTGCTGGCGCTGCCACACTCGTCTTCTCGATTCAGTTGGCCGCATGGAACGCCACGCTGGGTTCTCCCTTCAGCTCTCCCCATGGGAGCACCTTCTTTCGTGACATGGGGAGCTGGGCCCTGACGGAGGTGCTCTTTTCCCGCTGGTACGGGCTCTTGACCAGTCATCCGTGGCTGATTCTCGCGCTGATTGGGTTGCCGCTCTGGGTGCGGCGTGCGCCCGCGCTGGGGCTTGGCGGGATCGTATCCCTGTCGGGCCTGTGGATGATCAACGCCTCCGTCCGCGACTGGTGGGGTGGAGTGGCCTTTGGCGGACGGCGATGGTGCGAGGCGATGCCCCTCCTTGCCTTCGGCTTCGCTTCCATGCTTGAACTGCTTCCCGGTGGGACCATCCGGCGTGCGGTGGGGATCGGCGTGACTGCGGGACTCCTGGGCTTGAACGCGGCTCTGGCGATTCTCTGGAGCCGCGAGCTCGTTGCGGAGGACTGGTGGGGGCACTTTCCCATCTTCAGGGACTTGGTCGCCGCTGTCACGGGAAGTCCTTTGGCCTTGACCGAGGGAGATCTCTGGACTCTCTCGCTCCTCCGGCCATCGAATGCCCACGTCAGTCTCGCCCTCGGCGCGGGCATTTTCGTCACGGTGTTGACTCCCTGGTTGCTGGGGCCCGCGCGTGGGCTCCCTCCCTGGCCGCGAAGGGGAGCGGGCCGTCTCACGGCTCTCGCGACAGCCCATGTCATCACCTGTCTGGTTGTTGTGATCTCGGCAGGGCTGCGTGCGCCTCATGTCGAATCGCATCTGCGACTGCGCGGCGCACTGAGGAGCGCGGCCCCCGGCGAGTTTCCTTGGCCGCCCCTGGATCGGAGTCATCTGGAATCTGGCCACAGCAGCCCGCTTATCCTCCTCTTCGAGGGGTCCTCTCGGCTCGTGAACGGTGAGCAGCAGGGGGGGGCGGATGTCCTCCGTCGCCTCGAATCTGTCGAGCCGAGGACGGCTCGACTCCAAGTTCTCCGGCTGTCGGCCAGTGCAGAGTTGCGGCGTCAAGCCGCCCTTGCCCTGTTCGACCTGAGCCGCTGGCAAGATCCCGAGGTGGAACGCATGCTCACGGGGGCGAGCGTTGCGCTGGGGCTCGCTCCCTCTCTCTCCGGATACACGCTGAGCCCCGCTGCCAGCCTCGATGCTTTTTTGGCCGGACGGGCTGCGATTGCGCAGGGAGCGTCGCTCGAAGAGCACGAACGAGACCTTCGGTGGCACCTGTGGAGCCGGCACCCGTTCGACCAGTCCAACGCCTTCCGGCTGATGGACCTCTTGGAGCGCTCAGGTGATCACGACAGGGCACGGGCGGTGCGCGACAGGCTGAGCCGTCTGAGCGGAGTGAGGCTCGAGTGCCTGCTGCGACTGCTTGAGAGCCATCCCGGGGAGCGTCCAGACCACCTTCTCGCGGCTGTGCAGTTCCACGGGCTACTCCACCTGCAGACTCTCGACATGGGACGCACCGTGTCACACGCCGAAACCACGGCGGCACGCGTGGAGGCAGTCGGAGGGGCTGTGTGGGGGGAGCGGTTCCGCCACTCGCTGTTCGCCTGCCAGTGGGAGGCGGCAAGGGTTGCGAGGGGGGACGAGCTGAGGAACCTGTCAGACACCATCCTGCGATACGCTGCACTTCATCCGGATCGGGTCGATTCGCAGCTCGCCCGCATCGAGGTGCTCGCACTCGGCGGCCACTGGATCGACGCGATCCGAGCGGCCGCCGCGGCGAGACACGCCTTTCCCAGCGAGACGAACTGGTTTTCGGCTCTCTGGGTGACCACCGCGCAGATGAGCATCGACGATGTCGTCGCAGCTGGGTCCATGCTCGAGGAGATCTTCAAGGAAGCGGAACAACCGCTGGCGTGGGTGGCACTGGCTCACCGGGCCACGGCTCTCCAGGAGCACGGGGCGGCGCTGACAATGTGGAGGCAGGCCGCGGGGCATGGATTCGCCGATGAGGAGATTGCCGGAGCCATCCAGGCTCTCGAGGCCGCGCCGGTGCGGCGGCCATGATCATCCCCGCGGCATCTGGTCGAGGGAGCCACCGAAGCGGGTGATGTCGCCGGGGGAGATGGTGCCGTTGGTCGGATCGAAGATGGTGTCGACGACATGGTGGTAGCCGATCATGGTCGCCTCCACCGGGAGCTCGGCGGGAAAAGGCCGGTACACGCCGTAGGAGTCGACATTGTCCGGACCAAAACTGGTGAGGCCGTATCCCCGCCGGGACAGGCGGGGGTTCCCCTTGTAGACGGCGAAGTCGGGGTAATGAACGTAGACGTAAGAGTGCCGCAGCACTTCGTCGACCGAGCCGAACGCGCCGGGGGATGGGCTGCCGCTGAACGGGTCGAACGCCATGAGGGTCGTCATGTAGGCGACGGGTGTTGTGAGGGGCACGAGGGCGACGGGGACGAAGAGTTTCCGGAAACCGTCCAGGGACTCCTCGCGTGCGCCGGGGGGAAACTGGTTGTGGTCGATGTAGTAGGCCGCCAGCCCGTTTCCGAGCAACCGCAGGTCGTTGAGGGCGACGCTGACCTTGGCGCGGCTCTGGGCGCCCGCCATGTTGACGACCGCAATGGTCGCGAGAATCGCCAGGACCGCGACGGCGACCAGGAGCTCGATGAGCGAGGCGCCCCGGTGCGGGGTCATCGTCCGGGAGAGGGGGCGAGGGGAGGCAGGAGCGAGGGGTGGGTCTCGCGGAGGAGCTCGCGGGCACGCGCCTGCTCGAGATCCTGGAGCCACGTCCACCCGGGAAAGTGGACCCGGGTGGGGCGGGTGGTGCCGCTCGCGCCGATCAGGTCGGATGTCGAACCGGCGGGCAAGATGACGGAACCGGAGGTCTCGTTCTCCCAGACGGCGCCGACGGGCCCCATGGCGACTCCGGGATCGTCTCCCGCCTCGCTGCTGATGGCGAGACTGCCTCCCGCGCGGCGAAACACGATCGCACCCACCGGCGTGTGCACGCGCAGGCCCTCGCTCGCTGAGGCCACCATGCGGCCTCCATCCCAGGCGATCGACTCGGCGTCGACAATGCTCACCGCGGTCTGCTGAGCCATGGAGAGGCTGACTCCCCCGTCGGTCTCGACGATGGCCATGCCGTTCTCGCGGCTCATCAGCTGGCTACGCTCTGGCAGGAGGTCACCCGCCCGGAGGGGATGCCACTGACCGTCCGCGCCCACCCGGTGTTCGACCTCACCGACCACCACCCGGGCGATGGCGACGGAGGGATCCGTGTGTCCTCGCAGATTCAGCCACACGGCGGCGGTCAGCGCGAAGCACAGCGCGGCGGCTGCGGCCGCAGGGGCCCAACGGGGGAACCAGTCCGCTCGCGGGCGGATGGGCCGTACTGGGGCCTCGCGGGCCACCCGCTGAAGCAGAGTCTCACGGAGCGAAGACCGGAGGGGAGGTGGTGAGAAGCCCGCCAGGACCTCTCCCACCCGCCCCTGGGCGTCAGCCACCATTCGGCAGGCGTCGCACGTGGCGAGGTGGCTGGCGGCAGCTCGAGCCACGCGGGGGCGAAGGGTACCCTCGCGGAGCGGAGCCAGCAGCCTTTGGCACCGGCTGCAATTCACAGAAGAGCCTCCAGTGTCAGCCCGCGCTCCTGAAGGTGCTCAAGGAGCCGCTTCAGGCCGCGGTGAGTGCGTGAGTGCACCGTTCCCACCCGGACGCGGAGCACGTGAGCGACTTCGACGGAGCTCAGGTGCTCGAAGTGTCGAAGCACGATCACGTCACGCTCGGTGCTGGGCAGCGTCGCCAGCGCCTCCTCCAGAACGCGGCGGAGATCGCTGCGCTGGGTCCTGTCGCGGGCGCGGTTTATCACAACAGGCCCCGGCATCAAATCGTCGAGCGGGCTGGCCGCCAAGTCCGGGTGGCGGCGCCGGCGTCGCTGCCAATTCAGCGCCGTGTGGCGGGCGATCCGGAAAAGCCACGCCCGGAGACGCTCGGGGTGCCGAAGACGGTGGCAGTGGCGGACAGCCGCCAGCAGCGTGTCTTGCAGCAGATCCTCGGCGGTCTCCTGGTGGCCGGTGCAGGTGACCAGGTAGTGCAGCAACCCAGGCCCGAACTGATCGATGAGTGCCGAGAGGGCCTGTGGGTCCCCCCGGCGAACTGCTTCGCCCAGCCGTTTCAGGGCAGCGGGGTCGGTCACCTGTGACACGGACCGCTCGCTCTGACGAATGACTGACACCATGGGCCTCAGATGCTTCCCGGCGGGCGTGTTGCGAGTGGGTCAGGCGTCAGGCCCCGCGTGCGCTGAGCTGGGAGGAGCGCTGAAACTCTTGGGTTTGCAACGCCATGACGCGAAGACGCCTGAACTTTCCTCCCGTCGTCGGCAGGGTCAATGATTTTCGCACGGTGTGCCGCCATGGCAAGCCCCCAGGCCATCATCATGGCTTGAACTCCCGGGCAGAGTTGGGGCAGCATCTCTCCGCTTCCCGAGAAGGCGGTCACAGGGCGATGCCAAGGGGAAGGCTCAATCTCATTCTCGACTCGCTTCTGCTCATCTTGGCAGGCGGGCTGGTCTCCACAGGTTTCGTCCTGGAATTCATCTTGCCACCCGGGAGCGGGCGCATGGAGGGGGGGCGCAGCGGCGGAGCAGTTCGCCTCCTTTGGGGACTCGACCGGCACGCCTGGGGCAACGTCCACTTCTGGGTGGCCGTGGGCCTGCTCGCAGGATTCGCCGTCCACCTGATCCTTCACTGGGCCTGGATCAAGGCACAGATCGCCGGCGGGCCGACAGTCCCGGCGGGACGAAGGAGATTTCGTCTGCTGATCGCCTCTGCGGCCCTGTTGATTCTGGCCGCTCTCATCGCCGCACCGTGGCTGGGCAAAGTTCAGGCCGCGCGCCGGGGAGACGACTTGCTGGAGGCCCCGCCCGGGGGCGAGGGGCGAGGATGGAGGGGAGGCAGAGAGACTCCCTGAGCGCCAGCGAGCGATGGTGGCTGGGGGACTAGGACTCGAACCTAGAACATCCTGATCCAGAGTCAGGTGTGCTACCAGTTGCACCATCCCCCAGCAGCACGGGGGCGTACCCTAGAGATGGCGTCACAGTGTGTCAAGCGGATGTCTGCGCCCAGCCAATTCCCGCGTCAGGGTCTGAACTGGAGCTTTCCAACGCGGTCACGCTGTGCCAGCGTCCCCGGACTCTTCGCAGGGACAACCGCCACCTGATGACGCCCGCCAAGGCCTGGACCATCGTCGGACTGTTCACGCTCGCCTACTGGGGGACCAGCACCGACCCGCAGTATCCGATTCTTCTCCCGAACTTTCTGAGCGGACACTATGAGATCGGAACGGGAGCGGCTTCGCTGCCGATCGTCTTCGCCAGCCTGGGTGCCATCATCGGCACGCTCGTCTCGGGGCTTCTGGCGCGGCGCCATGGCATCGGCCTGCTCATCTTCATCAATCTGTGGGCTTTTGTGGCGCTGTCCTTCGTCAACGCGGTCGAGGGGCCTTTCTCGATCTTCTGCCTGACACGCTTCTTCACGGGCCTCTTTCAGGGGGGGCTCTCGCTGCTCTTCCTGTTGGGGGTCGGCGTCCTCGTTCCGCCCGAGCGCCGGGGGGTGGGGGTGGGAGTGCTCACAAGCGGGGCCATGCTCGCCGCGCTGGCCATCCCCCTGCTGGTCATTGCCACGAAAGAGCCCGAGTCGGCGATGTGGCGGATGCCTTTCGCCGTCTTCGGCGTGGCGGCGCTCATTGGCGTTCTGGGCCTCCACGGGGTCCGGATGCCTCTCAGGCCCGGACACGAGAGCGAGGAGAGTCACGTGGCCCGCCTGCTGCGCTCTCGCCGGATGGTCGCTCTGCTCGCGCTGGGCGGATTGCTCCTGACGAGCATCGTGGCGATGGGTTCAACCTTTCCCATCTTCATGGACCGGCGCTTCGACAAGGATCTGCCCGACTGCATCTGGCAGGTGGTCACACTCGGGGTCGGTGCGGTCGTGGGGGCACTCATCTCCGGGAAGGCGACCGACCGATTCGGACCGCGCATCATCCTGATCTGGACGAGCATCGTCGTCACCCCGATCTTCGCCGTCGTGCCGCTTCTGGCCACGTCGCCGGTGGCGGTGTATCCGGTGTTCTTCGTGATGTCCGCGACGGCCGCGGCCCGTGTGCCTCCCTACCAAGCGCTGATGCTGCGCGTGATCCCAGAGAGGGCCCGGGGGCCCGTTCTGGGGATTCGCAACACGATCTCCTACGCCGGCACGGCACTCGGCGCGGGTGCGGGCGCGTGGCTCTTCGAGGTCTTCGACAGCTATCTCGCGGTGGCCCTGTTCGCGGCGGTGATGAGCGCAGTGACGCTGACCGTGATCTGGCGTCACGTGCCGCGCCGGATCGAGCTCCACATGATGGGGTGACGGTGGAGGTCCCGTGCTCATTGGGCTTGATTCCCGGGCCCGGGCTCCGGATGCTCCCGGGCTCTGCGGCCAGGGCCGCGCATGTCAGCCACAGCGAGGCACGTGAGATCCATGACCATCGGCACCAAGGAGCGCCCTCTGCGCGTTGCGATCATCGGCTCGGGCCCGGCGGGCTTCTACTGCGCTGACGCGCTTCTCGGCCAGACGGCGACGGAGGTCGAAGTCGACATGTTCGATCGGCTGCCCACCCCCTACGGCCTCGTCCGGGGCGGGGTGGCGCCCGATCACCAGAAGATCAAGTCCGTCATTGCGATCTACGAGCGGGCCGCGCAGCACGAGAACTTCCGGTTTCTGGGCAACGTGATGCTGGGGCGTGACGTTCAGGTGGCCGACCTGGTCGCGCACTATGACCAGATCGTCTACGCCGTCGGCAACGAGGCCGATCGTCGCCTGGGCATTCCCGGTGAGTACCTGATCGGGGTCACGCCGGCCACGGTCTTTGTCGGCTGGTACAACGCCCACCCCGATTATCGCGATGCCACATTCGACTTCTCCGCCAAGAGCGTGGCCGTTGTCGGCAACGGCAACGTCGCCGTGGACGTGGCGCGAATCCTGGCCCAGGACGCGGAGGAGCTGGCGGCGACCGACATCGCCAGCCATGCTCTGAGCGCGCTGGAGAGGAGTCAGGTCCGGCAGATCCACCTGCTGGGCCGCCGAGGCCCCGTCCAGGCGGCGTTCACGCCGGCCGAGCTGCGCGAGCTGGGTCATCTGGAAGAGGCTGATGCCGTCGTGGATCCGCGAGAGATCGACCTGGATGAGGGGAGCCTCGCGGAGCTCGATGCTTCCGGGAAGAACTCCGCCGCTCAGAAGAATGTGGCCCTCCTGCGGGAGTACGCCACCCGTGGAAAGGGCGACAAGCCGCGGAAGCTGCATTTCCATTTCCTCGTGTCGCCGGTGGAGTTCATCGGTGACGACGACGGCCGTGTCCGGGCTGTTCGCTTGGAAAAGAACATCCTCGTTCCCGGATCGAGCGGCGGCCTGCAGGCCAAGGGGACCGGCGAGTTCTTCGAGATCCCGGTCCAGATGGTTCTCGTGTCGATTGGATATCGCGGCCGCCCCATCCCCGGGGTCCCCTTCGATGAGAGGAAAGGAATCATCCCCAACACGGACGGGTGCGTGACGGACCCGGCGACGGGGGAGGTGGTGCCGAACCAGTATGTCGCTGGCTGGGCCAAGAGCGGCCCCCAGGGACTCATCGGCAGCCACAAGCAGGCCTCGGGAGCCGTGGCGAAGCTTGTGCTCGAAGACCTCCGCGATGGCCGCGTGCCCGAGCGTGACTTGCCGGACCGCGAGGCGATCTATCGGCTGCTCGACGAGCGTCAGATCGACTTCGTCACCTTCCACGACTGGAAGATCCTCGACCGGGTCGAGGTCAACCGCGGCCAGCGGCGCGGGGCGCCCCGCGTGAAGTTCAGCGCGATCGAGGACATGCTGGTCATCATGGGCAAGCGCGACCACCCCGACTGGCGGTGACGGCGAGCCAGAGGACTTGAAAATGGGCGGGGCGCGTGGCAGAGCCTGGAGGGACCCCAGCGGAGAAAGGCGACGGACGGGAGGCTGTGAGCACTCATGAGTGAGCAGAGAATTGGCACGGGCGAGCGGCCGCTCCGCGTCGCCATTGTCGGATCGGGCCCGGCCGGCTTCTACGCCGCCGACGCGCTGCTCTCGCAGAAGCAGATCAGTGTCGAAGTCGACATGTATGATCGTCTGCCGACCCCCTACGGGCTTGTCCGCGGCGGCGTGGCTCCCGACCACCAGAAGATCAAGTCGGTCATCAACGTGTACGAGCGGAGCGCGCAGCACGCCAACTTCCGCTTCTTCGGCAATGTGATGCTCGGGCGCGATCTCCAGGTGGGCAATCTCACGAGCCTCTACGATCAGATCGTCTACGCGGTGGGGAACGAGGCCGACCGTCGCCTCGGCATCCCGGGCGAGTACCTTCTCGGGGTGACGCCCGCCACCGTCTTCGTCGGGTGGTACAATGGTCACCCTGATTATCGGGATGCCAAGTTCGACTTCTCGGCGGAGTCGGTCGTCGTGATCGGCAATGGGAACGTCGCTGTGGACGTCGTGCGGATCCTCGCACGGGACATCGACGATCTGATGAAGACGGACATCGCCGAGCACGCGCTGCGGCAGCTCAAGGAGAGCAGGGTCCGCGAGATCACGATGGTGGGCCGCCGGGGGCCCGTTCAGGCGGCCTTCACGCCCGCCGAGCTCAAGGAGCTCGGCGAGCTCCACGGGGCCGACCCGGTCGTGCCGAAGGAGGAGATTACGCTCGACGACTTCTCCGACCACGAGCTCGAGAGGGCGGGGGAAGGCTCGGCGAAGTGGAAGAACTTCGAGCTCCTCAAGGAGTTCAATGCACGCGGCGAGGGCACCAAGCCGCGCAAGATCCGCTTCAAGTTCTTCGCCTCCCCGGTGGAGTTCCTGGGCGACGACGAGGGCTGCCTGCGCGCCATCCGCATGGAGAAGAACGAGTTCTTCCAAGGCGATGAGGGTACCGTCTCGGCCCAGGGCACGGGGCACTTCTTCGAGCTGCCGGCTCAGATGGCGCTCGTGGCGATCGGGTATCAGGGCAAGCCGCTGCCAGGGGTGCCCTTCGACGAGAAGCGGGGCATCATCTCGAATCGCGAGGGACGCGTGGCGAAGCGGGATGGCGACATCGTGCCCTGCCAGTATGTCGTCGGCTGGGCGAAATCTGGGCCCAAGGGGCTCATCGGGATGCACCGCCAGGCCTCCGCTGCCGTGGTCAAGCTCATGTTCGAGGATCTGGCGAAGGGGAAGGTGCCTGTCCGGCCCCTCAAGGGACGCGAGGCCACGGTGGCGCTCCTCGAGAAGCGCGGCATCGACTACGTCACGTTCGACGACTGGAAGATCCTCGATCAGATCGAGGTCAATCGCGGTGCTCGCCGCGGCGCGCCTCGCATCAAGTTCACCCACGTCGATGACATGCTCTCGGCCGTGGGGAGGAAGAACGACCGCGAGTGGCGGTGAACCGGCAGCGCGTCGGCTTCGTCGGCCTCGGCATCATGGGCGGCCCGATGGCTGGCCACCTGCTGAGTGCGGGCCATGATCTGACCGTCTTCAACCGCACTCCCGCCCGCTGCGATCCGCTGCTCGAGCGCGGGGCGCGGGTCGGAGCGAGTCCCCGGGATGTCGCGGCGGCCAGCGATGTGGTTTTCATCTGCGTGAGCGACACTCCGGACGTCGAGGGAGTCCTGTTCGGCCCCGGAGGTCTCGCCGAAGGTGCCACGGCGGGCTCGGTGATCGTCGACTGCTCGACGATCTCGGCCGAGGCCACGGCGCAGTTCGCGGCGCGGCTGGCCCGCCAAGGGGTTGCCCTGCTCGATGCTCCACTCACGGGGGGCGACATCGGAGCCCGGAACGGCACACTGACGGTGATGGTGGGGGGTGACGCGGAGGCCTTCGAGCGTGTGCGCCCTCTGATCGAGTGCTTCGGGAAACGGATCCTCCACATGGGGCCCAGCGGCGCGGGCCAGCGCACGAAGATGGTCAATCAGATCATCTGTGCCCTGAACGTGCTCGGCATGGCAGAGGGCCTCGCCTTCGCCGAGCGCTGCGGCATGGACCTGGACAAGGTGCTGCAGGTCGTGACGTCCGGGGCCGCTGGCTCGTGGGCCTTGGCGAACTATGCGCCGAGGATCGTGAGGGGGGACTATGCGCCCGGTTTTCCGATGCACTTGCAGGCGAAGGACCTTCGCCTCTGTCTAGAGGAGATCCGCAAGCTGGGGGGGCGCTTTGAGGGAACCGCACTGACCGAGCGTCTCTTCCGGGAAGCGGCGGAGAGCGGCTTGGCCGATCAGGGCACGCAGGGGATGATCAATCTGCTGCGTCGGCCGGGCTGAAGCCTGCGCGGGTTGACGGTCCTGCGGGGGATGTGCCATGCTGTGGTGACGATGATCCGGTCCTCGATGGGAGGCTTTTTTTCATGTCGGTGCGTGCAAGCGCTTGCATCTGCGTCGCGCTGGGGGGCGGCGCTGTCGCCGCGCCGGTCCAGGGCATCGTCGGCATCCACGATCACTTCACCGATCCCGATCTCTTCCTCGATCAGATTGAGGCGGCGGGGCAGCGAGGCTGGGTGACAACGGCGGTCGGCATCGGCGACAACCCGTCGAACTTCTCGGGGGACAACTTCAGCAATGTCACATCGCGTGGCCACACGGTGATCTGCCGGGTGAACTACGGCTTCTTCGACCCCGGCAACCTCCCTGCAACGGGCACAATCCCGCTGCCGGCCCGCTACGACGAGTTTGCCACGCGCTGTGCGAACTTCGCCGTGGCCACGGCGGCGAACATGGGTGCCCCGGTGTCGACGCCGCTGCATTGGCAGATTGGGAACGAGACCAACGTCCAGAGTGAGTTCCCCTGGAGTTCGGCGACGAACCGCTACACCTACGTCACGCCGGAGGACTACGCGGACTGCTATCGCCAGGTGTACAACGCGATCAAGGCGGCTCGCCCCAACGACGTGGTCCTGCCCCAAGCGCTCTCTCCCTATGCGGGGCCCCTCCCGGCGACCGACTTCGCCGGCGTCCCGGTCGATGCGCTTCCGATCAATTGGTTCGAATATCAGTACCGGATGATGAGCGCAATTGCGGCCAGCGGACCGGTCGACGGCATCTCGATCCACGCCGGTTCGAGAGGCTATGCGTTCGGCAGTGCCAGCGATGCGAATCGAATCCAGGCCGGTGGAGCGGCCGGGTTGAATCTCCCCTTTGGATCGGCGAACATCGAGGAGTGGCTCATGTATGCGACGCCGCCATCGCTCTGGGGCCTTCCGGCCTACACGACCGAGACGAACGGGCTGACCTTCTGGGACGGCACAGGACCAGGGGCGGAACCGAGCTTCACGACGGTGCCAGTTTATCAGGCGGGCTACCTCCAGGCTCTCTTCACGCGCGTGAATGCGTGGAATCTCAACGTGGCCCGCTCGGGGATGCCGGCGTATCACTGCTTCAACCTCTATCGCTGGGCGCCGTTCGACGGATGGGGGCTCGAGGGTTACGCGGCGGGAACTCCCGCGCAGCAGTCCGTCTACAGTCAGATCATGGGGACGGACCTCGCCGCGTCACTGGCGCCGGGGCATGTGGCGCCGTTTCCGGGCATCGCGGCGTCGAGCGCCGTGCCCCCCGGGAGTGTGATCTCGCAGGGGGCCGCTGTTCAGGCGAGCTCGCAGTTCGATGCGAACAGCGCGCCGGCGCGAGCGGTCGACGGGGTGATCACCGGCTCACAGAAGTGGGCGAGCGCGAACGCGGGCCTTGAGCATTGGCTCCGCGTCGACCTCGGCGCTGAGAGACCCGTGACCGGATTTCGCGTTCACCATGCCCAGGCCGGGGGGGAGTCCGCTTCGTTCAACACCCGCATGTTCCGTGTGGAGTCGGCGCCTTCGGCGTCGGGGCCCTGGTCGGTGGAGTGTGCTTCATTCAACTACGCGTATCCATCGGGAGCGACGAGCAGTGTGACCAACTTCGCGTTCCCGTCCTCCCGGCAGCTGCGCCACATCCGCCTCTGGATCACGGATGGCGGGGACAGCGACAGCATCGCCCGCATCCCGGAGTTTCAGGTGGTCGCCGACTCTGATCCGTCGACGCAGATCATCGAGAACGCCGACTTCAACGCCGCCATCATGTCCGGGGCCTGGAGCCGGCGAACGGACGGAGCGGGTCAGAGCGGTGACGATCACTACGCCATCACCGCCGGCACGGGCGCAAACTCGATCGAGTGGCGCCCAGTGCTCTTCAACCACGTGTATGAGGTGTCGGTGCGCCATCCGGCCTCACCCAGCCACGTGAGTGACGCGGAGTTCACTGTCCACCATGCCCACGGCTCGGAGACCATCGCGGTCGACCAACAGTCGAACGGCGGCACCTGGGTGAGCCTGGGGACATTCGTGTTCGAAGCGGGGCGCCATGGACATGTGGAGCTGACCGACGAGAGCGGCGATGCCGGCAACTTCGTCGTGGCGGACGCCGTCCGCTTCGTCCCTGTCTCGGTCGCGCCGGCGCAGGCCTGGGAATCTTACCACTGACCACGGGATACGAGGAGGCACGGCCATGAGAGCACTCCGGCTGATCTTCGCCGCGCTGGCCAGCGGCGCCGCCCTGACGAGCCACGCGGCCGTGCAGGGAATCACAGGGATACATGACTACGATCCCGATCCAGCCGCCTTCCTCGGCCACATCTCCGCGGCGGGTCAGCGGGGCTGGGTGACAGCCACCGAGGCGATCGGGGACAATCCGGGTGACTTCAGCGGAAAGAACTTCGGCTCGCACGGCTGGGCCGGGAGTCACACCGTGATCACTCGCCTGAACTACGGTTACTCTCCGCAGGGCACGGTCCCTGTCCCCTCCCGGTACGACGAGTTCGCGACACGCTGCGCCAACTTCGTCAACGCCTCGTCGGGCTGCAACATCTGGGTGATCGGCAACGAGACGAACCTCGCCATCGAGTGGCCTTACAACGCGGCGACGGACCGGCACGACTATGTCTCTCCGGCGATGTACGCCGACTGCTTCCGCCAGTGCTACGCTGCGATCAAGGCCGTCCGGCCCAACGATCAGGTGGTGGTGCAGGCGATGGCACCGTGGGGCGGTCCCTACGGCCCGGGGACGAATCCCAACGACGGCAAGCCGCATGACGGTAACCCGCTCAACTGGTGTGACTACCTCTATGAGACGCTTGTGGCCATCCAGGGACATGGCATCACTCCCGACGGCATCGCCATGCACGTCAACTCGCGCGGGTGGGCCCTCTCGACCATCACGAGCGACACGTCACGGGTCGATGCAGGAGGGCTGAGCCTCGCCTTCGGATGGCAGGTGCACCGGGAGTGGATCTTCTGGGGCGTGCCGCGGAGTCTGTGGCACCTGCCGCTCTATGGCACGGAGGACAATGGGCTCTACTTCTGGCAGGGGGGCGGGCCGGTGGGGCCCGGTGACCCGGCCTACGCCGCCGGGTGGCTTCAGGCGATGTACGCGAGTCTGAACGACTGGAATGTGAGCACCCGCCGGAGCGGGATGCCCATCTACCACTGCGCGAATCTCTACCGCTGGGCGAACGACGGGTGGACAATCAGTGGCGCTCCGCAGCTGGGCCAGATCTATGTGGACCTCGACGCCAGTCTCACTGCGGGACACACGGCCCCGCTTCCCTCGCTTCCGATGAGCACGGCCATGCCGGGCGGGAGCAACGTGGGGCTCGCAAGCGCTGGGGCCACGGCGACGGCCAGCTCGCAGTTCACCGGACGCCCTCCCTCAGCCGCGAATGACGGTCTCGGCTCCACGCGCTGGGCGTCAGCGGGAAACGCGGGCAATGTCGAGGAGCACTGGCTCGCCATCGATCTGGGGCAGAGCCGGGCTGTCACCGGCGTGCGGCTGCTGCACGGGCAGGTTTCATCGGGGAGCGCGGCACACAACGCGCGGTGCACTCGCATCGAGTCGGCGCCGGCGGCGGGCGGTCCCTGGAGCGTGGAGACCGTGGACAACAACCGCGCATCGGCGTCCACGGCGACGTTCAGTTTCCCCTCGTCGCGCTGGCTGCGACACCTGCGGATGTACATCACCGACGTCGGCACGACCACCGACAATGCGCGGGTGGCGGAGTTCGAGATCTACGCGAACCTCACCCCGGGGACCGAGACGCTGGACAACCCCGACTTCAACTTCACGACGCCGGCCGGCGGCTGGACGCGGGGAACGAGCGCGGCAGACAAGTTCGGCACCGACTATGTCTTCGCGACGACGAGCGCGACGCCCACCGCCACGGCGCGCTGGACGCCGGCACTGATCGGGGGGCAGTACGAGGTGCAGGTGTGGCACTCCCAAGGTGCCAATCGCCCGACGGATGCGCGCTTCACCGTGGTCCACGCCGGGGGATCGGCGACGGTGCCGGTCAACCAGGAGATCAACGGCGGGCAGTGGAACAGCCTGGGGATCTACACGTTCAACACGGGGACGGCGGGGTATGTTCAGCTCTCCAATGAGAGCACGCAGGCGAGTCAGGCGGCCATTGCGGATGCCGTCCGGTTCGTGCCCGCGTCCGTGCCTGCCGGGCTGGCGCTCTTCGGCGTCGAGTGATCCGGTCAGCGATTGCGCGAGTGCCCCGGCCCATGGTGCCGGCTTCCCCGGCGCCGGCCAGGGGAGGCGAAGGGGCGGCGCGATTCGCGGCGGGGCTCGCTCTGGCGGCCGAGGGGATCGCCTCGGTAGGGAAAGCCGGCGAGGATCGAGCGCTCGAACTTGCGGCGAGTGAGATTCTCGATCGCGGCGAGGAGCCGCTCCTCACGGGGAGTCACGAGGGTGATCGCATCGCCCTTGGCTTCGCCGCGTGCGGTGCGTCCCGCGCGGTGGATGTAGTCGTCGGGCGACTGGGGCACATCGTAGTTGATGACATGGGTCACACCGCTGATGTCGAGGCCACGCGAGGCCACGTCGGTGGCCACGAGCAGCGGCAGAAAGCCGGCCCGGAACTGCTGCAGCGTCGTCTCCCGCTCGGCCTGAGGCCTGTCGGCGTGGAGGAGGCCGATCTGGCGTCCGCGGTTCCGGAGGGCGCGGGCGAGACTGTCGGCTCCGATCTTCGTGCGGCAGAAGATGAGACCGGAGCCGATGTCGAGCTCTTCGATGAGAGCGAGCAGAAGTGCGGTCTTCTGGTCCTCTCGCACGGGGTAGAGCCATTCGGTGATTCCCTCGGCCAGAGAGCGGTTGACGCCGACGTCGATCTCCTGCGGCTCGAGCATGTGGTCACGCGCCAAGCGGCGAATGTCCGGGGGCAGGGTGGCCGTGAAGAGCAGGGTCTGACGGGCCATGGGCAGCTTGCGCAGAATGCGCTCAATGTCGGGCAGAAAGCCCATGTCGAGCATACGGTCGGCCTCGTCCAGCACGAGGAACCGGAGATCGCGCCAGACGATCAGCATGCGCTCCATGAGGTCGAGCAGGCGGCCGGGCGTCGCGACGAGGAGGTCCACGCCGTTCTTCAGGGCCATGCGCTGAGGCCCGATGGGGGCGCCGCCGTAGATCGCGGCGTGAGGCAGGCCGAGCGGGGTCGCGAAGGTCTCGAGCTGACCGGCGACCTGCAGCGCCAGCTCACGTGTCGGCACGAGGGCCAGGGCGCGGACGCGACCCTGCGGTGCTCCGAGGCGCTGAACGATGGGGAGCACGAAGGCCCCGGTCTTGCCCGTGCCGGTCTGGGCGACACCCATGAGGTCATCGCCCTTCAGGATGATCGGAATCGAGGCGGACTGAATGGGGGTCGGCTGCTTCCAGCCCGCCTCGTGGATGGCTCTGAGCAGCTCGGGCGACAGCCCAAGGTCCTCAAAGCGGGGATTCGCCGCGGGGGCGTCAGTGCTCTTGCGGTGTGGCATGGATCCTCGCGATCGTCTCAGCCGCGTCTGTCGCGCACGATGTGCAGCGCCACTTGGTGGGCGGCCGCCCGGAGGGCATCGGCGACGCTCCGCCCGGTCGCCGGTCCGGCCGCCTCGCCGAGATTCACCCAGTCCGCGAGCGGCTCGTAGGTCTCGGAGTCGACGAACTGGACCGCGACGTCGATCTCGATCCGAGTGGCGGTGCGGGAGAATCGGCTCTCGACGGAGACCTCGTCGCAGCGGACAACGTTCACGTGGAGCTCCGCCGAGCGGCCGCGGAAAGAGGCGTTGGACTGAAGGGGGGGCGGAGCGAGCCGGTTGAGGGCGAAGCCACTGATCTCTCGCCGGATCTCTGTCTCGAGCATGGCGAGTGAACCCTCAGGCACGGAGACACGGAGTCCCTCGCTGGCCTGGGGCGGGAGGATGACCAAGGCGTCATAGCCGTCGAGGAGACGCGTCGGGATGTCGTGGCGCCGTTCGTGACGGGGAGTCACAGAGCATCCCACGGCGGAGACCAACATCGCAAAGGAGAGCAGAAGCGGCAGGGGGCACACGGGTGTCAGCCTCATGGCCGGAGATTCGCCGTCCGCCGCCGAGCTGTCAACTCCCTTGCGACTCCTCAACAATGGCGGGCCGGATGTCGATGGGATGGCTTGCGGGTGGCGAGGACTTGCTCCACCCTGACCTGAGACCGCGGCGCCCCAGGCGCCCATCCGAGGTTCTGTGTGTCCAAGACGATTGCTGTCCTCTCCGGAGGCGGGCTGAAGGGCATGGCCCACATCGGAGTGCTGCGCGCGCTCCGCGACCTGGATATCGAGATCGACGAGTACATCGGCACGTCCATGGGTTCGCTGATCGCCGCCGCGGCGGCTTCGGGACTCAGCGTGGAGGAGATGGCCGAGGTGGCCTGCTCGATCCGGCGCCGGGACTTCATCCCGTCCAAGTGGGGGTTCGTGCGCCAGACAGTTCAAAACGCACTCGGACTCGGGGGGGAGGACTGCGGGGGACTGTTCTCGATCCGCAACTACCACGACTTCGTCGAGCGGATCCTGCCCGTCGACGACTTCGGCAAGCTGCCCAAACCGCTCTTTGTCAACGCCGTGAATCTCCGGTCTTCGGCAAACGTCTTCTGGGGCCTGCCCGGCTTGGACGACATCCCCGTGCACGAGGCCGTGGTCTCCTCCTGCTCGATGCCGGGCATCTTCCCGCCCCGCCAGATCAAGGGCGAGACCTACGTGGACGGTGGCGTGGGCGACAATCTTCCCATCTCGCTCGCCCAGCTGCGCGGGGCCTCGCTCATCATCGCCATCACCCTGGGTTTCCGGGGGGCCGCGGCGGGGGCGCACTCGGCGGCGGCACGTGGGCTGGGAGGGGGATTCCGGCAGATCATCTCCTCCGTCATGCGGCAGAGCGCGATCGCGATTCGCGACAAGATCGAGAGCTCCCTCCACTTCTGCCGGACGCCGCTGGTGCTGCTGGAGATCGATGTCAGCGACCATGATCTGCTGGACTTCTCGGGCATCGACCGTCTCATCGAGCGTGGGCACCGGCTGGCGATCGAGATGCTCCGCACGCATCCCGCCATCATGCGGGTGCTCCACGAGCGGGCGCCGGGCCGCCACCCCGCACCGCTGCACTTCAGCAAGGCGAAGTTCGTCCTCGATCTCGACCGCTGCATCGGCTGCGGCCTGTGTGTGCTCGCCTGCCCCTACGACATCTTCCGCATGAACGGCCCGCGCGCGGAGCTCGTGGTCACGAACACGGACCGCTGCCAGCAGGACCACGCCTGCGAGAACAACTGCCCAGCCGACGTCATCAAGGTGCTCTGAACATGGTCAGACTGCTGCAAGCCGCCCGCCGTTCGGTCCGCGCCCGGATCATTCTCCACTTCGCCGTGATCCTGATTCTCTTCTTCGCGAGCCGGGCACTCTCGGACTGGATCGACGACGAGGAGCGCGAGCGCATCGAGGCGCTTCAGCTGGAGTACACGCTGCTGATCGAAGAGTTCCTGAACGCCTATCAGCACATGACCGAGGCGGCGGTCATCATCGGACGCCGGCTCCACGGGGAGCGGATGGGAGATGTCCACGCGGCCCTCGAGCCGCTTCGCCGCGAAGTCCGCGAGAGTCTGGCCGACCTCCGCTCGCAGGTCGAGACCGCCGCGATGCGCTCGGTGCTCCTCTCGGCCGAGCAGTCCTACGACGAGGTGACGGCGGCGACGGACCGGATGCTCTCGCTGATCGAGAATGACGACGGGGGCGTCCACCTCACCTCCGCCGAGGCTGACATCGCCGTGGTGGATCTCTGGGAGGAGAGTGCCTCCTTCAGTCGAACCCTGAACGAGCTGGCCGCGCGGGGCCTCAGCGAGTTGAGGCTCGACATCGTGGATGCGACGGAGGACCTCCAGACACTCTACACGGTCAACCGGGTGGTTCACTTCTCCGTGATCGCTCTGGCGATCCTCCTGGCCGTGCGGCTGGGCCGGTCGATCACGGTCCCCATCGACGCGCTGACGGCGGGCGTCGAGGAGTTCTCGCGCGGGAACTTCGGGCCCATTGGCCTCGACCGCCCGGATGAGTTCGGAAGCCTGGCCGCCTGCTTCGACGAGATGGGCGAGGAGATCAGCCGGACGCTGGCCGAGAGCAAGCAGGCCGGGGAACTGGCTCTGATGGTCGGAGCGACACTGGACATGGATGAGATCGCCGAGCGGCTTCTCGAAGTCGCCCGGCAGTTCACCCGCGCCCGGGTCCTCGTGCTGGTGATGGAAAATGTCAGCGGGGACGGCTGGACCCGGTACACTCTCCCCGAGTCGGGGCCCATCCAGCGGGATGAGATGGCCACCTTCGCGACCGGCGCGGTGGCCGATCCTGAGCGCGCTGGCATGTCGCTGATCTCGATTCCGATCATCGCCCAGCAGCGGGTGATCGGCACGCTGGAGATGCGCGGTCATGAGCCGAGCGCAGCGATCCGCCGGCAGGCGAACGTGATCAGCTCTCTGCTGGTGAGTGTGTCGACGACGCTGCGCAACGCTCAGCTCTTTGCCCAGGTGAGCCGGGAGCGCGAGCTGGCGGCGGACCGGGCCCTGGAGCTCGAGAAGGCCCACGGGGAGCTCGAACAGAGCCAGCGATTCAAGAGCCGGTTCCTCGCCTCGCTGGGACATCAGCTGCGCACGCCGCTCAGTGCCGTCATCGGCTGCGCCGACCTCCTGGGAGGTGGTGTCCTCGGCGAGGTGAACGAACGCCAGCGTGAGGCGCTCCAGACCATCCTGCGCTGTGGACACACACTGCACCTCGCCTTCGACCGGATTCTCAATTACTCGCGCCTCGAGGGCGGTGAGGTGGACATGCTCTGGGGTGAGTTTGACGTCGCCGGGACCATCCGGGATGCAGCGGGCCGCGTCGCGGCGTGCCTCCAGGATCAGCGATTCGATGTTCAAGTCGATCTGGACCCGGAGGCCGTGCGCTGGTCATCCGACCCGGTCAAGGTCAGGTTCATCCTGCAGCATCTCCTCGAGCACCTCGCGCTCTGGGCGGAGGCTCGGGAGGTTCGCATCAGGGGCGACCGCCGGCAGGAGGGGACGACAGCGTCGCTCAGGATCACGATCCGGGACAACGGCCGGGGTTTCGATCCCGCCATGGTCGACAGTGTGTTCGAGCCGTTTCTCGGCTCCAACCCGGAGCATGACACGGGGTTGCGGCTGAGCATCGCGCGGTCGCTGGCGCGCCTCGTGGGAGGCGAGCTGACGCTGGAGGAGACCGACGCTTCTGGCTCGACATTCTGCCTCACTCTCCCGCATCATCCGGCCCCATGACCCCCGCCCGGCCGGCGCGCATCCTGGTCGTCGACGACAACCGCGACATCGTCTTCGTGCTCGAGAGCCTCCTGACGCATCTCGGACACACCGTGCTCATCGCCCGCGATGGAGCGGAAGCGATCGCGATGGCCACCTGCGAGCCGCCGGACCTGGTCCTGCTCGACCTGGACATGCCGGTGGTCGATGGCTGGGAGGCGTGCCGCCGCCTCCGGGCGATGCCCAAGACCCGGAATCTGGCCATCGTGGCCATGTCGGCCCATGCGCTGATCGGCGATCAAGAGAAGGCGCTGACTGCAGGGCTCGACGATTTCATCTCGAAGCCCTTCGATCCGGTTTCGACGGTCGAGAAGATCTCCCAACTCCTGGCCAAGGCGCAAGGACACCAGGAGATGCCCGCAGCGTGAGACTTCCTTCCGTCCACTCCTGGGGCACCCTGGAGACGCCATTGGGTTGGATCGGCTTGGCCGCCGGTCCGGATGGGGTTTCGCAGATTGTTCTCCCGCATCCGACAGAAGCGTTGACAGCTGCCCATCTGGCCCGAAACAATCGCCGTTCGGCCCGGCGTGACCAGACCGCCGTGGACCCGTGGCTCGACGTCTTGGATGCCGCTCTTCGGGGCAGACCTCAGGACTATTCGCGCTGGCCACTCGACATGAGCGAGGCGACACCCTTCCAGCGGCGTGTGTGGGACACCACCCGCCAGATTCCGTGGGGCCAGACGCGGTCCTACTGGTGGGTTGCGGTCCGGGCTGGTGACCCGTATGCGGCGCGAGCGGTGGGCGGCGCGATGAGTGCCAACCCGTTTCCCCTCGTGGTGCCCTGCCACCGGGTGCTCAGGCAAGACGGTAGACTCGGCGGATTCGGCGGGGGGCTCCCGTTGAAGCGGAGGCTCCTGGAGATCGAGGGCGCTTGGCCCCCCGTGGCTGAGAGAGAAGAGGATCTTGTCGATTCGCTGATGCGCTGACTGGCCTACCCGGCGAGCTGCGCGAGAACGGAAACGGCCTCAATCACCATGGTCAAGCTCACCGGAGCAGACAAGTTCGTCGCGGTGCTCAACCGCCTGCCCTTTCTGGGGCGGTTCATCGTCAGCTTCTTTCCCGAGTGGCGCCGCCGCCGGGTGGAAGACGCCGTCTATCTCGGCAAGATCCAGGGCCTCCTGGCGGCCATCAATGGGGAGGCCGAGAAACTCCGGTCGCTCTCCGATGAGCAGCTCCGAGACAGGACAGTGGAGTTTCGCCGTCGCCTGCGGGAGGGATTCTCCAGTCGCATCGCGCCTCATCTGGATGAGCTGCGCGAGCGCCTCAGGCTTGTGGGCAAGCCGGATTCCGACGCGGTCGAGCTGGTCGCCAAGGTCTCGCGCGGTGAGGTCGATCATCTCGTCAGGCGGACGCTGAAGGAACTCGAGGACGGCAAGGCCTTCCTCAACCGTGTCAAGGCCATCGAGCAGGAGCTGCTCGACGAACTCCTGGTGGAGGCCTTTGCCACGGTCAAGGAGGCCTGTCGCCGCCATGTGGGCCAGTCGTGGGAGAGTGCGGGGTCCGAGGTCCGCTGGGACATGGTTCCCTTTGATGTCCAGCTGGCCGGGGCCGCGGAGCTCCACCACGGGGCCGTTGTGGAGATGGCCACTGGCGAGGGCAAGACACTCGTCGCCCTGTTTCCTCTCTATCTGAATGCCCTGCTCGGGTGGGGTGTGCATCTCGTGACAGTGAATGACTATCTGTCTCGCCGGGACTCTCAGTGGATGGGACGTATCCTCGAGTACCTGGGACTGACAGTGGGATGCATCGACCTGTCGAATCCGGGCACCCCCGAGCGGCGTGCCGCCTACCAGTGCGATGTCACCTATGGGACCAACAACGAGTTCGGCTTCGACTATCTCCGCGACAACATGGCCCATCACCGGGACGCCTCGGTCCAGCGCGGACACCACTTCGCGATCATCGACGAGGTGGACTCGATTCTGATCGACGAGGCCCGCACACCGCTCATCATCTCGGGCCCGGTGGATCGCTCGACCCACCAGTATGACCGGCTCAAGCCGCTGGTCTCCGAGCTGGTCCGCAAGCAGAACGCGCTCATCTCGGAGATCGCCACGGAGGCGCAGCGCCTCCTCGACGAGGGCAGGGACGCCGAGGCCGGCGAGAAGCTCATGTTCCTGATGAAGGGAGCCCCCAAGCACCCGCGCGCCGTGAAGCTCTTTCAGGAGCCGCGCAACAAGAAGCTCATGACCGACGCGCTCAACCGCTGGACGATCGACAAGCGGTTCCCGGAGCTCGACGACATCCTGCACTTCATCATCGACGAGAAGGGGCACACGATCGATCTGACGGAGAGGGGGCGGGTGGCGATCTCGCCGAACAATCCGGAGATGTTCGTCCTGATCGACCTCGTCGATGAGATCGCGCGCATCGACGCGGCGGAGCCGGATCCGGCGAGGAAGGCGGCCCTCAAGGAGGAGGCGCGGCGACGGCACGAGGAGCGGAGCGAGGAGCTGCACAACATCTCGCAGCTCCTGCGGGCCTACATGCTCTACGAGAAGGACGTCGAGTACGTCGTCCAGGACAACAAGGTCATCATCGTCGACGAGTACACGGGGCGCCTCATGCACGGGCGGCGGTGGAGCGATGGGCTGCACCAGGCGGTGGAGGCAAAGGAGGGCGTGAAGATCGAGCGCGAGACGCAGACGCTCGCGACGATCACGATCCAGAACTACTTCCGCATGTACGGGAAGCTCGCCGGCATGACAGGCACGGCGGAGACCGAGGCGGGCGAGTTCGACCACATCTACAAGATGCGGGTCCAGCGCGTCCCCACGAACCGGCCGGTGCAGCGGCAGGACCTCGACGACGTGATCTACAAGACGAAGCGCGAGAAGTACAACGCGATCATCGAGGAGATCGAGTGGATCCACAGCCACGGGATGCCGGTCCTCGTGGGCACCACCAGCGTCGAGGACAGCGAGACGCTGGCGCGCATGCTGCGGCGCGGAAAGGTCTCGTGCAACGTGCTCAACGCGAAGCAGCATCAGCGTGAGGCCGAGATCATCCGCGGGGCCGGACAGCGGGGCGCCATCACCATCGCGACGAACATGGCGGGTCGCGGCACGGACATCAAGCTGGGGCCGGACGTGATCCGCTGCGAGAAGCGGACGGATTACGCGGGGCCCCGCTGCCCCACGTGTCCATGGCGTCAGGCGGGTGACACAGTGGACGACGATCTGCCTCCCTGCGGTCTGCATGTGATCGGCTCGGCGCGCCACGAGTCCCGCCGGATCGACCGGCAGCTCCGCGGCCGCTCGGGCCGGCAGGGCGACCCCGGGGCCTCGCAGTTCTTCCTCTCCTTCGAGGACGAGCTGCTTCGCCTCTTCATGAGCGAGCGGGCGGTCAACATGGTGCTCCGGCTCGGCAAGATCGAAGAGGGGGAGGAGATCCGGTCAGGTCTGATCACCCGTCAGATCGGCAAGGCGCAGTCGAAGGTGGAGGCCGTCAACTTCGACCGGCGCAAGAAGACGCTTGAGTATGACGATGTGATGAACCGGCAGCGCGAAGTGATCTACTCGCGCCGGGCGCAGGCGCTCTTCGCGTCGACAGAGGAGTGCCGCTCCATCGTGCTCGACACCTGTGCCGAGGTGGTCGAGTCGGCCTTTCTCTCCGAGTACGGCGGCAACGGCGACTCGGAGAGGGCTGACGTCGCGGGTTTCATCGAGTGGATTCAGCGCACGGTCGCCTCGGCGGACTTCTCGGGTCTGCTGCGGGAGAGCGCGCAGCAGGTCTGGTACGACCACGAGAAGAAGACCGCCGGGGATGAGCTCCTTGTCGAAGTGATGCGGCGCATCGGCGAGGCCTACGACAAGAAGGTGCAGCTGCTCGAGTCCTTCGGTCCGGGGATGGCACTGCGGTTCACACAGTTCGTCGTCCTCCAGACGATCGACACGGACTGGCGCGACCATCTCCTCGCAATGGACGAGCTGCGGCAGGGCATCGGTCTCCGCGGCTACGCCCAGGTCAATCCGCTGCACGAGTACCAGAAGGAAGCCTTCAACGCGTTCGAGGAGCTGCTCACGAACATCAACCGGGAGATCTTCGAGCGCTGGTTCCGCATGCAGATCGCCGTCGGCCCCCCTCCACCGCCGGCAGGGCAAGCACCGGTGAGGGCTGCGGTTCCCCGCGCCCCCGGCGGAGTACCCGCGTCGCCGATGCTCGCGCGGGCCATCGCGCAGCGAG
>JABWBI010000051.1 GCA_013360565.1 Candidatus Sumerlaeia bacterium | reverse complement strand
GGGCCAAGTCGTTGTAGCCTCCCGGCGTGGAGAGGCTGAAGAGGCCCTGTGCCCGCTGCTGAGCCAGCGAGGCCCGCTGACGGATGACCTGCTCATAGGTCAGGCGCGCCTCGTCGCGCTGGCCGAGGCCCTCCAGACAGCGCGCGCGGCTGATGAGCGCCTGCGCCTCCAGGTACGAGCCCTGGCCCAGGCGGGCCGCCTCGTCCAGCCGCGTGATGGCCGTGCGCATGAGCTCGGAGTCGTTGGTGATGAACGCGCGGTTCTCGTAGCAGGAGGCCTCGGCAATGAGCCCCTTGGCGCGGTCGTGGTTGCCGGTGGCCTCCTCGCCGTACTCGCGGAACGCGGCGATCGCCTGGTCGAGGTACTCGAGAGACCGCTCCTGTTCGCCGGTGCCGACGTAGTGATACAAGCGCTCGAAATGACAGCTGCCCTTGACGTACAGGGCCAGGTGCGCGGCCGGCGTGCCGGGGTACTGGTCGCGGACATCGTCACAGTAGGTGATGGCGTCGCGGAGGCTGCGCTCGGCGTCCTCGCGGGAGATGCCGCGGTCGAGCACGACCCGGTTGTAGAGCGTCGCCGCGGCATTGAGCCGGATGGCGGCCTCCTGGGTGCGGACGCGCTGGGTGCGGCCGTAGTGGCTGATCGCCAGCGCGAGGGCCAAGAGCATCAGCAAGCCGGCGAGCACGGGCGTCCGGTAATCCGTCCACAGCCGGAGCAGGAAGGCCTGAGCGGGGTGAAGCTCCTCGGGGGCCTCGGGGGCCCGGGGCCGGCGCCCCGGGGCAGGGGGGGTCGGGCCGGAGGCCGGGAAAAGCGGGTCGGTCATGGGTGGCGTCTCGTGAGGCGTCAGGCTGTGTCGCTGGACAAGGAAGGGTGGTATCCTAGGGAGCCACCGGGGGGCCGTCAAGGCCCGAGCCTCCAAAACTGTCGCTGGTTCAGATGATCTCGCTCGAGGCAGGCAGGGGGATCTCCGGCGCCTCGCCGCTGGCCTCGGAGGCATCGGCCTCGGGGCGCGGACCCGGGGCACCCGGGAGCGGTGTCAGCGGCAGGGTGGCGGCGGGATCGCCGAGCAGAATGAACATCTGGCGAACGTCGCGCGGCGTGCTGGGCCGCTGGAGCGCCCCGAGGAAGAGGTCGCCGACGCGCTGAGGCTCGTCGGTGAAGAGGACGTCGAAGAGGAGATCGCAGAAGGCCAGGTCACTGTGGACGTAGCTGTAGCTCGAGGTGGCGATGCAGGCGATGGCGCCGCCGGCGGGGCTGAGGACGAGCTTCTCGCCGATGCAGTTGCGCGGGTCGGGGTTGTCGAAGTTGTTCGTGAAGCAGGTGATGCCGAAGACGATGGGCAGGCGGGGGGAGTTGTCGAGCTGGTCGACATACTGCGGATTGAAATTCGCCTCGTAGTCGCTCGCGCGGCGGGCCATCGTGGTCCCGGTCTGCCAGATGTACCGGGCGCCGTGGCCCACATAGGAGACGAAGGAGACCCCCTCGGCGAAGGCATCGAGGATCATCTGCGTGCAGTCGAGCGGACTCTCGTCGTTGGCGTAGGCCCGCTGGAGCTCGAAATTCCCCTCGATGAACCGCTCGACGGCGCGGTCGAGGAAGTCGCGGTACATCGGATTGTCGCTGGCGGCGAAGATGATCCGGTGGCGCCAGCCGGTGTCGCCCTCGGCCCCGGCCGCCGCCAAGTCCTGCTCATAGGCGATGATCTTGTCGACGGCGCCGCGCGCCTCCTCGGGTGTCTTGACCGGGAGCCGGCCGATGGCCACCTGGGGAATCGCGTCCTGATCGTCGTAGATGGCGAAGTGGGCGTCGCTCGAGTACTCCCCCTCGCCGCTGTGGTAGTAGTGGGTCGGGATGAACGTGGGGTTGGCGCTCGAGATCCGGTGATGATCCCAGCTGGCATCGCCCATCAGGACGACGTGGCGCAGCGCCGGGGCGGGCCACGTCTGCACGATGCGCCGGAGCGCCTCTCGGATGGCATCCGGGTGTGGAATCCCGAAGTTCGCCGCGTCGTAGACATCGTCGATGTCGAGCACCATCGTGCGCATGCCCTGGCCGGCCCGGAACTCGGCGAGCCGGTCGGCTTCGGGGCGAAACAGACTGTGCGTGATGATGAGGTAGTCGATGCCCTCGGCGGGGCTCGCGGGCATCGCCGTGGTGAAGGCCTCGACCGAGGCGGGACGGCTCAGGCCCTGGCGTGTGGCGATGGCGTAGAGGCCATCGTCGCACGGCGCGGTGAAGCGCGCCCCGTAAGTCCCGGACGGCTCGGCATGGACCTCGACGGGGAGCACGGTCTCCCGGGTGAGGCTGAGCAGATGGATGTCGGCCGACGTGAGGCCGGTGATCTCGAACGTCTGTCCTGCACTGGGCCCGGGGATGGCGAATTCGGCCTGGTCCTCGGTGAGCGCGGCGAAGGTGGGGTACTGGACCTCGAACCAGTCGATGTGGACCACATCGATGTCCACTCGCTCACGCCGGTTGAGGCGAAAGACCATCTCGTTGCCCCGGACGCGCAGGAGGCGAGGATCGAGGCCCGTGAGAACTTCATATCCCTCGGTGACGCCGTCCCATTCGACGAGACCGATGCGCTGACCATTGAGCTCGACGATGACCGAGTGGTCGGTGACGCCCTGGTGACGGAAGCGGCTGGCACTCGAGCGGCCAAACAGCATCACGGCCACCGAGAAGGGCGCGCCGGCGTGGCGATCGACGCCGGGGGCATCGAAAGGAACGGTGCGCTCGGAGTGGCGCAGGAAGTCGAGCGTGGACATGTAGGTGAAGTCGGTCGCGGCCTCGCGCCAAGTGGCAAACTTGTCGGCCCAGCCGGCGTCGCGCTCGATGTGAACACGGCGCTGCAGGCTGACGGGCGAGTCGGGCAGAGGGCGGCCCGGGCCGAGGCGGGGGAGACGCTCGGAGGGGGCGGGAGGCATCACACCCTCGACCCAGCGCTCGAGGAGGTAGACGTTCTTGTCGGTGTGGCGGTTGCGGTAGATCCCCTCGTCGCGCAGGGTCTGGCCGAAGAAGACGACGACATCGGCGCCGTTGAAAAGACCGTCGCCATTCACGTCCTGCACGGAGGAGGCAACGCGGACGCCAGCGCAGGTGACGCCGAGCTCGGCGACCGGGATCTCGCCGGGATCGATTCCCGCGCGCTGAAGATCCCAGGCGGAGACCCCGATCACACCGCGCTCGGTGACGGCGATCTCAGCGACGGGCTCGGCCACCGTCCAGGGGGCGGCGGGAGCCGACAGCGCCAGTGCGAGGAGCGAGCGGTGAGCGAAGCGCGTCATGGCACCAGGTCATCCCCGTGGTCGTTCTCGATGTAGACGCGGGACACGACCAAGTTGCGGTCCTCCCCGGACTGCACTCGCTCGGTGTCGTTGACATAGGCGATGCGGACGGTGTTCTCCCCCTGCGCGAAGGGAAGAGGCACGATGTGCACGGAGGCGTCGCGGCCGACCACATAGCGGCGGACGGGCGGTCCGGGCACGAGGGAAACCTCGGCAACGGCCCAGATCTGGTTCGAGGGCCGCGCAGCGAGATGGAGAGCGAGTCGCCGCCAGCCGGTGCGCTCGACCGGCACGGTGAGGTCGAGGTGCGTGTTGGAGAACATGCTGACCTCGTCGAGGTTCGTCCCGAAGGGGCCCGATCCCTCGGGCAGGGCCTCGGCCGGGGGGAGCGGAATCGGCGTCCAGCGGGAGGACTGCCAATGGGAGCCGTAGCGGGAGACGGCGATGGGCCAGTCGGGATCGAGGTTCCAGTCCGGCCTGAGGAGCGAGGCCCGGGCGCGCGCCTCCTCGGCAAGGTCAAGCATGTCGAGCTCCCAGTAGGCCTTCTCGGCACATCCCCAGACGGCGGCGCTCGCGATCGCCTCGGGAGCGGGCTGCGATTCGATGAGCGCGCGGACGGTCTCCCAGTCGCCGCTCTGGACCGCCATGTCGCAGAGCCAAGCGAGCGCAGCGTCCCGCGGCAGGGAGGGAACTCCGGGGGCGGGGGCAGCAATCCGGTTGGCGAGCGCAATCTGGCGGCGGAGCTCGTGGTGCACGACCTGATTGGCCACGCCGGGCGAGAGCGAACGCGCGATGTCGAGCCAGAGCCGCGCGCCGTGCCAGTCGCCGGAGCGCGCGAGCAGCAGCGATCTGAGCGCGGCGGAGAGGGCATTGTCGCCGTTGAGCTCGAGCGAGCGGTCGAGGGGCTCGACGGCATCGTCCCATCGTCCGAGCCCCATCAGGGCATCGGCCTCGAGGAGCGTGAGCACATCGTCCACCTCGCCCGGCTCATCCGGGGAGTGCCGGGAGACGGGGGGCGAGGTCTCCCGCAGGCGGGCGAGGGCGCGGGCGGGCTGCTGGCCGGAGAGGAGCACAACCGCGTCGGCAATCGCGTCGATCTGGGACGACAGTCCGGCATCGCTCTCTTCGCCGTCCGACAGGCCACTGGCCCACGCGAAGACCGGCCAGGCGGCCGTCCGGTCGCCGGCGCGGAGATCGAGCAGCCCCTGCTCGAGGCGCGGAGCCGCCCAGCTGGGGAACTCGCGGCTGAGCCGCCGGAGAAGATCGACGGCTGCCTGACGCTGGCCGAGGCGAAGGTGGCTCTCGACGAGGTAGTGCACCGGCAAGAAGTCCGGCGGACGAATCCGTGCCTGCGACAGCGTCTCGATGGCCCGGGCGTGCTCACCGCGGAGGTGATGGAAGATGCCGCGGTTGATCTCCATCCACGGCGCGAGGCGCACGAGCCCCGCGGCGGCGGCGATCACGATCACCGCGGCGAACACCCACAGGTTTCGGCGTCTCTTGCTCGGGCTCATCGACTCGAAGGCCTCTCCGTGCGCGGCGAATCAGTAGGTCCTGAGCCGCCCCGTGTAGTACGCCAGCGTCCGGAGGGCCAGACCGGCGTTGCCCGCCGGGTGCCGGACGAGATTGTGGCGCACGTTGGCCGGGAAGTCACAGTAGCACGAGTTGCACTCGCGCCAGAAGGCGCCCTTCTCCAGCCGGTCGCGCACGGGCTGCATGGCCCCCAGCCACAGATCCCGCAGGCTGCTCTCACGGAGCGTGCCCACACGGCGGATCAGGGTGCAAGGGAAGATCTCGCCGTCGGACCCGACATAGACGGTGGTGTGGGGCACGTAGCAGCGGAAGCGGCGAAACATGCGGTTGAAAAAGAACTCCTCCGTGCCCTGGCACTCGCAGAAGGCGCGGACCCAGCGGCGGAGCAGCGGGAGGTTCGTCGTCACTCTGAGACGGCGTGCCGCGCGGTGCGCCTCGGCGAGCGCGGCGTCGAGGGCGTCGAGCTCCTGCGAGGGCACCTGATACCTCACCTTGTCCTCCACCGCCTCGTAGTCTCCGTAGTTGGCGGACCAGTTGCACGGCTGGAAGTTGACGTGCTTCACGCCGGCCGAATGCGCCCAGGCGATGAGGTCCGCCGAGCGGGCGAAGAGCTCGCGGGTGAGCACGTTGCTCACGTGGACCATGATGCCCGCGCGCTGCAGCTGGACGATGAAGGCCGAGAGCCTCTCGAACGACCCGTCGAAGCCGCGGCTCTGGTCGTGCTCCCCGGCCCGCGGCGAGTCGACCGAGACCTGGACCGCGCGCACCGTCTCCCGGATCAGCTGAAGTTCGTGCTCACCCATGCGCTTGGCCATCGAGCCATTCGTGGTGATGCGGTGGACGGAGAGGCCCTCCCGCCCCGCGATCGTCAGCATCTCCCAGAACTGGGGGTGCATCAGCGGCTCGCCGCCCGTCAGGTAGAGCTCGCGCCCCCCGAGAGTCTTGAACTCCGTCAGGAAGGGGCCCCACATCTCAAGGGGAAAGTGGCGCTTGCGCTCGCGCGGGAGAGTGCCGGCGGCGAATTCGCAGAAGCCGCAGCGGAAGTTGCAGTGCGTGGTCACGAACACGACGGCGCGCCGCAGCGCCACACGCGCGCGGCGTGGCTTGGAGGCGGGGCGGGCGGTGGGCGGTGCCATGGGATCGCCGGACACGTGTGCCGATCCCATCACCGCTACACGATTTCCTCCCACAGGGCCAACGTTTTCTCCGCCGCCTGGCGCCACGTGAACTGCCGGGCTCTGGCCAGCCCGCGCTCGCGAACTGCTTCGCGGAGGTCCCCCTCCGTGAGAAGGCGTCCCACCGCCTCGGCGATGGCCTGCGGGTCTCCTGGCGGAACGAGCAGCCCGGCATCCCCCACGACCTCGGGAAGAGACGTCGCATCGGAGGCGACGACCGGCGTTCCCGAGGCCATGGCCTCCAGGGGAGGGATGCCGAAGCCCTCGGCAAAGGGCACATAGACGAACACGTCCGCCAGAGCACAGATCACAGGCAATGTGTCATCGCTGACCCGGCCGAGGAAGTGAACCCGGCTCTCGAGGCGCAGGTCCCGAAGCGTTCGCCCGAGATCATCCTGAAGCCAGTCGCGCGTCCCCGCACACACGAGATCGAGAGGCTCAGGGAGCATCGTGAGGGCGCGGAAGAGATTTGGAAGATTCTTCCGGCGGTTGATCCGGCCGACGTAGAGAAGGAATCGCCCGGGCAGGTGGAGCTCTGCACGGAGGGCCGAGCGATCCGCCTCCGCGGGGAGTGGCCTGAAGCGCCCGCTGACACCCAGGGGAATGACACGCACGTCGCTGTCCGTGCGCCCAGACGTGGCGCAGATGCGCTCGCGGCTGTGCTCGGAGTCCGTGACGATGATCTCGGCATGGCGAATGTCCCTGTCGATGAGGCGGAAATGCATCCGTTCCCGCCAGGTGAAGTGCTCGGGATAGTCATGCCAGAGCACATCGTGCACCGTCATGCAGCGCGGCGCGCGGCGTGACCGCGGGGCCAGTGACTGCGTGAAGAAGAGATCGACGGGGCTCCTCCGGACGGCCCGTGGCAGCGCCCACCAGACCCGGGGAGCCGAGAGCTCTGGGCGGAGCGTCTGCCAGCGCCAGGAGCCCGTGGTCTCGGGGACGGGATCGTGAGGCCTGACGAACGCCACCGCTTCCAAGTCGCTCCGGATCAGCCGCAGCTCGTCCAGGAGATTGCGAATGTAGGTGTGCACCCCTGCGGGGCCACGGTGATACCACTTGGCGTCGATGGCCACCCTCAATGGACACTCTCCAGCGAACCCGTGCGGCCACGCACGGCATCGAACACCCCCCGCCACACCGCAGCCGCGTCTCCGGGGAAGCCCAGGAGCAGGTTCTTGACCGTCAGGTAGAGCACCCAGCGCAGACCGAACCAGGGCACGAAAGTGATGCGCTGCGGCAGGCTCGCGTGCCGCCAGTTGACGCGGAGGGCATTGCGGGTCGCCAGGCGAAGGCGAAACGGGTCGGCCACGGTCTTGCGGCGGAGGACCTTCTCACGGTGGAGGACGGTGGCGGCGGGTTCGTACCAGAGTCGCCACCCGGCCCGGCGGGCGCGGAGACCGAGGTCGAGGTCCTCGGCATACATGAAGAGTGACTCGTCGAACAGTCCCACCTGCTCCAGCACCTCGCGCCGAATGAGCAGAGCACAGCCCGTGACGAAGGTGACCTCGCCTGCACGGTCGTGCTGGCCTTGGTCGCTCTCGCCGCGTCCGCGGTGACGGCTGTGGCCCGCCCAGAGGGAGTGCTTGCCTCCGGCGTACCAGATCGTCTGGGGAGGGTCGTGGTGGAGGATCTTGGGGTTCACGAGGCCGACACGGGGCTGCTCGAGAGCGGCGGACAGCGAGATGAGGGCCCCGGGGGTGAGCTCCGCATCGTTGTTGAGGAGAAGCACAGCCTCCGCGCCCCGCTCGAGGGCGCGTCGCATCGCAGCGTTGTTGCCCCCGGCAAAGCCCAGGTTTCGCTCATGGCGGAGGTGTGTGAATCGCGCGTGGCTCTCGGCGAGCCGCTCACCCGAGCGATCGGGCGTGCCGTTGTCGATCACGACCACCTCCGCGAGGGATTCGGGGAGGTCCCTCAGAGAGTCCAGGCAGGAGGCCGTCACAGCGGGATCCCCCCAGTGAAGGACGATGACGTGGATGCGAGCGGCCACGTCGCTCACCGCCTCCGGGCGAAGCGCAGCCGCAGCAGCGTCAGCACGGCCCGCCAGATCTCGCGCTTCGAGATCTTGGACTGGCCGGCCCGCCGGTCGACGAACTTGATGGGGACCTCCTGGATGCGCGCCCCGTGGCGCTGGCAGCGCCAGAGCATCTCGGTCAGATACGAGTAGCCCTCGCTCCGGATGTCGTCCAGCCCCACCCGTGCCAGCAGATCGACGCGGTAGCAGCGGAAACCCGATGTGCAGTCGTGCGCGCGCAGGCGGAGCATCCAGCGCGCGAGTGCATTGGCCGCCGAGCTCAGGAGCCGCCGGTGCCAGGGCCAGTTCGCGACCCCGCCTCCCGGCATGTAGCGCGAACCGATCACGACATCCGCGCTGGCCGCGGCACGCCAGAGGTGGGGAACGTGCTCGGGGCTGTGGCTGAAGTCGGCGTCCATCGTGAAGACATGCGTGTGTCCGTGCCGCGCCGCGTGGTCGAAGCCGGCGCGGTAGGCGGTTCCGAGACCGAGCTTGCGCCCGCGGTCGAGCAGGTGGAGGTGTGCGTCTCCCCCGGCCTGAAGACCGCGCACGATGTCCGCCGTCCCGTCGGGAGACCCGTCGTCGACGACCAGAATGTCGAACGGGCCGACGGTCTGAGTCGCCCGGCGGAGTGCCGCGATGAGGTCGGCAATGTTCTCCGCCTCGTTGAAAGTGGGCAGGCAGATGAGGGTGTGGGACTCAGCGGACATCACGCGTCGCTTCTCAGCCGTTTGGAGTCACACAAGGGGCGACCGTCTGGGCAGGCAAGAGAAAATCTCAGGGCGACGCGGCGAGCCGCTCGAGAGCGGCCGCCTCCAAGTCGGGGAACGGGGCGCGGGCGGCGGCGCGTCTCCAGTGCGCTCGGGCCTCGTCGAACCGCTGGAGGGCCCGGGCAGCATCTCCCGCGCTCAGGTGGGCCCAGAACGAGTCCGGCGCGATGCGGATGGCTCTCCTCGCCGCTTCGAGGGCCAAGTCGTTGCGGCCGAGACGCATCTGGCTCCGGCAGAGACCCAGAGCGTACTCCTCGTGAGGCGGACCGGTCTCGAGAGCGAGTTCCCACGCGGCCAGGGCCTGCTCCGTGCGCTGTTGCTCGTAGAGCCACCTCGCCACCGAGTGGGCGTGCCAGGCAGACGCGCGGGCGCGTCTCAGCGCGGCGGCTGGAGAAGTGCCTTCGCGGTCGAGCGCCGCGAGTGCCGCGCCCCAGAGCTCTCTCGCCCCGGGCCCGACGGCGTGGGCGAGGACGAGTTCCCAGTCGGCGAGAGTCTCCGGCGAAATGGTCATGGCACGGACAGAGGCAATTTCGCTCTCCACCTCTGGCCGTGGCCGCAGCGCGGCCACGCCTGCTCCATAGGCCAAGAGCGCCGCCGCGGGCTCGATCTGCTCTTCGGAGGACCGGGGTTCGGGGTGGACTTCATAGAGATCGCTCCAGCCCTCGGGATCGCGGGCGACCCATCGCAGGTCCGCTGCGAGGGCCTCGGGGCTCGTGAGCCAGACCTGCTCGGGGCGATGACGCCGGATGTGAGGATTGTCGACCAAGAGGTGACGCACGCCATGGCGCCGGAGAAACCGCAGGGTCGCTTCCCGGTCCGCGTAGGGGAGGATGATCTGCTGTGCCTCGGAGTGAAAGCCGAAGGAGGCATCCCGGGCGCTGACGATGCGGGGGGGCTGCTGCTGTGACCGGGCGATCTGGGCCATGGCTTCGAGGCGCACGGCGGCGAGGACGTCCTGCCGTGCGTCGTAGTAGTCGCTCGGCGTGACCCCTCGGAAAGCGAGCGCGGCACACAGCGCAATCACAGCGGCGGGCAGAGGCCAGGGCGATTTCCACCCCCGAGTCTTCGCGGCACCCTCGACACTGCGGGCGACGGTCACCACGGCCGCCGCTGCGAGGATCAGATGAAGGGGAAGGACTCCCAGGAACAGGCGGGGCACGAGCGTCGTCAGGCACAGATAGCCCAGGGGAGCTGCAGCCAGAGCCACGAGCCAGCGCCGCCGGCCCTGCCGATCATCCCCGGCGAGAAGGCAGAGCCCCCCGAGGAGCGCGGCGATCCAGAGCCCGCCCCAGAGCACGTCCTGCGCGATCATCGGTGGCAGTCGACGGAGGTTCTCGACGATGAAATCCAGATAGAAGCCGCGCTCGCTCCACAGGTACCCGAGAAAAGAGGCGCCGCGGGCGATCTCCTGGCTGAGGACGTGGCCGTCGCCGTCGAGGAGGTAGGGACCCCGGAAGAAATTGTCCTCGAGGCGGTTCACCACGAGTGTGTGGACCGAGAGGTCGATCTGTGGCGGATCGGGGGTGGCCAGCATGGCCCACAGACGGAACGGGATGGAGAGGATCAGATGACCCGCGAGCACGGTGAGGGCTCGCCTCGGTCTCAGCGCGAGGAGCAGGTAGATGAGGGTGAGACCGAAGAGCGTCTGTCCCTCGAAGCGGGCCAGTCCCGAGACCGCCCAGACGAGCCCCGCGGCCAGCAGTCTCGGCGACGCCGGCCGTTCGAGCGCCTCCCAGGTCGCCAGCGCGGCCGCCAGCAGTGTTGCCGCGAACAGGATCTCCGTGTAGCGATTGGTCGAGAAGTTGATCAGCAGGGGATGACAGGCGAGGGCGAGAGCGGTGAGCAGACCCGCCGTCGCTCCGGAGATCCTCAGAGCCAGCAGGGCGCCGAGGACGATCACGGCGAGGCCCGCGGTCAGATTCACCGCCGTCCCTGCCACCCGCACGTCGCCCATGATCACGCCGGCAAGCCCGCTCAGGAGGGGATACAGAGGGGGCACGTATTCACTGAATCCCGCCCGTGCCGTGCTCACCATGTCGTAGCCGTTGGACCAGGCCCAGTGCCCGCGCCGGATCTGCTCGGCGAAGGAGAGATAGCGGCCCTGATCCGAGGTCGCCACCCACCACGCGGAAAGACCCGGGAAGCGCAGCCAGAGCCCCAGAAGGACGGTTGCCGGGATCCAGGCCCACCGCCACCGTGTCAGCCAGGTGTCCCACGGGAGACGGGTGGGGCCTGAGCGCGGTGTGAGCGAATCGGCGGCGATGTCAGCGCGCGGCGGAGAGGACAAGGTGGACCTCCCCTGACTGCGTGCCTGCGGGGTCGGCGGCGTGGGCTCCCACGGCGAAGTCGCCGCGCCCGTCACCGTTGAAGTCGCCGAGGCCGGTGACGCTGCTGCCGAGCTTGTCGTTGGCGGCGCGGCCGGTGAATCGCAGATCGGCCTCCGACAGCGGCATGTGACGGCGCCAGCCTTCGCGGCGTCCGCGGATCAGGTAGGCCGCACCGGCGTTCGACGCGGCGCGGTCATTGGACGGCGCGCCGATGAGAATCTCGTCGAGGCCGTCTCCGTTGATGTCCGGGACCCCTGCCACGCTGTGTCCCGACGTGTCGCCGGGGCCCTCGCCGACGAAAGTGGCGTCGGCGCTGGCGGCGGAGAAGCTGACGGTCCAGCGTCCGGCTTCTCCGAGGAGGAGGGAGGTCACGCCACGTCCGGCCCAGTGGGGATTGCCGAAGTCCGCGCCCTGACTGCGCGGGGACCCGACAATCACATCCGCCACGCTGTCGCCGTTGACGTCTCCCGCGAAGGCCACGGCGTGGCCGAAGCTGTCCCGGGGACGTTCGCCGAAGACAATGCACTCGGTACTGGCGAGGGCTGCCGACACCCGGTGCTCGAGGGAGCCGCCGAGGAGCAGGTGGGCGGCTCCCAGCTCGGGTTCGTTGCCCGCCTGGAGCCAAGCGCCGACGAGCCCATCCTCGACGCCGTCGCCATCGGCATCGCCACCGGCGGCCACGCTGTAGCCAGCGCCTGCCCCCGGGCTCGCTCCGACCATGGCCACCGAGTTCGTGTGAAGGGGCAGAGGCGTGCCCCAGCCCTCGCGCCGTCCGAAAACCGCCCAGACAAGCCCCGAGGCCAGCCGGGGACTTCCGACCAAGAAGTCGTCGAGTCCATCGGAATTCAAGTCACTTCCCCCAGCGAGACTGAACGCGGCGAACTGGCCCGCCTGTCCAAAGTACTTCCCGTCGGCCTCGGCAAGGGAGAAGCGGTTTCCCCAATCGGCCTCCCGGCGACCGAGGATCACGTAGGCCGCGCCGCTGTTCGCCCCGGCGGGGGCGTTGCCGGTGGCCCCGATCAGCAGGTCCGCGAGACCGTCTCCATTGACATCCCCTGCGCCGGCCACCGCAAACCCGGCGTAGTCGCCGGCCCGCTCGCCCACGAAGGCGGCATCGGCCGATGCGAGACTCATCGTCGCTGGGAGTTGCTCTCGCCGGCCGAGAATCAGGTAAGCGATCCCTGCATCTTCGCCGCCAGCATCGTTGGCCCACGCGCCGATCAGGAGGTCCGCGAGGCCGTCACCGTTCACGTCACCGACGCCGGCCAGCGCATGGCCAGCCTCGTCATGAGGCGCTTCGCCGGTGAGAATCGTCACGGCCAATCCGGGGGGAGGTGTCACCGGCAGTACCGCAGGAGCCTCGGCGGAGACCGGCGCCGGCTCGGGGGAGGCATCGGCGACCACTTCCGCCGTCGCCGGTGTGCTTTCCGTCTCAGTCCGCGCGGGCGGGGAGGGCACAGCCTCCTGCTCGCAGCCACAGACGAACGCCGCCACCGTCAGGAGGCATGCAGCTCTGAGATTCAGAATGCGCATGGAACTCGGGTCCTCGGTGATCGGCGCCGCCCGCGCCCTGGGAGCCGGTGATTCTCCGGACACGGTGCGCCACTGTCAACGCCTGCGCCCCCCCTCGGGGTTTGGCGGGACTGGCCGTCTCGCGCTTGACTGGCCAATCGTGGGGCATGATCCGCGACAACGTGCCCATCTCCGATCAGCGGTGAACTGCCCTGGCGTCTCGCGACGATCCGTCCCCTTTGGGCATTCCATGGCGCACTTCCCCATTGAGTTCCCCTCGCCCCCCGACCGAAGATAGACTGTGGCCACCGTCGCCTACGCCGCGCTCGCCCTGACCGCCGCCACGGCGGGCGCCATTGCCGCGCCCGCGCTCGACAGCTCGGCCGGGATCATCGTCGAATCGAGCAGCGAGCGCGCTCAGCCCGGGACCTTTCGCATCCTCGACGGACCCTGGGAGCGCACCACCGCCAAGAGCCGTGCGGCAGGCCTGACGCCCGACGCCGGCGGCTGGTGCCTTGCGGGGGGGGCGTCCGGCACGGTCGTCTTCGCCCCCCACATCGCCGATCCGGGCCCGCGCGAGCTCTTCTTGACCTGGCCGAGCTCGGCCAACGCCAGCGACGTCCTCGTCACCGTCACGCACACCGGAGGGCGTGCGCAGACGCGCATCGACCAGGACGGATGGGGCGGACGCGGCGTCTCCGACGCCAGCCGGTGGATCTCGCTCGGCATCTACGACTTCGACGCCTCGGCCGAAATCGCCCTCACCGGCGGCGCGGGCTGTCGGCCGATCGACCTCCGTGCTCCCCTCCTCGTGTGCGCCGACGCCATCCGCCTCGTCCCCACCGCAAGGCGTACCGACGACGAGACTCTCGCCGCCGCCGGCGAGCCCGCCCGGTTCGTCCGCCGCGG
>JABWBI010000050.1 GCA_013360565.1 Candidatus Sumerlaeia bacterium | reverse complement strand
GCCAACACCGACCAGCCAGATCTCCATGAGGACATAGAAAGCATGTAAGGCGCCCCAAATGACAAAGGTCCAGCGGGCGCCATGCCAGAGGCCGCTCACCAAAAAGACAATGGCCAGATTCACATACCAGCGCCAGGGCGTCACTCGATTACCGCCCAGCGCAATATAGAGATAGTCGCGAAACCAGGTGGAGAGTGAAATGTGCCAGCGCCGCCAGAAGCCGGCCACGGTCCGCGCGACATAGGGTTGACGAAAGTTCTCCATCAAGTCAAAGCCCATGACCCGTGCGGCGCCAATCGCAATGTCGGAATAGCCAGAAAAATCGCAGTAGATTTGAAAGGCAAAAAAATAGGTCGCCAACACCAGCGGCCAACCGGTGTAATCCCCCGGCTGATTATAGACTTGATTGACATAGACTGCCAGCCGGTCAGCGATCACCACCTTTTTGAACAGCCCCCACAAGATCAAACGTAGACCACTGTTGACCCGTCCTTCATCAAACAAGTGATGCACACGAAACTGGGGTAACATATGGGTTGCCCGTTCAATCGGGCCGGCGACCAACTGGGGGAAGAACGAAACATAGAGGGCAAAGATGCCAAAATGGGGTTCCGGTTTCAGCTTGCCACGGTAAACATCAAAGATATAACTCAGTGATTGAAAAGTGTAAAACGAGAGACCCACCGGCAACAATAGATCCAAGCCGGCAAATTGATAGTCGACACGAAAGAGACCAAAGAGGTCACGCACCGACTCATTGAAAAAGTTGAAATATTTAAAGGTAAAGAGCAATCCCAGGTTGACGACCAGACTCAGGGCAAGATATTTACCGCGTCCGGCCCGTTCGGTTTGCTGCCCCATCCGGCGCGCTGCCGCATAGTCCACTACGGTCGAGAGCAGCAACAAGAGAGCATATTCTATGCGCCAGGCGGCATAGAATAAATAACTCGCCGCCAGGAGCAGCGCCCAACGATAACGCTGAGGGCAGAGAAAGTAGGTGGTGACGACTACTGGAAAAAAGATCAGAAATTCTACGGAGTTAAAGAGCATGACTTTTGACCCATTCGATTAAAATGCCAAAGATTCTGGCGCTTGGAGATTTTGACAAGTTGAATCCCTCAAACACCAGAATGATGCGTAGTCTATGTAGTCCTCCATTTTTTACTCAAACGTGGATTGGGTCTCTACCGACAACCATGATGCCGGCGCCTCGACAAACTTGCGCGCACAGTCAGGGTCGCTAAAGTAATAAGTTTTTCCCTGATAAGTTACTTGTTCGGCTATGGCCGGCATCACCTTTTGTTGGCACACCGGATCAACCGGCCAAGTTAAAAAAATTTTATAGCAACGTTCAGAGCAAAAGTAGTAGGTTTGGCCACGATAGATGAATGAACTATGGGCCACTTCCGGCGTAAGCTGCATGCTACACACTGGGTCATGGTGGACATTTTCACCAGCGGCGCCTGGCGTGTTAAAGCGGTCACGATGTTCCCAGGCCGCCTGCACCGCCGCGGCCAGAGGGATCGCCAACACCATCCCCATGACCCCCAATACCTGTCCACCGACCATAAACGCGATCAACACCAACAACGGGTGCAATTGCATGGTGCGGCGGTAGAGGCGGGGAATCAAAATGTAGTTTTCGACCTGATTCACAAGCATGTACCAGATCACCGCTGCCAAAGCTGTTGTTACAGAATAAGGCAAGGTTAGCAGAACAGCCGCCAGCGCTGTGATCACGCCGCCCAGATAGGGAACCACCTCCAGCATTCCGCCAATGACGGCTAACAAGAGGGCATTGGGCACACCCAGGATGTACAGACCCACGCCGTAGACCACGGCAATATAGAGGCTTAACAATCCTTGACTCCAGGCCCAGCGCACCACTTGTTCGCCCATAAGACCAGACCAATGATACATGCGGTGATGGTAGGGTTCAGGCAGCAGGTCGAACAACAGCCGGCGTGGTGAATTGGGATCAATGGCCAGGAAGTAGGCCAGCGCCAGTGCCAACACGCCATTGAATAACAGATTTCCGAGACTGATGGCCCAGCGGCCCAAGGCGGCGATCCAACTTTGCACCCAGAAATCCCACTGCGTTGCGAATTCTGTCATGACGCTCACCCCGGCATATGAGATTCGAATGTAGGCCGCGATCCGGGTTCCGGAAGAGGTCGGTGGTGAAGATCGCGCGCCAGTGGCCGGTCTCGGTGACGAGAGGATTCTGCACGACGAGGGGGTAGTCATCGACGATGAAGCCCGAGCCGAGAGAGCGGCCGTGGGCGAGAAGGCCCAGGGCGACCACCAGTGCCGCGGCGAACAGAGGGCCCGCGCGGGACCCAGACGGGTTGACTTGACGGTCCGTTGACGTGTCCACTGGAGGGAAGCCTGCCTCGCGTGCCAGCAATCACGCCGGGCAGATCAAGTCAACGGGTCAGCGCATGAATCCCACCGGCCGCCTCTGGCTCGACAGTGCCTCGACCACGCCACTCGCGGTGGAGGTGGCCGAGGCCATGGCCCCGTGGCTGCGCGCGGGCGCGGCCGGAAATCCGTCGAGTCTGCACGCCGAGGGACGCACGGCACGGCGGGCCGTGGAGGACGTGCGGGACTGGTTCGCGGAGCACTTCCGCGTGCCCCGGGGGCAGGTGCACTTCACGGGGTCGGCGACGGAGGCGAACAATCTGGCGCTCGCGGGAGCGCTGCGCGCCCTCGCACCGGGGCGCCCCGCCCGCCCGAGGGTTCTCGCGAGCGCGATCGAGCACGACTCGGTGCGCCAGTGCCTCGCGGCGCTGGCCCGCGAGAATTCCATCGATGTGGCGTGGTGCGCCGCGGGCTTGGACGGAGCGGTCGATCTCACATCGGCCCGTGAGATGCTGGGGCCGGGCGTGGCGCTCGCCTCGCTCATGCACGTGAACAACGAGACGGGGGCGATCCAGCCCATCGAGAGATGGGGGGAGATGATCCGCGCGGCCAATCCGGCGGCGATTGTCCACTGCGACGCGGCGCAGTCCTTTCACCGGCTGGACCTGCCGATGGAGGCGGCGGACCTCTGGGTGCTGTGCGCTCACAAGATGCACGGGCCACCCGGCGCGGGGGTGCTGATCCGGTGCCGGCCCGTCGAGCTGCGGGCGCACACGCACGGCGGGCCACAGGAGGGGGGGGTGCGCGCGGGCACGGAGAATGTCGCGGCGATCGTCGGTCTGGGCTGCGCCGCACGACTGGCGGTCGCGCGGCGCGGAGAGACCGCTGCTCATCTGAGAGCGCTGGCCGGGGAGTTCCTCGGCGCTCTGCGGCGGGAGGGCGTGAGGTTCGAGGAGCGCATCGCTCCCGCGGTGAGAGCGCCGGGGATGCTGAGCCTGACCTTCGAGGGGATCTCGAGTGAGGACCTGGTGATCGCGGCGGACCTCGACGGCGTGTCGCTCTCGGCAGGGTCGGCCTGCCACTCGGGCGTGCCGGAGCCGTCTCACGTCCTCGCCGCAATGGGCATCGAGGGAGAGGTCGCGGGGCGGACCGTGCGAGCCGTGTTTCACCGGGACCAGACGCGCGAGGAAGCGCGCTTGGCCGCGGAGAGGCTGGCCGCGATCACGCGACGGGCCCAGGAATGAGGGCGGCCCCCGCCGGGGCGACGGGGGCCGGAGGTCAGAAGACGCGCGGGCGGGTCAGCGGTACATCGTCCAGGACTGGCGACTGACCGCGGTGGGCGGCGCGCCGCCGCCGGTGGGGTCGCCGAGGAAGAAGGCGCCGCTGGGCGTGGTGAAGGTCTGCGAGTCGGGATTGGTGACGGTCACGCGGCGGGCGCCGGCGATGGCGTCGGGCCGGATGCGCAGATGGACCCGGAGGCGGTTGGGGAGAATGGTCTGCGTCTCCAGAACATCGATGCCCTGGCCAAAGGCGGCTCCGGCGCCGTCCTGGAAGTTGCGTCCGTGGACAGTGGCCCAGAACTCCTGGGGCGAGGCGAGGGCGTTCGGCGGCTGGACGGCGCTGACGACTGGCCCGCCGAAGCCCGGCGTGATGTTGCGCAGCGACCGGGCGTTGAGATTGGTGCCGATCATGCGGTTCTGGAGCAGGACATTGTAGTTGCCCGCGAGTACGCCGGTGCCGAGGAGACCGATGTTGCCGATGAAGAGATCGGGGTCGCCATCACCGTCGGCGTCGCCGAACTCTGCGACGCGGCTGTTGCCATTCCAGCTCGTGACGGGGGCGCCAGTCGCCCCGATGGCGCTGAAGGCGGTGGTGCCGACCTCGTGGTCGGTCTCATCGGTGAAGACGCCTGTGCCGTCGTTGATGAGGAGCTGGATGGTGATCGCCTCATCGGTGACCCCGAGCTCGCTCGAGGCGCTCTGGGCGAGCACGACGTCGAGGTCGCCGTCGAGATCAACGTCTGCGGCCGCCGCGTCGTGGGTATCGCGGATGAGCGGTCCGAGCTCACCGTTGCCGTCGCTGTCCTCCCCGGGATCGAGGATGCCATTGTTGTTGCGGTCCTCGGTCGGCATGCGCGTCGACGTCTGGTCGATGAAGAGGCCCGAGCCGTTGTTGGCGAGGAACAGGTCGCGGGCGTTGATGTTGCAGAGGATGAGGTCGTAGTCGGCGTCGTGGCGGCCGTTGCCGTTGGCGTCGAAGAAGTCGATGATGCCGTCGCCGTCGGTGTCCTCGGTGGGATCGAGGAAGCCGTTGCCGTTGATGTCCTCGGTGGGCTCGCCGTCCCCGTCGAAGTCTCCCACGAGGAGCTCGGTGGTGACCTGGTCCTCGAGCCCGTTGATGCCGGAGACGGGGAGATCCACGCCGGTGAAGTGGGCCGTGCCGTCGTTGATCCACAGGGTGTGGACGACCGTGGCGCCGGATGAGCCCTCGGCCACGTAGATGTCGAGGTCGCCGTCGTTGTCGACGTCGAAGATGCGGGCGTCGGTCGAGTTGCGGACGTTGGCCGCGGCGGGCGTGAAGCGGCCGGCGTCGACGGGATCGTTGACGGCGTCGAAGACGCCGTTGCCGCGGTTGATCAGGAGCGTGTTCTTGACAGTCCCGTTCTCGATGCCGTTGGCGATGAAGAGGTCGATGTCGCCGTCGCCGTCGAGGTCGCCCGCCGCCGCGCCGCGGCTCAGCTCGAGCGTCTGGTTGAGCGCGTCGGGCCGGCCGAAGCCTCCGGGGACGGAGACGGCCAGCGGGCCGTTGCCGGGGAGATTGAGTCCGGTGACATCGACGAAGAGACCATCGCCAGTGAAGTCGGGGTCGGGGATGGAGTTCTCATAGCCCGCGAGGCTGACAATGTTCGGGGTGAAGGGGTTGCTCTGGGCCTGATCAAGGAAGGAGCCGGGCTCGATCTCGTCGCTGTCGACGTTGAGGAGCAGCGAGTTGCGGAATCCATTGTTGACGACGAGCATGTCGAAGTCGGTGTCGCCGTCGGCATCGAAGAGGAGGATGTCGGTCGTCGGCGTGGAGGCATTGGGGGCGTCGAAGCTGCCGCTCTGATCCGCGTCGCACTGGCCCTCGCCGAAGACCCCGAAGACGCCCTGACTGAGCAGCGGCGCGGGGAAGGGCGAGTGGGGCGCCTTGAAAACGGTCACGCCGGGGTTGAGGGGGGCGCCGGCGTTGATGAGAAGGACGTTGTTGTCTCCGAGCGCCTGGAGACCATTGCCGATGACGAGGTCGAAGTCGCCGTCGTTGTCGGCGTCGAGGAACCCGCCGCAGGTCGTGGTTCCGGTGAAGATCTGTGGATTCCCGGGAACGAAGGCCCCGAAGAAGCTCTGGAGCAGGTACCGGTTCGAGGCGTCACTGAAGAGAGGCGTGTCGCCCGGTGTCGTCGGGGTGGCGGGACCGTTGATGAGGAAGTTCTCGAGGTAGCGGTTCTCGTCCGTGAAAATCGAGAGAGCCGCGTCGAGGTCGCCGTCGTTGTCGAGATCCGCGAGCCGGACATCAAACGTGGGCTGCGGGATGGGATTGGTGATGACGGTGGTCGAGACATCCTCGGTGAGGTTGCCCTGGCCGTCGTTGAGAAGCAGCTCGTCATTCTGCGCCGGCGAGGAGGAGTTCTCGGGTCCGGTTCCGTCGACTGCAAAGTAGGCGTCCGGATCACCGTCGAGATCGACATCGCCGAGAGCCACGGCCCGGGCCCGGAGCGCCGGGGTCCCGCCGATCTGGAGCGGGGCCTCCTCGAGCCGGAGCTGACCTTCGGCCCAGAGGACGGGTGTTCCGATGATCTCGGGGATCGTCCCGGCAAAGCCGATGCGCCCGAGGAAGGACTCGGAGAGGCCGCTGTTGGTGCCGAAACGGGTCTCCTGCGAATTGACGTTGGTCCCATCGGTGTTGACGATGATGCGGTTGGCAACACCCATGTTGGCGAGGACAAGGTCGACGTCGCCGTCGTTGTCGAGATCGGCGGCAGAGGCTCCCCAGGTGGGGTCTTCGACGAGGAAGGGTGACTGGTTGATCTCCGTGAGCGGCACGTCCGATTCGCCATCGGTGTTCGGCTCGTCCTGGGGGAAACCATCAGGAATGCCGAGGAGGGCGGGCGGATAGACGAGCGTGAACGCCCCCCCCACTTCCTGGCTGGCGAAGCGGATCGTCACGCGGTCGCCGTTCTCATCGACCGACTGAATGAAGCCCGGATAGATGTCGGTGATGTCGGGATCGATGTAGTGATCCGAGTAGTTCGGCCCCGACGTGTAGTTGCCGAAGTTGATGCCCTCAGCCACAGTGGGATTCCACGGCGGATCGCCGAAGAGCGTGTTGGCGAAGCGGCCGTCGCCGAGGTTGATGAACGGCTGGTCCTGGCCGTCGGCGAGCGTGGACACCTCGGCGTTGCCGGCGGGAGACCCGGCGGAGAAGATGTCGAGGGACTGCTCGCCGCCGATCTGAGTGAGAACGACCATCGTGTTGCGGCCGAGGTCGGACTGATTGCCGCTGCCGTCGGCGGGGTCGTAGTCGTAGAAGAGCGGCGGCAGGCGGTCGCGATCGGCGTTTCCGGCCAGGATGGCATTGCTGAGTTCGAATCCGAGCCCGCGGGGGCGGCCGCCGAAGAGGTTGTCGGCACCGAGGGTGTCGTCGGTGAAGACCCCGTTGCCGTTGTTGATGAGAATGCGGTTGTTCATGAAGGCGGGCTGGAGGGAATCGGGCTCGTCCTCGGTGCCGGCCCGCGGGATCAGCATCGTCTGGCCCGTGGTGATGATGTTCGCGTTGCAGACAACGATGTCGATGTCGCCGTCGTTGTCGATGTCGCCCACGTCGCTGCGGAGGCTGAAGTCCGTGACGTTGAACGGCCCGGAGTTCAAGACCCCTGGCTCACGGAGGAGCGTCTCGTCGTACCAGACGCGGAACGTCTCGCCGGCGAAGCTGGCCTCGCGGTTCATGAAGATGCGGTTCTGGGCACCGCTGAAGCTGCCGCTGGCGGCGAAGTTGGAGACATAGAGGTCGAGCCAGCCGTCGCCGTCGAAGTCGGCCATGCGCATGCCCGCGCTGCCCTCGTTGATCAGCTCGCCCTGGAAGCCGGGGGTGATCGGATCCGAGTCGAAGATGATCGGGAACTGGTCGTCGCCGAGCGGCGGGGGGCCGTCGGGCACGCCGTTGCGGCCGAAGGTGGCATCGACGAAGTTGCCCAGGGGGAGCTCGTTGGCGAAACCGCCGTTGAGGTAGAGGCGGTTGATCTGGGCGCTGGGCTCGTTGCCCGACGTGAGGGTGTTGGCGAAGACGAGGTCCAGGTCGCCGTCGTTGTCGAAGTCACCGACGTCCATCGAGATCGAGGCGTCGTTGTCGTTGGGGAAGTCGACCGGGCCGCCGTCGATGTCGACGGGCGGTCCGAAGGCGGGGCCGGGGCCCGAGACGGGTGGTTCGGTCGTGCCGCCGGGGTTGAAGGGCGGCTCGACGCCGGTGTTGGTGATGAGCACGAGCGGTCCGGTGACCGTGCCGGGGACGACGCTGAGAAGCTCGGGCTCACTGGCATTGTCCGCGAAGCGGCTGATTTCGCCCGCCTGGTTCGTGGAGCCCTCGGCGATGCCGGTCTCGGGCTGAGCCGTCTCGAGGGCGAAGGCGCCGTAGGCCGTGGAGAAGGTGACCGTGCCGCCGGACGGGACCGTGACGGGGTCGAAGAAGATGGCGACGGCTGAGTCGGAGTCGGGGTCGAGCGGATCGGCGAAGGTCGCGCCGTTGCCGCTGACCGCCCAGTCGGTGGAGAACAGGTCGGGGAAGAAGCCGAAGACCACGCGGTCGGGTGTCGTCGTCAGCGGATCGCGCAGGATGCCCTCGGACACCACATGGGGGAATCGGTCATTGGTGAGCCGGTAGGAGGTGGGCACGGCGGCGCCTGTGAACGAGGTGGTCTCGGTGATCTCCTGGCCATCGGCGACGACCGGGACGCGGTCGTTGCCGCCCGCGGTCGTGTCGAGGAGCACGCGCAGTCCGAGCTCGAGGGGACCGACCGTCACGTTGCGGAGCTCGTAGCTGATCAGAACGTCGTTGGCCGTGTCGACGGTGCCGGCGACATCGAGGATGCGCAGGCTCTGGCGAATCTGGACGCCGGGGGCCACCTCCCACACGCCCTGGGCCGTGTTGCCGGCGTCGTTGAGCGTGACGGGGGTGATCGTCGAGCCGAAGGTGTCGAGACGGTTCGTGTAGTCGAGCACCTCGCCGCCGTCGATGACGCGCACGGTGGTGAAGGAGGTGGCGGGAATCGGGTGGCCGAAGAGCGCCTGGGGGCCGCGGTCGAGGCCGATCGAGAACTGGCCGTTGGCCGAGACGCCGGCTTGAATGAAGAAGTTCTCGATCAGATTGTCGGTGGTGTCATTGACATCGAGACCCGAGCCGATGCCGAACGCGAAGGGGGCGGCGCCGCCGTAGTACTCGTCGGGATAGGCCTCGTTGACCGCCAGCGTGTCGTGGACCGCGTTGATGACGAAGGGCGGATTGGGCGTGGTCCACAGGACATAGTTGTCGCCGGGGGGGAGGCCGGGGATGACGAACTCGGAGTTGTAGCGGACCCGGGCGGCCCAGGACTCGAAGCTGGGGTAGATCTCGGGGCTGATGGGGAAGGCGACGTCGTTGCCGGCGAAGACCGACGCGAGGAGCGTGACGGAGCCGAGGTCGGACGGCTGGTGGGTGGCCACGTTGCCGAAGTCGAGGGTGTTGAAGTTCCAGCCGGGCTCGAGGCGGCCGATGAAGACAGGGTTCTGGAAGAGATAGAGCAGCGAGGGATTCGGCGGGAGCGCCGTGAAGCCGGTGGGATCGACGCCGTCGGCCTCGGCGCCGGAGATGAGGCTGCCGGCGATGGCGCCGAGGCCGCCGCCGATGAGTCCGCCGGGGCCGGCGTAGTTGAGGCCGAGCGCGAGCGCGTCCTCGAAGAAGGCCTCGCGGCGCTCGTAGGGGTTGGTGATCCCCACCGTGTAGGCGGGGAACATGATGCTGTCGAAAAGGTAGGTGTGGCTCTGGCCGGTCGTGTGGCCGAGCTCGTGGAAGACGACGGTCTGGAGGTCGAAGTCGTCGCCGAAGACGAGGTCCTCGAACTGCGCGTCCGGGATGTCGTCGGGGTCGACCGGGAGGTCCTTCCAGACGAAGAGCGGGGACATGGCGATGTCGCCGTCGAGCATCTCGCCGCGGCGGAACTCGGTGCGGAAGACAATGGCGTCGACCTGGCCGTCGAGGTCGAGGTCGACGCCGAAGACGAGGGGGAAGCGGTTGCCGAGATTGTCGCCGATGAAGGGGATCGGGATGACAAAGCCCGACTGCGGGAAGTCGAGGAGGTCGAAGTCGCGGATCGCGACGAACGCGGGCGCGACGCCGAGGACGGAGCCGCCGATGAAGAAGGTGTCGTACCAGGTGATCGTGTTGAGGCCGTCGAAACCGACCTGGCCCGTCGGGTTGAGCTCGGTCGACTGAGGGAAGAAGAACGACGGGATGGGGGTCGTGAAATACTCGAAGCCGGTGCCGGCGCCGTTGACGCTCGCGTCGTTCCACGCCTGGAGCGCGCGGCTGACGGCCAAGAGCACCCGCTCGTCGGTGATGCCGTTGAGGTTGGAGGTGAACGGGATCACCCCGCCGCCCAGAGGCGTGTAGAGGAGCATGCGGACGGGGATGTCGTCCTCGGCCCAGTGGACGTTGGTCTGGATGTCGAGGTTGTCGATCGGGTCTTGGGGATCGCCCTGCTCCTGGGTGAGAATCTGGAGGTTGCCCGCGGCGAAGGCGGCGGCGCAGAGCGTCAGCGGGAGCGCGGCGGCGGCGAGAAGACGGCGGAGGGAGGTCATGGTCAGCGCCCCTCCTCGGCCACGAGGTCGTTGATCTCCGCCGCGAAGTCGTCGAGCGTTCGGAGATGCGAGAGCGTGGCGTGGGCGTCTTCGGGCGCCGCGCCGGGGGAGGCCGAGGCGGCCGGGGGCGGCTCAGCCGTGGGTTGAGGGATGGGGACGAGGCTGCCGTCGGCCGTGACGGCGGAGAGGCCCGGGGGGCGGCGGAGGGCCTCGGAGAGAGGCCGGGCGAGATCGAGCAGCTCGATCTTGTCCGAGCGGCCGAGCGAGGGCTCGATGTCCCGCAGGCTCAGGCGGCGCTCGGCTTCCTGGAGCACGCGGCTGTTGACGTCGGGCGTGAGGATGGCGCCGCGGGCGGAGTAGCGGAGCTGCGTGACGTGGCGCGAGCCTGTGGAGGGGTCGGTGAGAATCGTGAAGACCCCGATCTCGCCGAGGACGGGGCGCAGCGACGTGGCGGCGGGCGTGAGCTCGGCGCCGGCGTCGAGCGCCTGAGCGGCGAGGGCCTGGGCCTCGGGCGTGTTGGGCGGCCCCTCGAGGAAGAGGATGACATCCTGCCCGGGGCTGAGGACGACCATGCGGTCGAAGACCATGGCGAGGGGCAGAGGCTCCTCGACGGCGCCGCCGAAGACGGTCATCTCGAAGGTCTCGTCGCCCGTCCCGCGCAGGTAGCGGTCGGCGCGGATGGTGTAGGTCGTCTCGATGCGGCGGTTGACGAACCGCGACTCGCTGGCGATGACCTCGCCCTGGCAGATCGCCACGCTGGAGCGGACGAGACGCTCGAGCGTGGGTTCGCCTCCGATGAGCATCGTGGCGCGCGCGCCCCCCACTCCTGTCAACGCCAGCAGACCGGAGGCGAACAGCGCCCCCCACCGGCGAGTTCGAGTCATGAGCATGGTGGAACCACGGCCTCCCTCAGATGCGGCCCGGCGCAGCCCGAGCCTGGTGCGCGGCAGACGCCATGACGCCTGTCACTGGTGAAGTTGTCAAGGCCTCTCACAGGGAGACGGGGGTGCCGCTGGGCGAGGTCAGCAGCGGGGGCGGCGAGGGGTTGTTGCTCAGCCGCCAGATGTTGCCCAGACTGATCGTCCCGTTGGTCGGGTCGTACACAATCCGGTTGGTCAGGGGGACCGTGTCGGCGTAGTAGCCGATGGGCACCCCGACGGATCCGATGCCATGGGCGCCGTCGGGCCCCACGCTGTAGAGCGTGTAGCCGCCGCGGGCGACGTCCTGCCGGAAGAAGAGCGCGCTGTAGAGGTCGTCGAAGTACTCGAAGGTGTTGAAGGGGGCAACGAGCATGCGCTCGAAGGGGTCGACGGGGATGGATGTGATGTAGGCGATGGGCGAGGTGATGAAGCTGTAGCTGCGCGGCTTGCCCTCGGCCGGACTCGACGGCGGCGCGCCCAGCGGGGGCGGCAGGTTCGAGGTCATCGTGGCCGGGGTGATCGAGCGCGGGGGGTAGCGGTTGGTGTCGACGCGATAGGCCTCGATGGCCGTCGCAAGGCTGCGCATGTCGGCCTGGGCGCGGGCGACCTTCGCGCGGGTCTGGGCTTCGAGGAAGTTGGGGACGGCGATTGCCGCGAGAATGGCGATGATGGCCACCACGATGAGAAGCTCGATCAGCGTGAAGCCCCGGCGTGGCCAGCGGTTGGCGCTCATAGACCTCTGCTCCGAAGAGTCCCACCCACGCCCCGCCAGCGTGGCGGCTGGTAAAGCCACGGGTCTCAAAAGTTTATGGAGTGGCGGCGGTGGTGTCAACTTGCGTTTCCCACTGGGCCAGCCTCTGGTCGCGCCAGGCGGGCCAGCGCCCGTCGACGATGGCCGCCCGGGCGTCCCGGACGAACTGCCGGAGGAACGCCAAGTTGTGGAGCGTCAACAGCCGGTGGCCCAGGATCTCGTCGCTCATGTGCAAATGACGGAGGTACGCCCGGGAATGATGACGGCACGTCTCACAGCTGCACGCTGGGTCGAGGGGGGCGCTGTCCCGGGTGTGGGCCGCGTGGCGGATGCGGACGACGCCGGTGCTCGTGAACACCTGCCCGTTGCGGGCGTTGCGCGTCGGCAGGACACAGTCGAACATGTCGACGCCGAGGTCGATGCCGCGGACGAGGTCGGCGGGCGTCCCGACGCCCATCAGGTAGCGCGGCTTGCCCGCGGGCAGGTGGGCGGTGGAGACGTCGAGAGCCTGCCACATCTGCGCCTTCGTCTCGCCGACGCTCAGGCCGCCAATGGCGTAGCCTGGGCAGTCGCAGGCGACCACCTCCTTCGCCGAGCGCTCGCGCAGCGCGGGGAAGACGTTGCCCTGGACGATCCCGAAGAGCGCCTGATCGGCGCGTGTCTTGGCGTCGAGGCAGCGGCGCAGCCAGCGGGTCGTGCGGATGACGGCGACCTCGGCGTCGCGCTCGGAGCACTGGCCGGGGGCGCACTCGTCGAACGCCATGATGATGTCGGCGCCCAGGTTCTGCTGGATCGCCACCGACCGCTCGGGCGTCAGCTCGATCGCCGCCCCGTCGAGGGGCGAGCGGAAGGTGACGCCGTGGTCGGTGATGTGCCGCAGTTCGGCGAGGCTGAAGATCTGGAAGCCGCCGGAGTCGGTGAGGATCGCGTGGGGCCATGCCATGAACCGGTGCAGCCCGCCGAGGTCGCCGATGACATCGTCGCCCGGGCGCAGCGCGAGGTGAAACGTGTTGGCGAGGATCAGGCGATAATCGAGCGCCTCGACCTCACCGGGGGTGAGCGCCTTGACGGTGGCCCGCGTGCCGACGGGCATGAAGATGGGGGTCTCGGTCTCGCCGTGCGGAAGGACGAGCCGCCCGGCGCGGGCGCGGCCGGCGGGATCGGTGGCGTGGACCTCGAAGCGCATGGAAGCGCGAAGCCTAGCGGGCGGCATGGGCGCTCCCAAGCGAAAACCGAGGGAAGGCCGCTGCGCAGGGCATTGACCGGGCGGGGGGCGGGGGGGCGGTGTGCGAGCGTCGAGGCCTGGGAGGCGCCTGCGGAGGTGCGGACGTTGCGCTGGATGGCGGTGCCTCTCCTTTTAGCGGCGGGGACAGAGGACTACGCCAGTGGCGTCGCCGTTCGGCATCCGGGCGCTGCGGGTCTACGCCGTGTCGCCGAGCGGGGAGATCACGCGGCAGGGGATGAGCTCGGCGCTGGCGCAGGCCGAGGCGGTGCGCGTGGACGGCGGCGGCCGCTTTGCCATCACGGCGCTGGGGCCTCATGATCTGGCCGCCGGGCGAGATCACGGACACCGGGCAGCGGATCGCGACCGGCGCCGGGCTGACCGTCTCTCTCGACTTCACGTTCGACGGGCGCTGGGCGATCTCGGGGGGCTCGGTCAACGCCGGCATCGCTCTCTTCGAGATCCACGGGGATGGGACCGTGACGCTGGCGGACTCGGGCGACGACAGCACGGGGCCGGCGGGAACGCAGGGCCTGCGATTCGCACGAGACCTCACCTCCATCGTTGGCCTCGGACTCATTGACGACTCGACAGTCAGCTGGGCGCGGGGCCGTTCTCGCTGTCCTCGTACTTGCTCTCGCCCGGCGGCGAGCTCACGCCGGCGGGCTTCACGCTGGCCAAGCCGTTCAATCTGGCCGATCTGCAGTTCATCCCGCCGCGTCAACGAGGCGATGCCGGACGACAAGCCGATCCTCCTGTTTGAATGCATAAGGACGGGTTGAGAAACCCGGCGACGGAGACCCCCTGGCGGGACACCATGGTGGGCTGAGCGTGGCGCTCACCCACAGCCCAG
>JABWBI010000394.1 GCA_013360565.1 Candidatus Sumerlaeia bacterium | reverse complement strand
GCGCCATCGGGCCGGGGCGGGTCCGTCTCGTCGCTCATTTCCGGCGCTTACCTACGACACTCCGCCCGCCAGGGCCAGGGCCCCGGGCGACCCTTGTCGCACTACCGCACATCTGTTTAGGTATCCGCATGTCACAAGCTCCCTGGGCCGAGACCCTCGGCGTGGACGCCGTGGTCTCGGGTTGGCTCGCTTCCGGAGCCGTGCGTCGCTGCCTGGCCGCCGAGCGGCTCATCGGCGATGCCGGGGGCCCGTGGGCGGGTGCTGCCCGGGCCCTCGGCGGCCGCGTGCCTCACCACGCGCACAGCGACTACCTCGAGATCACGGTGGGCACCGGGGGAGTCGGCCTGGGGCTGTTCGTCTGGCTCGTCGTGGACTCGCTGCGCAGCGGGTGGCGTGGCACACGCCGCGGAGAACCCGGATGGCGCGGCGTCAAGGCCGCTTCACTGGCGGGTCTCGTCTGCCTCGGCGCTCTGGCCGCGGTCAGCTTCCCTCTGCACCGGCCGGTCCATCTGGCCATCTTCTGGATCTGCGTGGGCCTGTGCCGGCGGCCTTGACGGCTCAGTGGAGCGTGGCCGCCTTGCACGCGTTCGTGAGGAGCATGGCGATCGTCATCGGCCCGACACCGCCGGGGACGGGGGTGATCGCCGAGGCGACTTCCTTCACCGCATCGAAGTCGACATCGCCGGCCAGGCGATAGCCGCGTTCGCTGGCGGGGTCGTCCACGCGGTTGACGCCGACATCGACGACGACGGCGCCGGGCGCGACCATCTCCGCCGTCACGCACCGCGGCACCCCGGCGGCGGCGATCAGAATCTCCGCCTGGCGGCACGCGGCGGCGAGGTCGGGGGTCTTCGTGTGGCACACCGTCACGGTCGCGTCGGCCATCGGCCCGCGGTGGCCGAGCATGATCGCCAGGGGGCGCCCGACGATGTTCGAGCGCCCGACGACCGTGACGCGCTTGCCCTGGGTGGTGTGGCCAGTCCGGCGCAGCAGCTCGACGACTCCGGCGGGCGTGCAGGGCAGGAAGCGGGGCTGGCCCACGGCCATCAGACCGACATTGACCGGGTGGAAGCAGTCGACGTCCTTCGACGGATCGATCGCCTCGATGATCCTCGGCTCGCTGATCTGCCTGGGCAGCGGGAGTTGAACGAGGATGCCGTCGACGCACGGATCGGCGTTGAGCCGGGCCACGGTGGCGAGGAGTTCGGTCTCGCTCGTCTCGGCGGGCAGGGTGATCACCTCCGACGCCACGCCGATCTCCTGACACGCGCGGTGCTTCATCCGGACGTAGACCTGCGAGGCTGGGTTCTCACCCACGATCACCACCGTCAGGCCCGGCGGACGCTTGAGGCGGGAGCTCAGGTCACGAATCTGCCCTGCCAGCTCCTCGCGGATGGTTCTGGCCACGGCCGTCCCGTCTAAAAGTGTTGCAGTCATTCAACTTGTCCTTGTCAAGGACTCCGGCATTCCTGGCCGTTCCGCTCGCAGGAGGCCTTGGGGGGTGACCGGGGCGTCCCGTTTCGCAGATCCCAGATCACATTGGCATAAATCATTGTCGCTGTTGGCTTTGCGTCTCGCCTCTGTGTCCGTCATCCGGAGGAGTCTTCCGGGAATTCGATTGACAGTCAACCCCTGGCCAATGAGAGAAGTGACGTCGCGCCTGCCTTGAGGAGCAGGCCGGTAGCCGAGCAGAGGAAGGGGTGAATTCAGTCCCATGAGCGTTGTCAGGATCGAAGAGGGCGAGCCTCTCGACAAGGCGCTCAAGCGCTTCAAGAAGGAGTGCCAGAAGTCGGGAATCCTCGCCGAGGTCCGGCGCCGCGAGCACTACGAGAAGCCGAGCGTGAGACGCAAGCGCAAGGTTGAGGCGGCCCGCCGCAAGGCCCGCCGCAAGCTCGCGAAGATGCGCAAGCGGATGGAGAGCTACTGAGCCACCCCCCGCGCAGAGCATCCGAGGCCGGGACCCCCGAGGTCCCGGCCTCGCTGTTTGGTGTCAGCGCGGGGCTGACCGCAGGAACTCCTCGACCCCTTCGGCGATCGCCCCGGCGATGCGCGCGCGCCAGGTGGCGCTGAGCAGCTTCGCCTCGTCGCCCGGGTGAGAGACAAACAGTGTCTCGACGAGCACCGCTGGGAACTGGGCGGGGCGCAGGACGCGGAAGTTCTCGGTCTTCACGCCGTTGTCGCGCACGTCCCCCATCGCCGCCAGCCGGCGCTGAATTGCCTGCGCCAGGCCCCGGGCGTGCGGGTGCGCGTGGTAGGTCGTCGGCCCGCGCGAGGCCATCGGGTTGTCCTCCACGCCGATCGAATTGGCGTGGATGCTCAGGAACAGGTCCGGCTCCAGACGGATCGACTCCCGGGCTCGCCGGTTCAGCTCGATCGTCTCGTCGGCGTCGCGCAGGAGCCGCACGTCCGCCCCGCGTTCGCGCAGCTCGCGCGCCAGCGCCTGCGTGATCTGCAGGGCGACATCGGCCTCGTTGAGCCCGGTCGAG
>JABWBI010000049.1 GCA_013360565.1 Candidatus Sumerlaeia bacterium | reverse complement strand
CCTCGTCGAGGCGGCTCGCCAGCGGCTGCGGCGATGGAATCTCACGCCCGAGCAGGTGCGCGAGATCGAGGAGTCAGGCGAGATTCAAGAGACGGTCACGCTCTACTATGAGTCTCACGATCAGGCGTCGGAGGGCGGCGTCGTGACCGAGCGCCGCGCGGTCGATGGCCAGGCCGTGGCGGAGGGCGACCAGCTCTTCACCATCGCGGACTTCACGCATCTGTGGATGGAGGCCGACGTCTTCGAATACGAGCTGCCGTGGCTCGAAGAGGGACTCCACGTCGAGATCAGGTCCGCATCCTTCCCCGGCCGCGTGTTCGGCGGGACGATCAGCTTCATCTTCCCGTCGCTCAATCCCGAGACACGCACCGCGCGCGTCCGCGTGGACATCGCGAATCCCGATCTCGAACTGCGCCCGGAGATGTACGTCGACGCGCGCATCCACGTGCCGATCGGCCGTGTGCAAGACGTGCTCGCCCGCATGAGCGAGGACGCGCGCGCGCGTGTGCCCGCGGCCATGGGCCGGCAGATCTCGGACGATCTGTATCTCTGCCCGATGCTCTGCTCATCGGGCCACAGTGACTCGCCCGGGGAGCGATGCCCTGACTGCGGCATGAATCTGCTCCCGCGCGACGAGGTGCTCGCCCAGCATCCTGAGCTGATCTCGCAGGCGAGCGCAGAGGCACAGGTCAGCGCAGGTGAACGGGTGCTCTCGATCCCGGATCTCGCCGTGCTGCGGACGGGCGAGCGCGAGATCGTGTTCGTGCAGACCGCCCCCGGCACGTATGAGCGGCGCGAGATCGTCACCGGTCCTGCGGGCCAAGTCGAAGTCGACGGCGTCAATGAGCGCTGGGTGCCCGTCCTCGCGGGGCTGCGCCTGGGCGAGGAGGTCGTGACACGGGGCAACTTCATGCTCGACTCGCAGACCACGCTGACCGGCGGCGCGTCCGCCGCCTACGGCAGCGCGCTCGAGACGGGGACGGCACAGACCACATCCCCGGCCGCCGGCCACCGGCACTGAGCGAGGGCAGCCGATGATCAGCCGCCTCATCGCGTGGTGCATGCGCAATCAGCTGGCGACGCTGTTCGCCTCCGCGCTCCTCCTCTCCCTGGGCTTCCATGCGATGCGCACGATCACGGTCGATGCGATGCCGGACATCGGCGAGATGCAGGTCATCGTCTTTGCCGATTGGCCCGGCCGCTCGCCTCAGGATGTCGAGGACCAAGTCACCTACCCTCTCACCACCTCGCTCATGGGCATCCCGCGCGTGAAGGCAGTGCGCTCGGCGTCGGAGTTTGGGTTTGGCATGGTGAACGTCATTTTCGAGGACCACACCGACTTCTACTGGGCGCGCACGCGCGTCCTCGAACGCCTGAGCCAGGCGCAGGGGCTGATGCCCGACGGGGTCACTCCCATCCTCGGCCCCGATGCGACAGCACTCGGCCAGATCTACTGGTACACGATCGAGAACGGCTGGTACTGCGAGGATCATCCGCACGGCCTGTGGGTCAGTGTGCCCACGGATGCGAGCGCGGAGGCGCAGTTCTTCGAGGATCGCCGCGACGCGCCCCCAGGCACCGTGCTCGAGCGCGCGCCGTTCACGCAGGACGGCCGCTGCCCCATCGACGGCATGCCGCTGCACCGGTCGAACCTCGATCTCGCCCAGCTGCGATCGCTCCAGGACTGGTACATCCGCTTCCAGCTCAACGGCGTGCCCGGAGTCAGCGAGGTCGCGACCGTCGGCGGCTACGTCCAGCAGTACCAGATCGACGTCGACCCCGACGCCCTCGCCTCCTACGGCGTGTCGCTGACCGAGCTGACCGACGCCGTCCGCGCATCGAACATTGACGTCGGAGCGCAGGTCATCGAGCAGGGCCAGGTGGAGTACGTTGTCCGCGGACGCGGCTTCATCGAGTCGCTGGACGACATCCGCAGCATCGTCGTCAAGACCTCGCCCGAGGGGACGCCCGTGCGCATCGAGCAGCTCGGCTCGGTGTCGCTTGGCCCCGACTTTCGCCGTGGCATCCTCGACAACGCGGGCGTGCCCGCGACCGGCGGCGTTGCGGTGATGCGCTTCGGCGAGAACCCGCTCCGGGTCATCGACCGCCTCGAGGAGAAGATCACCGACCTCGAGGGCGGCCTGCCGCCCGGCGTGCGAATCGTTCCGTTCTATGACCGCACGCACGTCATCGAGCGGGCGCAGGCGACGCTGACCGAGGCGCTGCGCGAGGAGCTGATCATCACCGTCATCGTCATCATGCTGATGATGGGCGACCCTCGCATGGCCGTCGTCGTGTGCAGTGCGCTGCCGATGGCGGCTCTCCTGGGCTTCTTCCTGATGGAGCGCTTCGGGATCCAGTCGAACATCATGTCGCTCGGCGGCATCGCCATCGCCATCGGCGTCGTCGACGACGCGGCCATCGTGATGGTCGAGAACATCTACCGGCACCTCTCGACGCGCCGCGGCGAGTGGAAGGGCGACAACCGCGCCCGGCTGCGCATCATCACCGAGGCCGCGCAGGAGGTCGGCGCACCCGTCTTCCAGGCCTTCCTCGTCATCGTGGTGGCGTTCGTGCCGGTCTTCGTCCTCTCGGGCCAAGCGGGCAAGCTCTTCCACCCGCTGGCATGGACCAAGTCCTTCGTCATGCTCGGCGCCGGGACACTCGCCGTCACGCTCATGCCCGTGCTGTGCGCCGTTGTCATGCGCGGCGTGATGCCACCCGCGGAGCAGAACCCCCTCGCACGCCTACAGAACCGGCTGCTCTTCGCGCTCTATCGGCCCGCCCTGCGGGGCACGATGCTGCTCGGGCCAGTCGTCATCCCCCTGATGGCAGGTGGACTCCTCGCCGGCGCGCTCTTCGCGTGGCCGCGCATCAAGAGCGAGTTCATGCCGCCGCTCAACGAGGGCGACCTCCTCTACATGCCCGTCCTTCTCCCCGGCGCCTCGCTGACAGAGGCGCGGGAGATTCTGCGTGTGCAGGATCAGCTCATCTCCTCGGTCCCAGAGGTCATCAGTGTCGTCGGCAAGGCCGGGCGGGCCGAGACGGCGACCGATCCGGCCCCGGTGACGATGTTCGAGACGATCATCCAGCTGAGGCCGCAGGAGGAGTGGCGCCCGGGCGTCACGCGCCAGCACATCATCGACGAGATCACGAACCTCACGCGGATGCCGGGCCTCGGCCCGATCATGACGCAGCCCATCCAGAACCGCATCGACATGCTCGCCTCGGGCATCCAGACGCCCGTCGGCGTCAAGGTCTTCGGCGACGACCTGCGTGAGATCGAGCGCATCGCCATCCGCATCGAGGAGGTCGCGCGCGGCATCCCGGGCGCGGTCAACCCCTACGCCGAGCGCATCGGCAGCCGGCCGTATCTGGAAATCGACATCGACCGCGCGGCGATCGCCCGCTATGGGCTGCGCATCGACGATGTCCAGACCGTCATCGAGTCCGCACTCGGCGGCGAGAACATCACGACCACCGTCGAGGGCCGCGAGCGCTACCCCGTCCGCGTGCGCTATCAGCGCGAGCTGCGCGAGAACCTCGACGCCATCCGCCGCATCCTCGTCCCCACGCCCTCGGGCGCGCAGATTCCCCTCGAGCAGCTCGCCGCGGTCCGCCGGACGCTTGGCCCGGCGATGATCGCGAGCGAGAACACCCGCACGTACGCCCGCGTCTTCGTGCCGGTGAACACGGAGGTGACCGGCCTCGTCGACTTCGTCGAGGATCTCCAGGCGGCGCTCGACCGCGAGATTCGACCCACACTGCCGGCGGGCTATTACTACACGATCAGCGGCCAGTACGAGGCCGAGCTCGAGTCGCGCGCCCGGCTGCGTGTGGTCGTCCCCGTCTGCCTCGCCGTGATTCTCTTTCTGCTCTACATGCAGTTCCACTCATGGGCGGAGGCGCTGCTGCTCTTCTCGGCGCTCCCGTTCGGGCTCGCCGGAGGGCTGCTCTTCCAGTGGTGGATGGGCTACAACTTCTCGACGGCGGTCTGGGTCGGCTACATCGCACTCTTCGGAACGGCGGTGGAGGACGGCATCGTCATGCTCGAGACCCTCAAGGCCAAGGCCGCGCGCGCAGCGGTCCTCTCGGCCGCGATTGTCGAGGGCTCGCTCGAGCGCGTCCGCGCCATCGTGATGACCAACCTGACGACGATCATCGCTCTCTTTCCCCTCTTTCTCGAATTCCACTCGACGGGCGGCTGGCTGCCGGGGTTCCACTTCAACCAGGAGCCGGGCACCGAGATCATGCAGCCCATCGCCGCGCCGACCATTGGCGGCATGTTCACGAGCACGATGACAACCCTGCTCGTCGTCCCGGTCGTCTTCTATTGGCTTGAGTCCTTCCGCCGCTGGCGCCACGGCCCCCCGCCCGCCCAGACCGGCTGACAGGCCCCGCCCTCTCCCGCCGCCTCCCCCCGGACGGCGACTCCCTCACCGAGCCGACGGGACACCGCGTCCCCGCCGGATTCCGCGCACCGGACCGCCGCGCAGCGGCAACCGGTTCACCCCCGCATGCGCGGGGAAGAGGCACCCGCATTCGAAATCACATTCGGCGGAATAGGTTCACCCCCGCATGCGCGGGGAAGAGTGCGCGGCGGAATGGGACGATGTTCGCATCGTCGGTTCACCCCCGCATGCGCGGGGAAGAGTTGCGGGAGTGCGTAGCCATTGTTTGATTCAGCGGTTCACCCCCGCATGCGCGGGGAAGAGGCCTGGGAGACGGGAGAGGATCAACGCCTCGTCGGTTCACCCCCGCATGCGCGGGGAAGAGTCTAGGTTTCTCACTTCGAACCCAAGCGCTTTCGGTTCACCCCCGCATGCGCGGGGAAGAGGCGGCCAGTGACGATGTTGACGGCGCGCCAGTGCGGTTCACCCCCGCATGCGCGGGGAAGAGCGCTGGGCGAGGCCAATCTCGTCGCTCGTTGCCGGTTCACCCCCGCATGCGCGGGGAAGAGCGCGTCAACGGGGCGCGCGTCCCCGATGATATCGGTTCACCCCCGCATGCGCGGGGAAGAGAGTGTCGGGCCAGAATGGTCCGACGCGGAAGACGGTTCACCCCCGCATGCGCGGGGAAGAGATCAATGGCCAGCAACGGGCTCATTTGATTATCGGTTCACCCCCGCATGCGCGGGGAAGAGTGAAATCGCGCGGGATTCCGCCGCCGCCCAAGCGGTTCACCCCCGCATGCGCGGGGAAGAGGATGGACCGGCTCAACTTTTTCAATGGCCAAGACGGTTCACCCCCGCATGCGCGGGGAAGAGGATCGGATGGCTTCTAACTGTGTACGGTGCCCTCGGTTCACCCCCGCATGCGCGGGGAAGAGCCGAGCGCTGCGAGTACAATCCCCGCGCAACGCGGTTCACCCCCGCATGCGCGGGGAAGAGTGCGATACTCTGGCATTCATGTCCCGAATCATCTGGTTCACCCCCGCATGCGCGGGGAAGAGTTGTCAGTGCAAGAGTTTTCATGAGTTTTTCCCGGTTCACCCCCGCATGCGCGGGGAAGAGACGTTGACGGTGATGAAGAGCCGGTATGTTTTCGGTTCACCCCCGCATGCGCGGGGAAGAGTCCGAACACCAGCGGCATGGAGTCTCAGGTCGCGGTTCACCCCCGCATGCGCGGGGAAGAGTGTGGTGTGGCTCAAACCTCGAAAGCAATCATCGGTTCACCCCCGCATGCGCGGGGAAGAGTCGCGCAGGGCCTTGGTGTGCTGAAGATCCTGCGGTTCACCCCCGCATGCGCGGGGAAGAGTGCGCGGAGATCTGCAGCATCAGCCGGCCCACCGGTTCACCCCCGCATGCGCGGGGAAGAGTCACAGCCGCTGACATCTGATGAGCTGCCTCACGGTTCACCCCCGCATGCGCGGGGAAGAGGATTCGGCGGCACTGCGCATGATCTTCGTTGTCGGTTCACCCCCGCATGCGCGGGGAAGAGGATTGTTTCGACAATATCTCTCTGCGTTATGTCGGTTCACCCCCGCATGCGCGGGGAAGAGGGCGTAGTTGTGCTTGGGCTCGGCGATGTTCAGCGGTTCACCCCCGCATGCGCGGGGAAGAGGAGATACAGTCCCAATTGACCCTGTTGGCAAACGGTTCACCCCCGCATGCGCGGGGAAGAGAGGACAGCGCGGTGCCTCGCGATCTGACTTCGCGGTTCACCCCCGCATGCGCGGGGAAGAGGAGCGCCTCCAGGCCCGCAGCAGCGCGCCCCGCGGTTCACCCCCGCATGCGCGGGGAAGAGTCGAGGAGGTGTGTGGCTGATGGGCATGCTGACGGTTCACCCCCGCATGCGCGGGGAAGAGGTTCTTCTCGTAGGTGCTTTCCTCGACCCTGACGGTTCACCCCCGCATGCGCGGGGAAGAGCCGCTGGACGTCGACTTCCCATTGCCTGATACCGGTTCACCCCCGCATGCGCGGGGAAGAGGACCTTGGCGCGCCACGATGGGCACACGCCGGGCGGTTCACCCCCGCATGCGCGGGGAAGAGTGATCACTGACCTGTTTTGTCTTGATTTTCATCGGTTCACCCCCGCATGCGCGGGGAAGAGGCCTCGCGCCACGTCCAGCACACGCGCGTCTGCGGTTCACCCCCGCATGCGCGGGGAAGAGCGTGATGCGGAGGGGGGCGTGATCTGAAGCCACGGTTCACCCCCGCATGCGCGGGGAAGAGGAATCGGCCGGCGGCCATTGTCACAGCGCCCCCGGTTCACCCCCGCATGCGCGGGGAAGAGGGGTATTCGGTGCGCGGCGGGCTGGTCGCCCCCGGTTCACCCCCGCATGCGCGGGGAAGAGGGGCCGGAAGACTGTGCACCGATCTCTCACTTCGGTTCACCCCCGCATGCGCGGGGAAGAGACTGCTCCCCATTGGGGTTACAGTCCGAAACCCTCTTCAAGTGTCTCTCGACCGATATGTCAAAGAGGATCTTCGCCGGCCGGCTCCGGCGAACCCCTCCGGCCGGGGCGCGGCCGGCGGACGAGCCACAGCCCCTCGGCGTCGATCACCTGCCGCCGCGTCTCGCCCGCGCTCAGCACCGTGAAGCCCTGCTCGGCCGGGGCCGTGTAGATCAGCAACGCCCCCTGGCCGGGCTTCAGGCGCTGCGTGCACTTGTCCCAGAGCTTCTGCCTGACGAGCGCCGAGACCCGGCCGATGAAGACCCCCGCCTGCGGTTCCATCAGCCACCGGGTCAGCTCACCCCGCAGCGAGGGGCTCACGCGCTGGAGGATCAGCAGCGTCATCAGAAGGGCCCCTCCCCGGCCACGGGCGGCAGCGTCTGATTCTCCGTGCCCCGCGCCGGCTCCCAGAGGTCTGCCGGCCGCGCGAAGTCCCCGGCATACGGGTCCTCCTCCTCCAGGGGGACGTTCAGCACATTGGCGATGTCCCCCGGCACGCGCTCGAGCAGCCGCGCCTCCGTCATGCGATCGCGCAGCGCCAGCCGCACGCGCCGCTCGAGGTTCTCGCTCCCCTCGCCGGCCATGCGGAACGCCGCCGGGACGGTGATCTCCACCTTGTAGAGGTCGGCGATGTCATAGACGAACGACAGCTGCTTGCCCGTGTGGATGAACCCGAGCGCCGGCGAGTAGCCGAGCGAGACGATGGCCGCGTGGCACAGGCCGTACAGACACGAGTTCGCCGTCGAGAGCGCGCGGTTGACCGGATCGCTCGAATCCCATGAACCCCGGCCGTACGAGCGCCCCGTCCACTCCACGCCGAACTGCCCGGCCGCGGCGGCGTAGGCGTCGCGCACGCGCGCCCCCTCCATCCCGCGAATCTGTTGCAGCGTCAGATCGGCCGGGAGCGGCCCGGGGAAGCGCATCCGGTACATGCGCGAGACGACCTCGAGCCGCGCCGTCTCGTGCGAGACGAGCCACGCCTGGCGCAGCAGGTTGCGGCTCGAGCGCGTCTCGCCGGTGCCTGAGGCGTAGGTGCGCACCGCCTGCTCGCCGGTCCAGACGACGCTCGTCCCGCTCTCGGCCAGGGTCTTCATGGCGGCGTGGGTGATCACCGTCCCCGGCCCGAGCAGCAGCGCCGCCAGCGCCGCCGCCGGGATGTGCGTCACGCCGCCCTCGCCCCACGCCGCGACGGACTTGTCATCCTGCTCCAGCCGGCAGTGCTCCAGATAGAGGAACGACACGCCGTCCCCGAAGCGGGGCAGCTCGTGCAGATCGCGCGCCGCCATCGCCCGCCATCCTCACTCCGCCTTCGCGAGCGAGAGCAATCCGAAGCCGAAGGCCTTGGCGGGGCCGATGCCTTGCATCACGGCGGAGCGGAGCTTGACAGCATCTTTCACGACCAAGTGCCCCTCGGCCAAGATGGAGAGGAGTTGAATCGCGGCCCTGTCCTCCGGCCTCTTGCGGATGCCTCGCATGCTCTCGAAGACGATTTGACAATCCGTGAGCTCGGCACCGGCCTTCCGGAGCCTCTCGGCGAGCCAATCCCTCTGCGCCGCCTCTCCCATCACGCCTTTGCGCTTGCCACGCCCCCGTCTGCCGTCGGGGCCGGGCGCGGGTGGCCGGGACTTGACGGGATTGACGCGAAGGCGGAAGCGCAGCCGCTGGCCCTCATTCAAATCAAGGGAGAACTGCCTCACCTGGGGCGGCGCTGCCAGAAGATGGGCGGCGTTGTGGAAGGCATAGTCCCAGCATGGCTCAGTTGCCGAGAGGACGAGGATTGCAGCCGATCCCCCCGGCAGAGCATCCACGCGGAAGAGAAATCCGCCTCCGGAGCCGCGGCGCACGTGGACTTGGCCGAAATCACCCGGAGCGAACGGCTTCAGGAAGCTGGGATCGCTGGCCGCGCGCTCCGCCGAGGGAAAGGCCATGCAGAGGCGCTGGTGAACCCGATACGGGCTGCGAAGCCACCGGCGGGCGATCTTCCAGTTTGGCCGGTCGGGATTGTCGCCGGCGTTGATGAGCAAATGGGAGAGATACACGGCTCAGGCCTCGCTCTCTTCGAGCACTTCGCGGCGGACGTCCTCGGGCGCCCGGCGCAGCGCACGCCGCCGCGTCTCCTCACTGCGGAACTTCACGATCTCGTCCCGCGTGCGGATGATCTCATCCCGCCAACTCAGGTCCTCGGGGTTGATCCGATCGAGCCCCATGCCGAGCCCGTACTCGATCATCGTCACCGCGTCGTGGCAGAGGCGGCAGAGTGAGCGCAGGTCTTCCTGAGTCTCGTCGCCCCCTGCGCGCCGATAGGTGACATGCTGGACCGTGGTCGCGGGCTGCTTGCAGAAGACGCAGAGGCCTTGATCGCGGCGCAGACGCTCAGGCCTGATCTCGTTCTTCCACATCGAAGTGTGATAGCCTGCCTGAGGCCTTGGCGGCGAAGGCGTGCGACGCTGAAGCGGCTCTTGGACAATGTCTGGAGCGCAAGTGTCCCGAAGCACGAACCGCGCGTGGTGCACCGGAGGATCGAAGGAGAACGGCACGTCGTACCAGACTTCGGCACTCTCCGGCGCTTCGGGCTCGCCTTCACTCGCGCCCCACTCGACGAGACACCCGCACCGGCCCCCGGCGGGGCGTTCTTTATCGTTCAACCGCGGGCGCCAGGGCACGGCTTTCAGCGCCGAGAGCAAGTCAACGCACTCCATCGGGTTGGTCCACGTCTCTCCTTCGCGCGGCTTCGCCAGGATCGGCAGCGACGGCGGGCACGACTTGCGGCCCAGGAAGAGCGGCCACTTCGGCGAGACCAAGGCCTTGTGGACTTTCCCGATCAGCTCCGCATCACCTTGCAGCGCCACCAGGAAGCTGGCGTCGGCGAGGTACTCGCGGCGCGTGATGAGCGTGCCCTGCGCACCGGTCTTGGTCCCTCCGCCCGCAGTCGTCATGCCGATGCCCGCGCCGACTGTGTGATAATCCCACCAGCGTGTGCCGGGCCGGTCGATGCGGGCGGCCATGGCGAGAGCGTTGAACTTTGGCAGTCGCTTGCGAGCCGCCTCGCGCGAGAGCCCCATCGCGCAGCAGATGAGGCCGATCACGCCGGACTTCGTCGGCGCCTCCATGCTCCGGCGGATGACGAACTTCGACGTGTCGCCCCACGCCTGCAGAGGCCCTTCGAGGCGGAGGAAGACCGTGTTCACGGTCATGCCCCGGCTCCGGCTGCCTGGCCGGCGCTCACGGCGTCCATGACGCGCCTCACAAATGCCATGAAGTCGCCAATGTTCCCATTGTCGCCGATGACCGGCTTCTCCTTCCTCGCATTGCTCGGTTCGTTGCGGTCGACAAAGGTCAGCGCATAGCGATTGGAGGGCGAGAACCAGAATCGCTTCGCTTCGATCCCGTACCCATTGCTGATGTCATGCACGTACTGCCCCAGCCGGGCGATGCTCTCGGCGATCAGGCCCCGCGGGCATCTGTCGGGGACAGGATCCGCGAACGCGTTCGCGTAGCTGACGGGCGTGGCGGCCTCCTGCTTGACCTCGACCAGAATCCCGTCAGGGCAGTTGAACGCGGCGAAGGAGTGTTGCTTGCCGGAAGGGTTGGCCTTGGCAGCGGCCTTCAGGAAGCACTCGACCGTGGTGGTGGCGAGTTGCGTGTCGTCAGCCAGGTTCTTCTTCAACTGCTCGAAGTCGATGCAGAAGTGCTTATAGAAGCAGGCCGAATTGAACATCGCCTCGTTGACGTGGCCGGCACCGGCATCCTGACCGGGGATGTCGTCGGCTGCCGTGAAGTAATCCACCTCATTGACGACCGCGTGGGTCGAGATGGCGTGGGCCGCGGAGAGCGCGGCTTCGACCGTGAACCTCCCCCTGAGTTCCGCAAACGGCCCCTTCGCGTCGAACTCCGTCATGCGCCCGCACAGAGCGATGTCGGGTGTCTTGACGAACCTGCCGATAGCCTCGGCAAACCTGGCACCCAGGCTGCCATTTCCGGCGCGCACGGCGCCTCCCATATTGTCAATGGCCGATTGAGGGAGGAAGAAGAGAATGTCGAAGGTGCTCTCGTCCTTCATACCAACTCCACCGTCCTTGAACACCTTGCGGATGGCTCTGCGGTCATCCTCCTTCGCCGGATTGCCGCTGCCGGCTGCGGCTCGGGCGATCAATTCGACCAAGCGCCGCGTGCGTACGGCACCGCCCTTCTCCAGAGCAGCCGCGAACTCCGGGCTTCGTCGAATGCTCCTCTTCAGGCACTGGCTGGAGATTCTCGCCCGCGTGACGCCGCCGAAGAGGCAGGTCTTCGGCGCGCCAAGGTCGTCCCGGTTCAGGTTCGCCGGGCTGTGGTTCTGGATCATGTGGATTTCGATGAGCATTGTTCACTCCTCTCTGTGGTCACGTCGGCTGGCCCGCCGCGTTCAGATACACTTCCGCCCAGATGTCTCGAATGTCGCGATCGTCGCTCCCGCGGTCCCACAAGCGCAGGTCGTCGAGCAGTTTCTCCCAGTCGATGCCTTGAACGTCCCTTGCCCACGGCACTCGCCCTGCGATCGCTTTGGCCGCCTCGCGCAGCCCCCAGGCCAAGTGCGGCTCCAGCGCGGCGAGCGGCGAGCACAGCAGGGCATCGAAGCGGTCCCGGAATCGCTTCTGATCGTGCTCCTCGCGCGGCTCGCAGCGGCCGAGCACGCACGGCAGAGCCGAGCCCGCAACATGAGGAACTCCGGAGGCGCCGAACAACTTCGCGACCAGCCAGGCGCTCCGCCGCTCAGGTGCCCTCGGGCTCCTCTCTCGCAGAGGCCACCAGAGGCCTGTGAACAGGTCGAAGCCTTGCAGCGAGGCATTCAGCGGCTGCCCGAGCAACCGCCGCAGGCGCGAGCGCTCGCCGTCTTGGAGGTCTTCGAGACGCTGGATGAACTCGGCAGACAGGTTCATGACTTACCCCCCCTTCTTCCCTCGCCGCGCCTTCGGCTTCGGGGCAGCCGCTTGGCTGACGTCCGCCGCATCTGTTGCCGCGTTCGCCTCGGGAGGTGTCGTTGCCTTCCGAAGGGCGACGTCCAGCCCAGACCGCGCACATCCGGCGGCGGCGCGCCGCCTCAGGGCTGAGCCTGGAGTGGTCGCCTCGACGACTCGTTCGGCGACTGGCTGAAGCGTCTCACGCAGACCTTCCAATGTGGCGAGTTCGCCGGGCGCGCTCATCAGGCACTTCCGGAGGCGGCGCTCCAGGTCCGGGGAATTGGCATCAAGGGCGGAGGAGCGCTCAGGATGCTTCCGCTCGGGGTTCGGCGTGCTTCGGCGCAGGATCTCGTTCAGTTGACCTGTCGCCGTCTCGACGAGCCCGAGGACCTCGGGCGCTTCCCCAATGGCACCCAGGCGGATGGCCGCCGCGTCCTGATAGAGCCCCTTGTTTGCCGCTGGTCCGGCAACAATCATTGGTCCCGAGTCTGGCCTCGCGGCGAGTGCCTGCCGCCAGAACTTGGAGTGGACGGCCACTTTCGATCCCGGTGACGGGAATCCCAGCGTCGTCTTTTGATTGGCCTTTCCCCTCCTGCCTGGCTGGGCGCGCGCGTCTTCCACGGCCTCGTCATCCTGCTCCTCGTCCTCTTCAGTACCCTTGCTCGTCTCAACGATGAGGAGGTGGGGGTCCTGATCCCAGAACCTCTTCTGCTGCCTCCCGGTCGCGAAGGGCGGTTCCCAGTTGCCAGAGAATGCGATCTCTCGGATGAGGGACTGACTGTCGCCGCAGTGCGCGCACAGGCCCATGTCGCCCGGATCACGTAGCCAAAGCCGACGAGATCGCCACGCGAACACAGTGGCCAAGTCCAGATCGTCTTCCGCGGGGGCTGCGCCGTTTTTCCAGGGCGGTTCACGCTTGAACGCCGCGTCCTGGGGCAAGTGCAGGAGAAGTGTCTTCAAGAGGTTCCGTCCCTGCCCGAGAGCATAGGCAGGTGTCGGTCCATTGACAGCTGCCGTGTACTTCCCCCTGCCATAGGCATTGGCAAATGCGCAGAAGCGAATGATCCCCAGTGCACAGCACGCCGGGCACAGACCGTATTCCTCGTCTCTGACGTGGCGGAAGTGCGCGATCTTCGTGTCCGTCGGGAACTCAACGAGCAGGTCGCCGATTGGTCGCGCGTTGTTGGGCGTTCCCCGGTCCTGGAAGAATCGCCCGCCATCGCCGAGCAACTCGAACGCGGCCTCGTGGCCATCGAGCTTGCCCAGCCACTCCTTGGGGATGCCGTCTGCGCTGGCGTCGGGCGCCGGGAGCGCCGTCTTCGCGTCAGGCTTGCACCACATCAGCACCGCCAGCAGAAATCGCAGGAGCGCGACGTTGTCCATCGGGTTGCTGGCCGCGATCTGGCGAATCTGGCCAGCCTCCTCCAGGGCGCGGCGGATGCCGACGCGCTGCCAGGCCCCGGAGTGGTAGAGCACCGGGATCCAGTCTTCATCCAGCAGATTGTAGGTCATGACGGTACCTCGGTCCGCCCATCGAAGGCGGGCATCTTCAGGAGCCGGATCGCGGGATGGAGGCGCAGGGCCAGCGCCGCGTCCGCGTCGGCTTCGCGTTCAAGAATCGCGCGGGCTTGGTCCATGCGCAGGCGCATCGCCTGGGCGGCGTCGCGGGCGGCCTGCCAGCCGTCGGCGGTGACGGTCGAGCCGGTGCTGAAGTAGGACTCCTGCACCGGCACCCCCAGGGCGTGGAAAGTCTGCCCGGCGAGCTGCTGTTTGTCTGGCATCGTCTGATCCCCGGGCCGGCAACCCTCTCGGTCAGCGGGGGCCGCCCCCTGGCCCGGGAGTGAAGCGGGGCCGCCGGCGGCGGGCAAGCGAAAAGCGAAGGGGGATGGGAGGAGAG
>JABWBI010000393.1 GCA_013360565.1 Candidatus Sumerlaeia bacterium | reverse complement strand
GTCCGCCGTGTTGGCCGCGATCACACGCGCGCGCGCGGCGAAGCCGGTCCAGTGGCCTGCGGGGTCGCGGAACGCGGCGGGGATCGCCGCGGCGCTGGGGGAGATGTGGGGCTGTGTCAACCCGCGCTCGACCAGACGCAGCGTCTGGACGTTTTCATTGTTCCAGAAGACATCGCACTGGGGGCGCCCCGCCTCGGCAATCAGGCGGTTGACCAGGCCCGTCGTCTTGGTCGCCTCGGTGTCGTAGACGGCGAGGACATCGATGCCGGTCTCCGTCTCAAACGCGTCGAGGATCGGCTGACTGAGCACCTGATCGTGCGAGGTGTAGACGACGACCTCGCGCCGCGGCGCGCCGCCCGAGCAGGCGGCGAGAAGCCCAGCGGAAAGCGTGGCGAGAGCAGCGAAGCGCATGAGACGGCCCATCCCTTCTCCCTCATCCTCCGCCCCGGCTCCGGGCAGGAGACGGGGGAATGAAGACTCTGGACTGATGTCACTCAGACGGAGCCGGCGGCTCGCCGGTTGACGTGCGGCGGCCTCAGGCGCTGAGCTGCTCCATGAGCTCGTCGGACATCTCGAAGTTGGCCGAGACGCGGTCGACATCGTCGTGATCCTCGAGGGCGCTCAGGAGCTTCATGAGGCTGGCGGCCTCCTTGCCCTCGACCTTCACGGTCGTGCTCGGCAGATTCTGAATCTCGGCGGCGGTGGCGCTGAGACCCGCTTTGCCCAGCGCCTCGCGGACATCCTCCATCGCCATCGGCTCGGTCAGGACCGTGACGGTGGAGCCGTCGCTCTGGACGTCGAGTGCGCCGGCCTCGAGGGCGGTCTCCATCACGCGGTCCTCATCGGCCCCCTCGAGCGTGATGACGCCGCGCTTGGTGAACATGTAGGCGACGGCGCCGGGCTCGGCCATGTTGCCGCCGTTCTTGCTGAAGAGCGACCGGATCTCGCCGGCGGTGCGGTTGCGGTTGTCACTGGAGGCCTCGACGAAGATGGCGACCCCGCCGGGTCCATAGCCCTCGTAGGTCAGCTCGATGATCTCCGCGCCCTCGATCTCGCCGGTGCCGCGCTTGATGGCGCGCTCGATCGTGTCCTTGGGCATCGAGGCCGCCTTGGCCGCGGCGACGGCGGTGCGCAGCCGCGGGTTCCCGCCCGGATTCCCGCCGCCGATGCGGGCCGCGATGGTCAGCTCCTTGATGAGGGAGGTGAAGAGCTTGCCGCGCTTGGCGTCAATCGCGCCCTTCTTGTGCTTGATCGAGTGCCATTTCGAGTGGCCCGACATGCCGCCACCTCCCAATTGCCTGAAGCTTGGCGCCCACAGGCGCAACCGCCATTCTTGGCCAGTGAAGCGGCCAATGTCGAATGAAAACGGAGAGGGCGCCAAGACGGACCTGAGCGAGACGGAGGAGAGGTCCGGCGCCTCCGCGGTGAATCCTCACACCACCCGCGCCAGCACCTCGGGGGGCATCTCGCGGAAGCTCCGGCCCGAGACCTCGAGCTCGCGGCGGAAGAGGGCGCGGTCGTCGTCACTCTCGAACTCGACGCCGATGAGTGCGCGGCCGACCTCCTCGCCGGTGAAGGCGTAGTTGAAGTAGCAGAGACTGGCGCGGCTGCGCACCGAGGCGAGGAAATCGTGCAGGGCGCCGGGCCGCTCGGGGAAGTCGAGGCGGATGAAGAGCGGACGGCGAAAGAGCGACGGCTCGTAGGGGATGATGCGGAACTCGACGTCCTCCTGTGAGGTGACGTCCTCGTGCGGGACACCGTGTTCGCGCAGGCGCTGGTCGAGCAGATCGAGCTCCGGCGGCGAGGCCTCGAAGCCGATCACGGGCCAGGCGCGCCCGGGGTCGGTCTTGCCATACTGGAACTCGATGATGTTGATGCCCTCGAGGACGGTCTCGAGCAGGCCGAGGAGCGCTCCGGAGGTCTCGCCGATCTCGAAGCGGAAATGGCGCCGCCGGCGGGCCCCGATGCCCGCGTGGCGGGCGATCCAGGCCAGGCGGCCGAAGTCCATGTTTGCACCGCACACGATGACCAGAGCGCGACGGCCGGCGAGGGCCTCGCGCTGGCGGAGCAGGCCGGCGAGACCCATCGCTCCCGAGGGCTCGGGCACGCTGCGCCGCGCCTCCCAGAGCAGCTGGATGGCGTTGCACACCTCCTCGTTCGTCACCGTCAGGAACTCATCGATCAGCTCTGCACACAGGGGCATCGTCAGATCGCCCGCGCGCTTGACGGCGGTGCCGTCGCAGAAGACGTCGACGCGGCCGAGTGTGACGGGATGGCCCGCGGCGACGGCCGCCGCCATGGAGGCCTGATCGACGCCTTCGACCCCGACGCACCGGATGGCTGGCCAGTTGGCCTTGAGCCAGCAGGCGACCGCGGCGGCCAGGCCGCCCCCGCCGATCTGGAGATAGGCGAGGTCGAACGGTCCGGCGCCCGCCATGACCACCTCGTCGGCGAGCGTGCCCTGACCGCCCATCACGGCCCAGTCGTCGTAGGCGGGGACGTACGTGCGCCGCTCGGCATCGCCGAGGCGC
>JABWBI010000392.1 GCA_013360565.1 Candidatus Sumerlaeia bacterium | reverse complement strand
CTGCACGGTCTTCACGCAGAGCCCCATCTTCGACGACAACGCCGACGGGCTGAGCAACTCGGCCGACGGGTCTCTGGCGGTGGCCACCTTCATCGGCGCGGCGTTTGTGACCGGCGGTGAGCCCCCCACCATTGGTCAGATCTCCGAGAACGTGATCATCGCCCCGGGCGGCGGGTCGACGGCGACGCTGTGGGCATCGGACGTGCTCGACAGCGACGGGATCGCCCAGGTGTGGGTCGAGATCATGGAGCCGGGCTTCGATCCGCTCACGGACACGGCTGTGTCGATCGAGCTGATGTGGGCCTCGTCCGAGGCGAGATACGAGGCCACTCACGCAGGCTTCACCGAGGATGGTGACTGGGCGCTCGCCTTCTTCGCGCGCGACACGACCGGCGACGTCTCGCTTCCCGTGACGACGCGGCTGCTGCACGGAGGGGACGCCTTCGAGATCGACGACACCGTTTTCCAGGCCGGCTCGATTGCGCCGGGTCTGCCCGCTCAGACGCACACCTTCCACAGCGTGAGCGACGAGGACTGGGTGTGGTTCGTCGCCGAGGAGGGCCTGGCGGCTTACACGATCCAGACCCAGAACCAGAGTGCGACCTGCGACACCCGTCTGACGGTCATCGGTGAGAGTGGGAGCGTCGAGCTCATCGACGAAGACTTCGGCGGCGCAGGCCCCGCCAATGGGGAGACGGTGTCGTTCCTGTGCTCGGATCAAGGTCTCTACTTCATCCGTATCCGGCCCGGCGACTTCAACACGCCTGGCTCGGGATGCCAGTACGAGCTGCTGCTCTCACGTGATTCGGGAGCCAACAACGGCCTCGCCGAGATTGTCAGCGCAGGCCGGGTTGGAATCGGCTGGGGACCGGTCCCTACCAATGTGGGCTACAACGTGTTCCGGTCCAACGGAGGCCCGTTTGCCCAGATCAACAGCCTCCCGGTCACTCTCACCCAGTACAACGACGGCATCTGGGTCAACAGCCGCAAGTACAACTACATCGACCACAACGCGTCGGGCTTCACCACCTACACGTACCAGGTGCGCACGGCGGACTTCGGGACGATCGCCTACACGGGCCTGATCAGTGTCCCCGTGGAGCTGAGCGTGTTCGAAGCGCGCTAGGATGGTGGTGATGTACGAGCCGAACCACGCCTCGCGCCGCGCCTCCTCTCTCCGCGTCAGGACCTCGGGGTAGCCCCCGGCGATCAGACGCTCTCCCAGAGGCACCGCTCTGGGCTTCCTCAGGGCCAGCGTGCTGAGCTCACCGGAAAAGACGGCGTCGATGAATCCATCTGTCACGCCCTCGCGCTCGCCCTGTGAGAGGGGGTGAAGGGTCAAGGTGAGGCTCCAGGTCCGATCGAAGAGCGGGGGAGACCGTCATGGTCCCTCGCACATCAAGGGCCGAGCAGGGCTTTGCCGGGCCGTGCTACAACGTGCTCTCTGGGCTGGGTTTCCCTCCGGACTGGGTTGGGTGTCGGTGCGGCGTGCATTGGGCGTTTCGTTGTGCTTAACCGGGTCGACGATTGGGATCATTGGGCTTACGATGCCATTCCTTTGCTTCGAGCCCAGTCGCCCCGGCCACCTCTCAGGTCCTCTGGCACCAGGCCTCTGGCCGGGGGCGCAGATTCCGCTCAACCCAGGGGCCCGCCGTGCCGACAAATCAGCTGGAGTCTCCCGAGGAGGATTTTGCCCATGCGCCGTCACCGCAGCCTCGTCTGCGCCATCTTCTGCGCCGTGCTTCTGCTGGCAGTGCCCAGCGGCTTTGCACACGATTTCGACCGCCACAACGATCACCCGCTGCGCTACCTGTCCTATCCGTTCCACGCGCTCGGCGTCTTCGCCGAGTACACGGTGACGCGCCCGATTCACTGGCTCGTCTCGCAGCCGACGTGGGCCGAGATTTTCGGTCATCAGGGCCAGCCCGACGATGACTATTGGACGTGGCGGGTGACGCCCTGACCTTCCGGTTCATCAGCACAGACCCTTCCCTCCCCCGCTTCCCGGAGCCGCCCCGCTCCGGGAAGTCTTTTTCTTGCCAGCGCGGGGGACGGCTGGTGACCTGACGGCGTGGCTGTCGCCCGGATCATCCAGACGCCGGTGAGCGTGAGCGGTGTCGTCCACACGCACCCGGGCGAGCGGGAGCCGATCCTGCGGGGCGTGAGTCTCGACGTGGGCCGCGGCGAGATGGTGGGCATCACGGGCCCGTCGGGCGGAGGCAAGACGACGCTGCTGAATCTGATCGCGGGGCTCGTGACGCCGGGCCAGGGGGAGATCGCGGTGCAGGGGCGATCGATGCAGGCGATGACGGCGAACGCCCGGGCGCTCTGGCGGGGGAAGGTGATCGGATACGCGTATCAGGACACGCGACTGTTGCCTCAGCTCGACGTGGCGACGAATGTCGCGTGGCCCCTGCTCTTCGGTCCCCTGAGCCGCGGCCAGGCGCTGCGGCAGGCGCAGGCGCTGCTCGAGCGACTTCATCTCGCGCCGCTCGCGCGGCACCGCCCGACGACGCTCTCGGGCGGTGAGCAGCGCCGGG
>JABWBI010000391.1 GCA_013360565.1 Candidatus Sumerlaeia bacterium | reverse complement strand
GTCCGCCGCTCAGCGGGCCACTCGGCCAGACGGATCTCGAGGGGGTTGACCCACAGGACAAACGGCTCGCGGGCCACGCTGACATGGCACGCCGGGGCCCGCACGACGCACCAGCCATCGCCTTCGGCGTCGGCGATGGGGTCGCGCGTGTCGCCGAACGTGCGACCCGTCGCCTCCCAGTCCGCCAGGACCAGCGCCTCGAGGGGGCCAATCAGCGCCTCAGGCGTCTCAGTGCTCAGCGAGAGCATTGCATCGGGGCCTCCCGGCCTCCATCGGCGCCACACCGCCGGGTCTCAAGGGCCCTGCAGAGAGTGGTCACGCCGCGAGGAACGCGCGGTACCACGCGACCGTCTCGCGCAGGCTTTCATCGATCTCCCAGGCTGGGTGCCATCCGAGGACGCGCCGGGCCCGCTCGGCGCTCAGGGACTGCCGCAGGATCTCGTGCCGGGCCTCGTTCCGCACGTCGGGCTCGAGGTCCGAGTCCATCAGGCGCAGCAGCCGGCGAGTCAGGTCGAGGACGGTCATCTGCGTCTCGTTGGAGAAGTTGAACGCCTGGCCCGCGACGCCCGGGGTGCCGCAGGCCATCTTCTCGGCCGTGAGCATGTAGGCCCGGGCGCCGTCGCGGACGTAGAAGTAGTCGCGGACGAGCGTGCCGTCGCTCCGGATCAGCGGGCGCTGGCCGCGCAGAATCGAGCGGATGGTCCCCGGGACGATGCGGTTCCAGTTGAGATCTCCGCCGCCGTAGAAGTTCCCGCACCGGGTGACGCAGACGGGGAGCCCGAACGTCCGGTGATAGGATGAGGCGATCAGGTCGGCGCAGGACTTCGAGACGTCGTAGGGGTGGCGGCCCTGCAGGGGCGTGTCCTCGGTGTAAGGAAGCACGGGCTGATCCCCGTAGGCCTTGTCGGAGGAGGCGATCACGATCTGCTCGACGGTGGGAGACCGGCGCGCGGCCTCGAGCAGGTTCCACGTGCCCCGGATGTTGCTCTCGAAGGTCGAGAGGGGATTGCGGTTGGCGATTCCCACGATTGTCTGCGCGGCGAGGTGAAAGACGGTCCGGATCTCGTACTCGCCGAGGGTGCGCTCGAGAAGCGGCTCGTCTTCGACGCAGCCGTGGACGATGTCGATCCGGGACTCGATTCCGAGCCGTCGCAGATTGGTGCCCGCGACTTGGTCGCGGACGAGTCCCACGACGTGCGCCCCGGCCTCGAGAAGATCGTGGACCAGCCAGGAGCCCACGAGGCCCGTGCAGCCGGTGACGAAGACGGGCCGGTCTCGCCAGAGGGATGAGATGAGAGACGCGGAGGAGGTCATGCCGGACGGGTCCACAGACCGGGCATTGTGACGGAGGGCGGAAGAGAGTGTCCAGACCGAAGGGGCCGCGGCGCCCCGTTCATCAGTCGGTCCAGACCTTCCACGGCGCCTTGCCTGTGGCCCACAGTCCGTTGAGCATCTCCATGTCCCGGACGGTGTCCATGCACTGCCAGTGACCCTCGTGGTGGTGGACGGCGAGTTGCCCCTCGGCGACGAGCCGGTGCATGGGCTCGCGCTCGAGGATGCACTCGTCGCCATCCAGGTAGTCGAAGATCTTGGGGCTGAAGACGAAGAAGCCCCCGTTGATCCACTCGGCGCGCAGGGGTTCCTTCTCCTGAAAGCAGGTGACCAAGCCGCCGTCGACGATGAGCTCGCCGAAGCGTGAGGGCGGGCGCACCGCCGTGACAGTGGCCGTCCGGCCCATCCGGCGATGGGTGGCGAGGAGAGCGGTGACATCGACATCCGCCACCCCGTCGCCGTAGGTCATGCAGAACCAGTCTCCCTCGACGTAGTCGCGGATGCGCCGGATCCGGCCGCCCGTCATGGTGGCTTGGCCGGTGTCGGCCAGGATGACGCGCCAGTCGGGGTTCCCCGCGTCGGTGCGCAGCGTCTGGACTTCCTGCGTGCGCATGTCGATCATGACGTCGCCCGACGTGTGACGGTAGTCGAAGAAGAACTCGCGGATCATCTCGCCCTTGTAGCCCAGGCAGATGATGAAGCCGGTGCGTCCGTGGTGCGCATAGAGCTTCATGATGTGCCAGAGAATGGGGCGCCCTCCGATGGGGACCATCGGCTTGGGCCGGAATTCGGTCTCCTCGCGGAGCCGCGTGCCGAGGCCGCCGGCCAGGATGACGACAGGATTGTTCATGCGGGATGGGAGTCCTCCGGTCCGGGAGCGCCGAGTGAGCCACACGGGCGGCGGACCGTCCACCGGGAAGTCAGCGCGGGCCGAGCGCCTCGATTCTCTCCCGCGCCAGGGCCCGGAGGGCCGGGTCGGACGCCACCTCGGCCAGGCGCTGATAGGCTGCCTCAGCCTCCTCGCGGCGGCCGAGTGCGGTGAGCGCCTCGGCGGCGTAGAGGTGAGCGAACGGATGCGACTCCTGCAGCGCGCTCGCCTCGCGGGCGGCCGCCAGTGCGGCCGCGTCGTCGCCCCGGCGCGCGAAGAGGCGCGCACGGCCAAGGTGGTACTCGGGGTGAGAGGGACCCGCGGCCAGAGCCTGATCCCAGCA
>JABWBI010000048.1 GCA_013360565.1 Candidatus Sumerlaeia bacterium | reverse complement strand
CGAGGGAGAGACCGTCGTCGTCCGCGGCGCCGAGAGCCTCCGCGACGGCGTCGCGCTGCGCATCGACCAGCCGGCTTCCCCAGAGGCCGGCCGCGCATCTGCGGCCACGCCCGGGGCCTGACCCCCTCGCGGATCACGACCATGTGGCTCACGCGCCTCGCCATCCGCCAGCCCGTCTTCGTCTACCTACTCCTGCTTGTCATCCTCCTCGTCGGCGCCCAGTCGTACGTGGCCCTGCCCCGGTCTCTCGACCCCGACGTCGACTTCGACGCCGTCATGATCACGACGATCTGGCCCGGCGCCTCGCCGGACGAGGTCGAGACCCAGATCACGCGCGAGATCGAGGACGAACTCGCCGGCCTCGCCGACGTCAAGCGCATGACATCCACGAGCGCGCAGGGGCGCTCCGTCATCATCGTCGAGTTCGAGCCCGACACCGTCGATCTCTTCCGCGCCGAGCAGGATATCCAGGCGCGCGTCAACCGCGCCGACCGGATCCCTGCCGAGGCCGAGGAGCCCTTCGTCATGCGCCTGGACGTCGCGAGCTTCCCCGTCTTCCAGATTGCCGTCGGCTCCACCGGCTCCTTCGAGCGCCTGCGCACCCTCGCCGAGGAGCTCGGGGACCGCCTTGAGCAGATTCCCGGCGTCTCCAGCGTCGACCTCCAGGGCGACCGCAAGCCCCAGATCTGGGTCGAGGCGGACCCGACGGCGCTCGAAGCGCACGGACTCACCCTCAGCGATGTGATTCGGACCGTTCAGGAACGCAACCGCAACGTCCCCGGCGGCGAGATCGACACCGGCGCCAACGAGTACCTCGTCCGCGCTGTCGGCGAGGCGGCCACGGCTGGCGACATCGAGCGGCTGATCCTCGCCCGCAGCGAGGGTGGCGGCACCGTCCGCATCGGGGACGTGGCCACCGTCACGCAGACCTTCGAGGAGGCCGACGTCCGCAACTTCCTCGACGGCCAGCCCTGCCTCCTCCTCGATGTGAAGCGGACCAAGGGCTCGAACATCCTCGATCTCTTCGACCTCATGCGACCCATCCTCGCCGACTTCCAGCGCAGCCGTGGCCACGAGGCCCAGGCCTCCCTCCTCTTCGACACCAGCGTCGACGTCCGCAGCAGCCTCAGCACGCTCCAGCAGAACTTCGCCCTCGGGGCCATGCTCGTCTTCCTCGCCCTCGCCTCCTTCCTCGGCTGGCGCAATGCCATCTTTCCCTTCATCGGGATGCCCGTCTCCTTCCTCATCACCTTCATCCTCATCCGCCTCTTCGGCTACGGCCTCGATGGCGTCAGCCTCTTCGCCCTCATTCTCATGGTCGGCATCATCGTCGACGACGCCATCGTCGTCCTCGAGAACATCCACCGCCACATGGAGGACGGCCTCCCGCCCCACCGCGCTGCCGTCATCGGCACACGCGAGGTCGTCATGCCGGTCGTGGCGGCCACGCTGACCACCATGGCTGCCTTCGCTCCCCTGCTCCTCGTGCCAGGCATCATGGGCGCCTTCATCAAGTCGATTCCGCTCATCGTCATCTGGGCCCTCTCCGCCTCTCTCTTCGAGTGCTTCTTCATGCTGCCCAGCCACATTGCCCACTTCGGCGAGATCCCCGAGCGCAAGCGCCACCATCACCCCGTCCTCAGCCGCCTGCTGCGCGTCTACCGCTTCGCCCTCAGGGGCGCTCTCCGCCGCCGCGGCCTCACGCTGCTCCTCCTCGCCGGGCTGCTCATCGCCATGCCCTCCATCACCCCGCCGATGGAGTTCTTCCCCGAGACCGACACCTTCCCCCGCTTCGACATCAAGCTCAACATGCACCGCGGGACCACACAGGAGCAGACCGAGGCCGCCCTCGAAGAGGTCCGCCAGATCGTCAACACCCTGCCGCCCGAGGAGCTCGTGTCCGTTCTCACCGTCTCCGGTCAGCTCCTCGAGAGCTACACGCTCGACTTCGGCGCCAACCGCGGCATGGCCAGTGTCATCATCACCCGCTCCGGCGAACGCGACCGCACAACGCAGGAGATCATCGATTCCCTGCGCCCGCGCCTCGAGCAGATCCGCGGCGTCGAGCGCCTCCGCATCGAGCGCCTGACCGAAGGCCCTCCCACCGGCGCCGACATCGAGATTCGCCTGCGCGGCGACGACATCGCCGTCCTCAACGCCCTCGCCGAGGAGATCAAGGACCGCCTCCGCGACGTCACCGTCGACGGCGAGCGGCCGGTCTCCGACGTCGACGACGACTCCGTCCTCGGCAAGGAGGAGATCCGCGTCCGCATCGACGAGGAGCGCCGCGCCCTCTTCGGCGTCAGCGACGACGAGATCTTCACCTCCATCCGTGCGGCCATCGACGGCGTCGAGGCGGCAGAGATCACGCAGGGCGACGAGGCCACCGAGATCGTCGTCCGCCACCCTGAGGACCGCCGCCGCCGCCTTGAGGACCTGAGCGACCTCTCCCTGCGCACACAGACAGGTGACCGCGTCCGCCTCCGCGAGGTCGCGGCGATCGAGATCGTGCCCGGCGTCGATCAGATCCGGCACTTCGACCGCCAGCGCGTCGTCGCGGTGCGAGGCACCGTCGACGCGGCGATCACGACTCCCAGCGTCGTCTACGCCGCCATCGAGCCCCAGGTGCAGGCCCTCCTCGCCGCCCACCCGGGCTACACCTATGTCGTCGGCGGCGCCGAGGAGGAAAACCGCAAGACGGTCTCCGACACGGTCAACGCGCTGACGCTCGGCATCATTCTCATCTACATCATCATCGCCGCTCAGTTCCAGTCCTTCATCCAGCCCTTCATCATCATGGTCACCGTCCCCTTCGCCGCCGTCGGTGTCATGCTCGGCCTGCGCGTCAGCGACAACTTCCTCACCTTCCCCGCCCTCATCGGCATCGTCGCCCTCACCGGCATCGTCGTGAACGACGCCATCGTCTTCATCGACTTCATCAACCGCGGCCGCGCCCGCCACGGCAGCCGGCTGCGCGCCGTCATGGCCGCCGGCCGCCTCCGCATGAGGCCCATCCTCCTGACCACTGTCACCACCATCGGCGGCCTTTTCCCCATGGCCCTCGGCCTCGCCGGCAACGCCGCCGTCTGGCAGCCCATGGCCGTCGCCATCTGCTGGGGGCTCGCCTTCTCCACCGTTCTCACCCTCATCGTCATCCCCGTCGTCTATCTCACCATCGACGACATCGCCGCCTGGCTCCGCCGCCGCTTCGGTCTGCGCGTCTCCGCTCGGTTTCGCCCAGGCGCGGAGGAGATCTGAACGGCAGCGTCACCGGCGCATCCCCGTCACCGCGGCGCCCCGCCGGTCGCGCTCACCGGTTCGCCTTGAACCAGGCCAGCGTCCGTTCCATCCCCTCTTGGAAAGTGAACGCTGGACCGTAGCCCAGCTCCTCCTGCGCGCGCCGGATCGAGAACGACAGCGGCGTGTGGAGGAACTTCACCCGGAATCGATTGAGCAGCGGCGCCTCCGTCGCCCCCGTCAGCCGCGCCTTCGTCTCCATTGCGTGCATCAGCACTTTGGCCAGTCCGATGGGCAACCTCTTCTGAGGCCGCAGCAGGCCGAGCTCGTCGCTGAGGAACTGGACCAGCTGCCGCCGCGTCACCGGAGGCCCGTCCGTGATGTGATACAGCCGCCCCGCCGCCCGCTCGCTCCTCGCCGCCCGCATCAGTGCGTCCACCAGGTTCCCCACATAGCACAGGCTGATCGGATTGTCCCCGCGGCCCAGGTAGATGAACTTCTCGCGCTCGATCGCCGTGATGAGGCGCGGGAAGAACTGCCGGTCGTGCGGCCCGTAGATGTACGGCGGCCGCACGATCACCGTTGCCAGACCCCGCTCGCGCTGCCACCGCAGCGCCAGCTTCTCCGCCTCCATCTTCGTGAAATTGTAGTTGTCTCCCGTCACCACGTACGGCGCCGACTCGTCGACGTTCACCTGTGGACGGTTTCCCAGCACCGCCATCGACGAGACGAGCACGAACCGCTTCACGCCGTGCTTCACCGCTGACCCCAGCAGCGCCTCGAGCCCCTTCACGTTCACCCGGATCATCTCCTCCCGCATCCCCCAGTCGCTCACCAGCGCCGCGCAGTGGAACACCACGTCGATTCCCTCACACACATCCGCCAGCGTCTGCGCCTCCGCCATGTCCCCGTGCCGGAGCTCCACTCCCTCCCTCGGCAGAGCCGAGATGTCTGACGTCGGCCGCACCAGGGCCACGGTCTGGAACTCGGAGCCACGGGCCAGAGCCTCGATCAGGTTGATGCCCACCATGCCGGTGGCACCGGTCACCAGCGCTCGCATCGCGCCCTCCTCCGGATGAGGATCGCCCAGGGTGTCACACTGCGGTGGAAGTTGCACACCGAAAAGCGGTGAGCCCGCCCCCCGTTCCCCTTGAGGAGTCTGCACCCCGATGAGATGAATCTCGCCGTGAATCTCCACCGTCTCATCAGCCCCGAGCTCGTCCGCCTCCAGCTCGAGACCCCCGTCCCCGAGCCGGTCGAGGGCGAAGAGGCCCTGAGGCCAGCCGCTATCCGCGACTTCAAGGAGGACGTCCTCGGCGAGATCGCCGAGATGTTCGCCTCCGCCGGGCGCGTGGGACACGTCGGCAAGCTGCACCGCGACCTCATCAACCGCGAGCGCCGCGCCTCCACGGCCGTCGGCCGCGGCGTCGCCTTCCCCCACGTCCGCTCTCAGCAGGCCAAGGAGATGCTCCTGGGAATCCTCCGGGCCCCCGAGGGCGTGCCGTTCGAATCGCCCGACGGCGAGCCCGTGCGCCTGATCGTCGCCATGGTTGCGCCGCCCGGCGACGACCGGCTCTATCTCAACCTCGTGCGGCGCTTCAGCGTGATGCTCAGCGGCGACGCCGCGCTGCCCGAGCTGCTCGCCGCGGCCGACGAGCACGAACTGATCCGCGTGCTGGAGAGTTACCTCTGACGCGCCCCCCACAGAGGAAGCGCTGGATCTGCCTTCTCACGGACTCAAGACGCCTCTCCACATCGCACTCCCACACCACCAGCGCCGACCAGCCCAACTCGTCCAGCGCTCGCAGATTCCGGCGGTCTCGCCGGACGTTTCCTCTGAGCTTGGCGCGCCAGTAATCACGATTGCTCTTCGGGCGGCTTGCCTCGGGGCAGCCGGCGTGCTGGTGCCAGAAGCACCCATGAACGAAGATCACCTTCCGCTGCCCAGGAAACACCAAGTCAGGTTTCCCCGGAAGCCCTCGTCCGTGAAGCCGAAACCGGTGTCCCATCCGGTGGACAGCACTGCGAACTGTCAGCTCGGGCTTCATGTCCCTGTTCCGGATTCGCCGCATGTTCTCGCTTCGGCGCTCTGGGGACAGCTTGTCCAATGGGCGGCCTCAGATGGCGAGGTCAAGGGGAAGGTCCGCGATGTCGCGCAGACGCTTGCCGCTGACCATGGTCTCCATGAGTTCCCTGGAGTCCTCGTTGCCGAGTTCCTCGATGGCCCCCTGCAACTCCGGGAGCGCGATGTGGTAGACGCAGTCGAGATCACCTGTTCCCAGAGCCAACGATGCGATGCGGCTGGGCAGCGGCTCGCCCGTGAGCACTGCGATGTGCGGGACACGCCCCTTGCGATTGCGGATGAGATTCAGGGCCTCGGCGCGCGCGTTCTGGGCGCGGTCGCTGCGCAGTGTCCACTTGCACGAGATGCTGGCGTGGAGCGAGGGGCGGGCTCCGTTGGCTGCACGGAGGCTCGTCATCCGAGCGACATCTTCGCCGACGAGTGGTTCCGTCGCGTTGATGGCGGCGCCGGATTCGGGAGCTCGGACCACGAGGATGTCGGGGGAGATGACGTAGTCCTGGCTGAGCTTGTTGTCGCTGTCGGCGTTGCTTGCGACGCCCTTCTTGTCGACCACGAGGAGCTTGGCCAGGAGGGCCTGATGGAACTGCTGCCGTGCCTCGGCGAAGACAGGTGTGCTCATGCGCTCTGCTCGACAACTGCCGCGGCGCTCAGGCAACGGGCAATCTGAACTCCCACGGCGCGGGCCACAGGGGGCGGAAAGGCATTGCCCACTTGCCGGTAGGCGGCGGTCTTTCGGCCAGCGATCTGCCAGTCTTCAGGGAAGCCCTGGAGCCGCGCGACCATCGGCACGGTGAGGCGCGGATTGCCCTCAAACTCCGGGGCGGGAGGGGTGTCCGCCAAGCCGTGGCCATCGACTCCCATCTGAGCCCAGGCGCGCTTGGCCCGCGTGGGTCCCAGGTCCGGGCCGCCATGCTTGTGCGAGCCTCCCACGATGGTAGGAGCGATTCCCGCGGCTCTCTTGCGCCAAGCACTTGCCGCCTTCCACCCAGACGAGCTCATGAGGGGGTGGAGCGTCTCTCCCACCGAGGGCGGCGCGTGCAGGGACGGCTCGGGCGGCTCATAGATTGGGGCGAGATCGCGCCGGAGAGCCACGATCACAACGCGCGGACGCAGCTGGGGGACTCCGAAGTCGCAGGCGTTGAGCAGATGCCAGAACGTCTCGAAGCCGAGCCGCGCGAATTCTTGGTCAAGACTCCGGCGATAGCCGTGGAAGGCTGGTCCCATGAGGCCCTTCACATTCTCGATCATCACCGCACGCGGCCGGATCTCGGCCACGAGACGAAAGGCCTGGGGGAAGAGATTGCGCTCGTCGCGCTCGCCGAGCTGCCGGCCGGCGATGGAGAAGGGCGGACAAGGCAGGCCGCCAGCGAAGAGGTCCGCGCCACGGAAGGGGCGACCGTCGAAGTCGCGCAGGTCCCCTTCGATCACAGGCCACGCCGGCCGGTTGAGCCGAAGGGTCGCGCAGCAACTGGCATCGCGTTCGACCAGGGCCAGCGGGACGAACCCGGCCTGCTCCAGGCCGAGGGCCTGTCCCCCCGCGCCTGCGCAGACCTCCACGGCTGTCCATGGTTCGTCCATGCGAATCGGAATAGAGGGACCTGCGTCGAGAATCCAGCGCAAACAGCGCCGCCGCGCGCGAGCTCACCCGCGTGCTGGAGAGTTGCCTCTGACGGTCCCACGCGCACTGACACAGCGGCGGACGCCGACACCAAGGCTCTGTGTCACACCGATACACTCTGACCACTTTCCCCCAGGAGTCACAGGAAGCCGAACAGAGGCGCGCCTCTCAACCCCCGTGATTTCAGGTATCGGGATGGCAGGGGCATGACCCACTTCCGTGGCACCGAAGCTGCCAACACCCCCTGCGGGTCAACGAGACCACGTTGATGTGACATGCCCACCAGGAGGCTTCGAAAGATATGGCGACCAAGTTCAAGCCGCTCGGCGACCGGGTTCTCATCGAGCCGGTCAAGGAAGACGAGCAGAAGACGGCGGGGGGGATCATCATCCCCGACTCCGCCAAGGAGAAGCCCATGCAGGGCAAAGTGATCGCCGTCGGTCCCGGTTCGCGCAAGGACGACGGAGAGCGCATCCCCATGGAGGTCAAGGTCGGTGACCGCGTCCTCTACGGCAAGTACTCGGGCACCGAAGTCAAGGTCGGCGGCACCGAGCAGCTGATCATGCGCGAGTCCGACATCTACGGCATCATCGAGGGCTGAGGCCCCGCGACATTCGCCTGAGGAGGCACACACGACCATGGCAAAGCAGCTGCAGTTCAGTGACGACGCCCGGGCCTCGGTTCTCCGCGGAGTGGAGAAGCTGGCCAAGGCCGTCAAGGTCACCCTCGGCCCCAAGGGCCGCAACGTCGTCCTCGACAAGAAGTTCGGCGCCCCCACCATCACCAAGGACGGCGTCACCGTCGCCAAGGAGATCGAGCTCGAGGACCAGTACGAGAACATGGGCGCCCAGATGGTGCGCGAGGTCGCCTCCAAGACCTCCGACGTCGCCGGTGACGGCACCACCACCGCCACCGTCCTCGCCGAGGCGATCTACCGCGAGGGCATCCGCAACGTCACCGCCGGGGCCAACCCCATGGCGCTCAAGCGCGGCGCCGACAAGGCCGTCGAGGCCGTCGTGGCCGAGCTCAAGAAGATGAGCGTCGAGACCCGGGATCACCAGAAGATCGCCCAGGTCGCGACGATCTCCGCCAACGGCGACAAGGTCATCGGCGAGCTCATCGCCGAGGCGATGGACAAGGTCGGCAAGGACGGCGTGATCACCGTCGAAGAGGCCAAGGGCATCGAGACGGTGCTCGACCTCGTCGAGGGCATGCAGTTCGACAAGGGCTACCTCTCGCCCTACTTCGTCACCGACGCCGAGAAGATGACGGCCTCCCTCGATGACGCGCTCATCCTCTTCCACGAGAAGAAGATCTCCTCCATGAAGGACCTCCTCCCCGTCCTCGAGAAGGTCGCCCAGTCCGGCAAGCCCCTCGTCATCGTCGCCGAAGACATCGAGGGCGAGGCCCTCGCCACCCTCGTCGTCAACCACATCCGCGGCATCCTCCGCTGCTGCGCCGTCAAGGCCCCCGGCTTCGGCGATCGCCGCAAGGCGATGCTCGAGGACATGGCCATCCTCACCGGCGGCAAGGTCATCACCGAGGACCTCGGCCTCAAGCTCGAGAACATCGGTCTCGACTACCTCGGCCGCGCCCGCTCCGTGAAGATCACCAAGGACGAGACCACCATCGTCGAGGGCGCCGGGGACAAGAAGGCCATCGACGGCCGCGTCGCCCAGATCAAGATGCAGATCGAGGACACCACCTCCGACTACGACAAGGAGAAGCTCCAGGAGCGCCTTGCGAAGCTCGCCGGCGGCGTCGCGCTGATCAAGGTCGGCGCGTCGACCGAGGTCGAGATGAAGGAGAAGAAGGCCCGCGTCGAGGACGCGCTGCACGCCACGCGCGCGGCCGTCGAAGAGGGCATCGTCCCCGGCGGCGGTGTCGCCCTCATCCGCGCCGCCAAGACCCTCGACAAGCTCGACGTCAAGGGCGACGAGAGGATCGGCGCCGAGGTTGTCATCCGCGCCCTCAGCGCACCCGCCAGGGCCATCGCCGAGAACGCCGGCCAGGAGGGCTCCATCGTCGTCGAGAAGATCAAGGAGAACTCCAAGGTCGCCTCCTACGGCTTCAACGCCGAGACCGAGGAGTACGAGGATCTCCTCAAGGCCGGCGTCATCGACCCGACCAAGGTGACCCGCTCGGCGCTCCAGAACGCGGTCTCTGTCGCAGGGCTCCTCCTCACCACCGAGTGCCTCGTGACCGAGATCAAAGAGAAGGAGCCCGCCGGCGGCGGCGGCCACAACCACGGCATGCCCGGCGGAGGCATGTACTGATCCCCGACCCAGCCGGGGGCGGCGGCCGAGCCGCCGCCCCCGCAGCCTCTCCTCGCACGGAGTGCCGCGGAGGATGCAGTGACCACAGCCCCATGAGAGCCCCTCTCCTCTCTGTGGTCTCTGCGTGCTCTGCGTTTCTCAGGCCCTGACCAGAGAGATTGGAGGCCCCCCATGGCCGGCAAAATCATCGGAATCGATCTCGGCACCACGAACTCCTGCGTCGCCGTCATGGAGGGCGGCGAGGCGATCGTCATCCCCAACGCCGAGGGGCAGCGGACGACACCTTCGGTCGTCGCCTACACCACCAGCGGCGAGCGCCTCGTCGGCCAGCCCGCCAAGCGGCAGGCGATCACCAACCCGGAGAACACGGTCTTCTCGGTGAAGCGGTTCATGGGGCGCCGGTTTGCGGAGGTGGGCGAGGAGATCAAGAAGGTCCCCTACAAGGTCGTCTCCGGCAAAGGCGACGCCGTCGTCATCCGGGCCGGGGGGCAGGACCTGACACCGCCGGAGATCTCCGCGCGCATCCTCCAGAAGATGAAGCAGACGGCCGAGGATCACCTCGGCGAGAAGGTCGACCGCGCCGTCATCACCGTCCCCGCGTATTTCAACGACAGCCAGCGCCAGGCCACCAAGGACGCCGGCAAGATCGCCGGTCTCGAGGTCATGCGCATCATCAACGAGCCGACGGCCGCCGCCCTCGCCTATGGCCTCGACAAGAAGAGAGACGAGAAGATCGCCGTCTACGACTTCGGCGGGGGCACCTTCGACATCTCCGTCCTCGAGATCGGCGACGGCGTCTTCGAGGTCAAGGCCACCAACGGCGACACCCACCTCGGCGGCGACGACTTTGACCAGATCGTCATGGACTGGATCGCCGACGAGTTCAAGCGCGAGAGCGGCATCGACCTGAGAAAGCTCAGCGACAACACCTCCCGCCAGCAGGCCCTTCAGCGCCTCAAGGAGGCGGCCGAGAAGGCCAAGATCGAGCTGTCCACCACCCTCCAGACACAGATCAATCTGCCGTTCATCACGGCCGATCAGACCGGCCCCAAGCACATCGACATCACCCTGACCCGCGCCAAGCTCGAACAGCTCACCGGCGCCCTTGTCGAGCGGTCGATGGGGCCCGTCCGCCAGTGTCTGCGCGATGCCGGCCTCGAACCCGCCCAGATCGACGAGGTGATCCTCGTCGGCGGCTCCACCCGCATGCCCCTCATCCAGGAGACGGTGAAAAAGTTCTTCGGCAAGGACCCGCACCGCGGCGTCAACCCCGACGAGGTCGTCGCCATCGGAGCCGCCATTCAGGGCGGCGTCCTCGCCGGCGAGGTCTCGGACGTCCTTCTCCTCGACGTCACGCCGCTCTCCCTCGGCATCGAGACCCTCGGCGGCGTCTGCACCAAGCTCATCGAGCGCAACACCACGATCCCTGTCGAGAAGAAGGAGGTCTTCTCCACCGCCACGGACAATCAGCCCTCCGTCACCATCAAGATCCTCCAGGGCGAGCGAGAGATGGCCGCCGACAACCGTCTCCTCGGCGAATTCAATCTCGACGGCATCCCGCCCGCGCCGCGCGGCGTGCCGCAGATCGAGGTCACCTTCGACATCGACGCCAACGGCATCCTCCACGTCTCCGCCAAGGACAAGGGCACCGGCAAGGAGCAGAAGATCCGCATCGAGGCCTCCTCGGGTCTCCGCGAGGACGAGATCAAGAACATGGTCCGCGCCGCCGAGGAACACGCCGAAGAAGACCGCAGGCGGCGCGAAATCGCCCAGGCCCGAAACGACGCCGACACCCTCATCTACCAGACCGACAAGCTCCTGCGCGAACACGGCGCCAGCCTTGCCGCCGACGACCGTGCCAAGGTCGAGGATGCCATCCAGCATCTCAAGAATGAGCTGGACAAGGGGGACCTATCCAGTATCAAGGCAGGGATCGAGTCCCTCAACCAGGCCAGTCACAGGCTCTCGGAGGCCATGTACAGGGCTGCCCAAGCGCAGGCCGGTGCCGCCCCAGGGGGGACCCAAACCTCAACAGGCTCAGCGCCCAACGCCGACAACGTCGTCGACGCGGAGTTTGAGGTCGAGGAAGAGAAGAAAGGCTGAGGCCCCCCATGGAGGACAGCTGGGCGAAGATGTTTTCCCAAGGTCAGCGCAAATATCAGGTCGTCAACGTCATTGCACGCCGTGCGCGGCAGCTCAACGAGGGCGAGCGTCCGGCGGTTCTCGCCGAAGGCCTCGACCCCATCCGCACGGCCATTGAGGAGCTCAAGGCAGACAAGCTCCGCATCCACCTCGGTCCCCCCGCCGACCGCGCCGAACCCGACGCCGAGGCCTGAGGCCTCGGCTCTCCCGGGAATCGAGCCCCCCGAGGGGGCTTCGTCATGATCAGCGGGCCGGGCGCCCGAGTCCCTCGAGCACCTGTGGTCCCGCCGTCCCCTCCAGCCGGATGCGGTCACGAAGGGCCGCCCGCACCGCATTCGAGATGGCCCCGAGGAGGTCGGCGTCGCCGTCCGTCAAGTCGACCTCGAGGCGCGAGGAGAGCGGCTCCAGCGCGCGGCGGCTCTTGAGGAACTGCTCGGCCAGCGTTGCATCGGTGTCGAGAAAGCGCTCGCCCGGGCCGCGCCGGTTCACCTGCACGCGCACGTCGCGCAGGCGATATCTGACCGTCCCGGTGAGCCGGCCCCTCTCCACAGTCCCCTCGAGGCGGAAGTCCGCGGTGCCCCCGGCGATCTCCAGCGCCGCCGCCGGTCCCTGCCCGCGGGGCAGGGTGGAGAGGTCGAACCCGTCGAGGGTGAACAGGACGTCGAAGTCCACTTCCCGCGGGTCGCGGAATCGGCCGCGGATGGCGCCACTCATCCCCGCACCGTTGAGGCGCCCTCCCGCGCTGAGCGCCACGTCGCCTTCCCCATCGGCCACCACCTCGGGCAGACCCGTGAGCTCGGCGCTCACCTCCTCGAACAGCAGGACCGGCGGCAGCAGCGGGTCGGCGTGCCGCAGCTCCAGCCGGGCATCCTCCAGCCGCGCCGTCCGAAGCGGCGGAGCGGCTGTGATTTCGTCCATCAGCCGGCCGTCGCGCTCCATCACGTCGGCCAAGTTGACCGCGGGGCGCGGCCCGAGGTCCTGCACCACCGCCGCTGGACCGATGAGCGACACGCCCGTGACCACCGGATTCCCGCGCACCGCCTCCCAGAGCGATTCGAACTGAATCTGAAGGGACCCGAAGGAGAAGGCGGCGAGGGGATCCCCGGCGATCTCCTCCGACGCGAGGCGGAAGCCATTGAATGAGATCGTGGACGCGGCCATCGAGACGTCGACGTCCCGCAGTCCCGCCTGCTCCCCCAGCTCTGCCCGGATCGCCTGCTCGGCCTTCGTGCGGATCAGGATCGGGATGTACATCCACAGTCCCGCCACCAGCGCGAGCAGCAGAAACAGCAGCACCAGCCCCAGCCGAAGGAGAAGACGACCGCGCACATGGAGCAGATGATCCATGACTCCACTCTGAACCCCGCCATCGCCCCTGTCCACGGGTCCCTTCACGGGGTCCCCTCCGCCCCGCCACTCTCCGGGGAGACCGGCAGGTTCAGCCGGAACAGCGCCCCCTCGCCCGCCCGGCTCTCCACCTCGATCACGCCCCCCAGCGACTCGACGATGCTGTAAGTCACCGACAGCCCCAGTCCCGTCCCCGACTCCTCCTTCGTCGTGAAGAAGGGATCGAAGATCATTCCCAGGTGCTCGGGGGCGATCCCATGCCCGCTGTCGGCCACCGTTGCCACGATCTGCGCTCCCGCCTTCTTCACCTCCAGCGCTGTCGCGATGCGCAGCTCCCCCTTCTCTCGTCCCTCCATTGCGTCCTCCGCATTTCGAATCAGATTCAGGAAGACCTGCCGAATCAGGTCCGGCGAGCACCGCAGCCGCGGCAGGTCCGGCGCCAGATCCAGCCGCAGCCGGATTCCCCTCTTCTCCAGGCCCGTCTCCACCAGCCGCACGATCGCCTCGATCTCGTCATTGACTGCCACCGCGTGCGACTCTGCCCGGCCCGGCGGCGGGCGGTAGAGACTCAGGAGATTCTTCACGATCCGCGCGATGCGATCGATCTCCTCCTCGATCACGCCCAGATTCTCGATGTTCGGGTCCGTGCGCCGCCGGCCGCCCCCGGACCCGCGCAGATTGTCGCCCAGCAGCCGGACGTAGTTCTTGATGATCCCCAGCGGATTGTTGATCTCGTGCGCGATGTTTGCCGACAGCTGGCCCATCGCCGCGAACTTCTCCGCCTGGAACAGACGCCGCTGCGCGGCCTCGAGCTCCGCCGTCCGCGCGGCGACTTTGTCCTCCAGCTCCAACGCCAGCGTCCGAAGCTCCTCATACAGCCGCGCGTGCTCAATCCCGATCGCCAGCTGTTCCGCTGCCTGGGCCATCAGCCGCACCTGGTTCGCACCGAAGGCGGCGGCCCGCCGACTGCCCAGCGCCGCCACACCGATCACCCCTCCCGGGCTCGTCAGCGGCAGGATCAGCGCCGAGACCAGCCCGCCCTGCACCATCGCAGCGTCGTCCGCCAGTCCCTCCGTCGACGCCGCCAGGTCCGCCACCACGTCCGGCGCCTCCTCCGCC
>JABWBI010000047.1 GCA_013360565.1 Candidatus Sumerlaeia bacterium | reverse complement strand
CCGTCTCGCCGTCGACGATCGCCTCGTCATTGCCTGGGATCGCCGAGCACACGGACGGCACCGCCGCCGCCATCGCCTCCAGGAGGGCAAAGGGCAGCCCCTCCCACAGCGACGGCAGCGCGTAGATGTCCACGCCGGGCAGCAGCTCGGGAACGTCCTTGCGCTCTCCCAGGAAGCGCAGCTTCGACTCGTCCAGCGCCAGCTCGCGCGCCAGGGCCTCCGTGTCCGCGCGCAGCTTGCCATCTCCGATCAGGAGGAACTGCGCCTGCGCTCCCCTCGCGTGACACGCCGCGACCGTCCGCACATAGGTCAGGGGATCCTTCTGCGGCATCAGGCGCGCGATGTAGGCGACCACCGGCCGGTCAGGATCGCATCCCAGGCGGTCACGCTTGGCCACACGACGCCCCTCCTCGCCGGGGGGCGAGGCGGGGGCGTCGAGGCCGTTCCAGATCACCTCGATGTCGTCCGGTCCGCACACCCCCTGGGCCAGCAGATTGCGCCGGTGATGGTGAGCCACGGCGATCATGTGAGAGGTCGCATGCCGCGCCAGCCACGTGTCGGCCCGGCGGTAAATCGAGCGTTTCCAGGCGGCCACGCCCTCATGAAAGGGGACGAGATGATAGGTGAAAACGATGATCGGGACGCCGGCCCGCTTGGCCGCCAGGCGGCCCAGAAAGCCCGGTTTGGCGTTCTGCGGGTGGACGATCTGGTAGCCCCGGGCCTTGAAGAGGCGCCGGAGGGCCCCCAGGGCCCGGAGTTCGGCCAAGCCGGAGATCCCGTACCGCGGGATCTCGACGATGTGGACGGGGATCTCGAGTGTCTCGAGCTCGGCGATCAGCGGACCGCCGCTGCTCGTCACCACTTCGATGTCGTACACCGACCGGTCGAGCCGTCGGCACAGCTCGAGCACATACTTCTGGGAGCCTCCCAGGTCGGAGGACTTCAGGACGTAGGCAATGCGGCGCCGACTCATGGGGGACGCGACACGCTAGAGACCGGCGGCGGCGGTGTCACCCTCAAAAGCAGCCGCGCCAGCCGCGCCGAAAAGCGCGAAGAAGCTCTTGACACTCCCGCGCGGCGAGCTGTAAACCCTGCGGGCTTTTGCCATAAGAAGGACTATGAAGGCTCGCCCCCGAGGCGCCCCGCAGGCCCCTCAAATTCAGAGTCTTCCAATGGTCGGTTGGTGTAAACCCCGGTCCTTCCCCAGGCGGGGGTTTTTTATGCCCCCCAAGCGCTCCCCTGAGAGATGGGGGGAGAAACTGAGAGAGAGATGCCCACCGTCAATCAGCTCATCCGCATCGGCCGCCGGCGCATCAAGGCCAAGAAGAGCACGCCCGCTCTGAAGGCGTGCCCCCAGAAGCGCGGCGTGTGCACGCGCGTCTACACCGCGACGCCCAAGAAGCCCAACTCGGCTCTCCGCAAGGTCGCCCGCGTCCGCCTGACGACCGGCACCGAGGTCACGGCCTACATCCCCGGCGAGGGTCACAACATCCAGGAGCACTCGATCGTCATGATCCGGGGCGGCCGCGTGAAGGACCTGCCGGGCGTCCGCTATCACATCGTCCGGGGCGTCCTCGACACCGCCGGCGTCACGGCCCGCCGCAAGGGCCGGTCGAAGTACGGGGCCAAGCGGCCCAAGTGATGAGGAGTCAATAGCCCGTGAGTCGCCGACGCCACGCCATCCAGCGCACGATCCTGCCGGATTTCCGCAACAAGAGCGAACTCGCCGCCAAGTTCATCAATGTCATGATGCACGACGGCAAGAAGTCGACCAGCGAGCGCATCTTCGACGGCGCCCTCCAGCGCATCGGCGAGAAGGCCGGGCAAGACCCCTTCGAGGTCTTCAAGACCGCCGTCGAGAACGTCAAGCCCCTCCTCGAGGTCAAGAGCCGCCGGGTCGGCGGAGCCAACTACCAGGTCCCCGTCGAGGTCCGCCCCTCTCGCCGCCAAGCGCTGGCGATCCGCTGGCTCATCGCCGCGGCCCGCGACCGCGGCGAGAAGACGATGATTGAGCGCCTGAGCAACGAGTTGCTCGACGCCTTCAACCGGCAAGGTGCCGCGTACAAGAAGCGCGAGGACACCCACCGGATGGCCGAGGCCAACAAGGCCTTTGCCCACTACCGCTGGTAAATGCACAATGACGAGTGCAGAATGATCAGAGCCGACACCGCCTGACCCGTCTTGCACGCCGGTTTTGCATTCACAGGAACCTCCGGGACCCATGCCGGACCCGGCAGGCCTGAGCGACTGAAGTGAAAGGACAGCTGCATCACGCAAATGGGCCCCCGCGCCCACGGGTGACCCCTGCCGCCCCGCCACTTTGCATTTTGCACTCTTGAATCATGAGCCCTCGCCAGACACCCATCGACATGGTCCGCAACATCGGCATCATGGCCCACATCGATGCCGGCAAGACGACCACGACCGAGCGCATCCTCTTCTACACCGGCCGCACCCACAAGCTCGGCGAAGTCCACGACGGCGCCGCCGAGATGGACTGGATGGATCAGGAGCGCGAGCGCGGGATCACCATCACCTCCGCCGCCACGCAGGTCCACTGGCGCAAGCACGCCATCAACATCATCGACACCCCGGGCCACGTCGACTTCACGGCTGAGGTCGAGCGCTCCATCCGCGTCCTCGACGGCGCCGTCGCTCTCTTCTGCGCCGTCGGCGGTGTCGAGCCCCAGAGCGAGACCGTCTGGCGCCAGGCCGACCGCTACCACGTGCCCCGCATCGCCTTCGTCAACAAGATGGACCGCATCGGCGCCGACTTCTACCGCGCCGTCCAGATGATGAAGGAGCGCCTCGGCGCCCACGCCGTTCCCATCCAGATTCCCATTGGGGCCGAGGAGGGATTCCGCGGCGTGATCGATCTCGTCCGCATGACCGCCCGGGTCTGGCCCAGCGACGAGAAGGACGAGCGCGGCACCCAGTTCGTCGACGGCCCGATCCCCGCCGATCTGCAGGAGACAGCGGCCGAGTGGCGCGAGAAGATGCTCGAGGCCATCGCCGACTACGACGACGAGTTCGCCGCCACCTTCCTCGACGGCTCGGAGATCACCAACGAGCGCCTCCTCGCGGGCATCCGCCAGTCCACGATCAAGGCGCACATCACCCCTGTCCTGTGCGGCTCGGCCTTCAAGAACAAGGGGGTCCAGCTCCTTCTCGACGCCGTCCTCGACTTCCTCCCCTCGCCGATCGACCTGCCCTCCATCAAGGGTTCGGACCCCCGCGACGGCGTCATCAAGACCCGCCACGCCAAGGACGACGAGAAGTTCTCTGCCCTCGCCTTCAAGGTCATGTCCGATCCCTACATCGGCCGCCTGACCTACATCCGCATCTACTCGGGCACGCTCCAGGCCGGCTCGTACGTCCACAACGCCACCAACGACCGCAACGAGCGGGTCGGCCGTCTCCTGCTCATGCACGCCAACGACCGCGAGCAGATCGAGGAGGCCCGCGCCGGCGACATCGTCGCCATCGTCGGCCTCAAGCACACCTTCACCGGCCACACCCTGTGCGATGTCGACCACCCGATCATCCTCGAGGCGATGAGCTTTCCCGAGCCCGTCATCTCCATCGCCATCGAGCCCAAGACGAAGGCCGACCAGGATGCCCTGGGCACCTCGCTCCAGAAGCTCGCCGAGGAGGACCCCACCTTCCGCGTCCGCCAGGACAAGGACACGAACCAGACGATCATCTCCGGCATGGGCGAGCTCCACCTCGAGGTCCTCGTCGAGCGCCTGCGGCGCGAGTTCAAGGTCGAGGCCAACGTCGGCCGCCCCCAGGTCGCCTACTGCGAGACGCTCACGCAGCCCACCGAGATCGAGTACCGCCACATCAAGCAGACCGGCGGCAAGGGCCAGTACGCCGTCATCAACCTCGTCATCGAGCCCCAGCCCCACGGCACCGGCTTCGAGTTCATCAACGCCATCGTCGGCGGTGCCGTGCCGCGGGAGTACATCCCCGCCGTCGAGCAGGGCGTCATCGACGCGATGACCTCGGGCCCGCTCGCGGGTTACCCGGTCGTCGACGTCAAGGTCAAGCTCGTCGACGGCAAGTCCCACGCCGTCGACTCCTCGGAGATGGCCTTCAAGATCGCCGGGTCGATGGGCTTCCGCGAGGGCGCCCGCCGGTGCAAGCCCCAGCTGATGGAGCCCGTCATGTCGTTCGAGGTCACCACCCCCGACGACTACCTCGGCGACGTCATCGGCAACCTCAACCAGCGCCGATGCAAGATCGAGGACATCTCCTCCCGTCCCCAGGCCAAGGTCGTCCGGGGCACCGTCCCCCTCGCCGAGATGTTCGGCTACGCCACCGCCCTGCGCTCGCTCTCCCAGGGCCGCGCCACCTACACGATGCAGTTCTCGCACTACGAACCCGTCCCCCACGACGTCGCCGACAAGATCACCGGCCACGCCAAATCTGTCGCCTGAGGAGCCGCGAACCCCCCATGTCCACCGCCGGCCAGAAAATCCGCATCTCCCTCAAGGCGTTCGACCACCGCCTGCTCGACGCCTCCGTCGCCGAGATCTGCGAGACCGCCCGCCGCACCGGAGCCCACGTCATCGGACCCATTCCTCTGCCCACGCGCATCCGCCGCACCACCGTCCTGCGCTCGCCCCACGTCGACAAGAAGTCCCGCGAGCAGTTCGAGGAGCGCAACCACAAGCGCCTGCTCGACATCGTCGACCCCACCCAGAAAACCCTCGACGCCCTGACCGAGCTCGATCTCCCCGCCGGCGTCCACGTCGAGATCAAACTCTGAGAGACCGAGGAGGACCCACCCCATGACGCTCGCCCTCATCGGAACCAAGCTCGGCATGACCCACGTCTTCACCGACGACGGGTCGATGGTCCCCGTCACCGTCATCGCCTGCGGTCCCTGCCCCATCCTTCAGGTCAAGACCGCTCAGACCGACGGCTATGCCGCCCTCCAGCTCGGCTACGGCCAGGCCCGCGAGACGGCGGTCAAGCGCGCCCAGCACGCCCACGACGAGCGTCGCCGCGCGCGCGAGGAGAACCGCAAGCCCCGCATCCAGGCGCCCAAGCAGGTCCTCGTCACCCAGGCCGAGCTCGGTCACGCCCGCCGGGCCGGCGTCCCCGTTCCCCAGATCATCCGCGAGGCGCGCGTCGACGACACCTCGCCCTACTCCGTCGGCCAGGTCCTCACCTGCGACCTGTTCAGCCCCGGCGAGCTCGTCGACGTCATCGGCACCTCCAAGGGCCGCGGCTTCGCCGGTCCCATGAAACGCCACCACTCCTCGCGAGGCCCCGAGACCCACGGCTCCAACTATCACCGCCGCCCGGGCTCCGGCGGCGCGTCGGCCGATCCCTCGCGCGTGCGCAAGGGCAAGAAGATGGCCGGCCGCATGGGCAACGAGCGCACGACGGTCCTGAATCTCCAGGTCGTGCAGACCGACCCCCAGAAGAACATTCTCCTCCTCCGCGGAGCCGTCCCCGGCTTCAACGGGGCCATCGTGATGGTTCGCAAGTCGATCCACGCCGCCACCCGCGGCGTCCGCAAGGATCAGAAGAGGAAGGCGGCGTGACTCCCATGGCAGACCTCCCCATTCTCGACGCCAAGGGCAAGAGCCAGCGCACACTGGCGGCGGACGACGCCGTCTTCGCGGCGCCGATCAAGTCCCACGTCGTGCGCCTGGCGGTCAACGCACAGCTCGCCAACCGCCGCGCCGGGACCCAGTCGACCAAGACGCGCGGCTTCGTCTCCGGCGGCGGCAAGAAGCCGTTCAAGCAGAAGGGCACCGGCCGCGCCCGCCAGGGCACCTCGCGCGCGCCCCAGATGCGCCACGGCGCCATCATCTTCGGCCCCTCACCCCGCTCCTGGCGCCAGCGGCTCAACGTGAAGGTGCGCCGCCAGGCGATCACCTCCGCCCTCTCCTCGCTCGCTCAGGCCGGGCAGATCAAGGTCGTCGAGTCGTTCGGCCTCACGGAGCCCAAGACCAAGCAGATGGCCGCCGTCCTCGCCAACCTCGGCCTCGCCGGCGCCAAGACCCTCCTTCTTCTCACCGACGCGGACCGGACCGTGCGTCTGGCCGCGCGGAACATCCCCGGCGTCACGGTGGGCTCGACCGAAGAGCTCAGCGTCGTCGACCTCGTCTCGCACGACGCGGTCGTCGCCACGCCCGGGGCGATCAAGCGGATCGAGGCCCTCCTGGCGGCCTCGGCGGAGGCGGCGTGATGCGCGACGCACACAAGGTCATCCTCAGGCCCATCATGACCGAGCGGTCGATGTGGCTGCGCGACGCGGAGAACCAGTACACCTTCGAGGTGGCGCTCGATGCGAACAAGATCGAGATCCGCCAGGCGCTGGCCGCCCTCTTCCCCAAGGTGAAGGTGCTCAGCGTCAACACGGTCCGCCGCAAGGGCAAGATGCGCCGCGTGCGCACCGCCATCGGCCGGACCAAAGAGACCAAGCGGGCGATTGTCACCGTGGCCGAGGGCCAGACGATCGACCTGACGTGACCCCGCGAGTGGAGTGACGGACGATGCCAGTCAAGAGCTACAAGCCCTACACGCCCTCGCGGCGCTTCATGTCCACCTCGGACTTCGCCGAGATCACCACGGACACGCCCGAGCGCTCCCTCCTCGAGCCCAAGCCGCGCAGCGGCGGCCGCAACAACCACGGCCGCGTCACCCTGCGCTTCCGCGGCGGCGGCCACAAGCGCCTGTACCGCCGCGTCGACTTCAGGCGCGACAAGGACGGCATCCCGGCGAAGGTCAAGACCATCGAGTACGACCCGAACCGCTCGGCGCGCATCGCCCTGCTCCAGTACGTCGACGGTGAGAAGCGCTACATCATCGCCCCCGTCGGCCTCGCCGTCGGCATGACTCTCAGCTCGGGCCCCGACGCCGAGATCCGCGTCGGCAACTGCCTGCCGCTCGAGAACATCCCCACCGGCACCACCGTCCATGCCATCGAGATGCAGGCCGGCGGCGGCGCCAAGATCGCCAAGAGCGCCGGGTCGCAGGCCCAGATCATCGCGAAGGAGGGCGCGCTCGTCGCCCTGCGCCTCCCCTCCGGCGAGGTGCGTCAGGTTCACCGCCGCTGCCGCGCCACGATCGGCCAGGTCGGCAACGTCGAGCATGAGACGATCCACATCGGCAAGGCCGGCCGCACCCGCTGGCTCGGCCGCCGGCCGCACAACCGCGGCGTCTCGATGAACCCCGTCGACCACCCCATGGGCGGCGGCGAGGGGCGCACCTCCGGCGGCCGTCACCCCACCACCCCCTGGGGCAAGCCGACCAAAGGCTACAAGACGCGAAAGAAGAACAGCGCGTCGAACAAGTACATCCTCAAGCGGCGCGGCAAGCGCTCGTGAGACCTGAGACGAGGAGACCCTGACCCATGCCGCGTTCTCTCAAGAAAGGCCCCTTCATCGACGGCCACCTTCTCAGGAAGGTCCAGTCCGTCGAGGCCTCGGGCAAGAAGACGGTCATCAAGACCTGGAGCCGCCGCTCGATGATCTCCCCGGAGATGGTCGGCCACACCTTCAATGTCCACAACGGCAAGGCCTTCATCGCCGTCTTCGTCAACGAGAACATGGTCGGCCACAAGCTCGGTGAGTTCGCGCCGACCCGCACCTTCCGCGTCCACGGCGGCAAGTCCGCCAAGACGGCGACGGCCAAGTGACCCGGGAGACCACGACCATGGCCAAGAGACCCCCCCAGACCTTCCCCGTCGGCCGCGCGGCCGTCAAGCACCTGCCGCTCGCTCCGCGCAAGCTGCGCCTGGTCGCCGACCTCGTCCGCGGCCAGCGCGTCGGCCCCGCCCTCGCGCTGCTCCAGCACACCCCCCGCGCTGGGGCCAAGCCGCTCTTCAAGGCCATCAAGTCCGCGCGCGACGGCGCGGAGAGCAACCCCGCCAACGAGGGGATGATCGCCGATCCCGATGCCCTCGTGATCTCTCACGTCAGCATCGACGGCGGCCCCATCGTCTGGCGCTGGCGCCCCGCGGCGTACGGCCGCGCCGCCAAGATCCGCAAGCGCTCGTGCCACATCAACGTCGAGCTCAGCCTGGGCTGAAAAGGAGCCACTGACTGTGGGCCAGAAGGTCAACCCCATCGGACTGCGACTCGGGATCACCCGCACCTGGGAGTCGCGCTGGTACAATCCGCGCCTCTACGTCAAGTTCCTCCACGAGGACGTGATGATCCGGCGCGAGATCAAGCAGCGCTTCCAGCACGCCGGCATCTCGAAGGTGGAGATCGAGCGCGCCTCCAACCGCGTGAAGATCACGATCCACACCGCCCGCCCTGGGATCATCATCGGCCGCAAGGGCGGCGAGATCGAGGCCCTGCGCGCCCACTTCGAGCGCCGCACCGGCAAGCAGGTCGCCATCAACATCGAGGAGATCAAGAAGGCCGACCTCGTCGCCCAGCTCGTCGCTGAGAACGTCGGCTCTCAGCTCCTCCGCCGGATCGGCTTCCGCCGCGCCATGAAGCGCGCCGTGCTCCAGACCATGAAGGCCGGCGCCCTCGGCGTGAAGATCATGTGCGCCGGCCGGCTCGGCGGCTCGGAGATGAGCCGCACCGAGTGGTACCGCGAGGGCCGCGTGCCCCTGCACACGCTGCGCGCCGACATCGACTACGGTCTCGCCGAGGCCAAGACCAAGTACGGCCAGATCGGCGTCAAAGTCTGGATCTTTCTCGGTGAGGTCTTCGACGAGAGCCAGAACAAGGAGTCGGGCGCCCTGACCCTCTGAGGGTCGCCGCCCGGGCAAGAGGAACGCAACCATGCTGCTCCCCAAGCGCGTCAAGCACCGCAAGGTCCAGAAGGGCAAGCGCCGCGGCAAGGCCCTGCGCGGAGGCACCGTCTCCTTCGGCGAGTACGGCCTGCAGGCCACCGAGTGCGGCTGGGTCTCCAACCGCCAGATCGAGGCCGCGCGCGTGGCCATCACCCGCCACGTCAAGCGCGGCGGCAAGCTGTGGATCCGCATCTTCCCGGACAAGCCCCTGACCAAGAAGCCCATCGAGACGCGCATGGGCAAGGGCAAGGGCAACCCCGAGGCCTGGGTCGCCGTCATCAAGCCCGGCCGCGTGATGTTCGAGATCGAGGGCGTCGACGAGAAGACCGCCCGCGAGGCCATGCGCCTCGCCGCCTTCAAGCTCGCCGTCCCCACGCGGTTCATCCGCCGCGAGGAGGTGTGACATGGCACTCCGGGGCAAAGACCTCATGGAGCTTCCGACGGAGGAGCTCGAGCGCCGGGCCGAGGAGCTGCGGCGGTCGATCTTCAACCTCCGCATCCGGATGATCACCAAGGAGATCCAGGACACGGCCAAGATCGCGCACGAGCGCCGCGACCTCGCCCGCATCTTGACCGTCCTCAACGGACGCCGCCAGACGAGCGCGGCGGCAAGGAGCTGACGCCGATGACCGACTCCCCCAGCCAGACGCCCGCGGCCGGCCGCGGCCGGCGCAAGGTGCGCACCGGGCGCATCGTCAGCGCGAAGATGAACAAGACCATCGTCGTCGCCGTCGAGCGCCGCTTCAAGCACCCGGTCTACAAGAAGTACATCCGCCGCACCTCGAAGTTCCACGCCCACGACGAGCAGAACACCGGCAACGTCGGCGACACCGTCCGCATCGTCGAGTGCCGCCCCCTGTCCAAGCTCAAGCGCTGGCGCCTGCAGGAGGTGGTCGAGCGGGCCAAGTGACGCCGCCTCGACACCACAAGGAGACACCGCGATGATTCAGGAGTACACCATCCTCGACGTGGCCGACAACTCCGGCGCCAAGAAGATCCGCTGCTTCAAGGTGATCGGCGGCACGCGCCGCCGCTACGCCCGCATCGGCGACGTCATCATGGCCTCGGTCCGCGAGGCCTCCACCGACGGCACCGTCAAGAAGGGCCAGGTCGTCCGCGCCGTCGTCGTCCGCACGGCCAAGGAGCTCGGCCGCCCCGACGGCACCTACATCAAGTTCGACGACAACGCCGCCGTCATCATCAACAAGGACGGCGAGCCGGTCGGCACGCGCATCTTCGGCGCCGTCGGGCGCGAGCTCCGCCGCAAGAACTTCATCAAGATCGTCTCGCTCGCGCCGGAGGTCGTCTGACCATGGGACTGGGCATCTGCAAGAACGACCGCGTCGTCGTCATCAGCGGCAAGTTCAAGGGCTCGCGCGGCAAGGTCCTCGACGTCGACCGCGCCAAACAGCGTGCCCTCGTCGAGGGCGTGAACTTCCGCACGCACCACGAGCGCATGAACCCCCAGACCGGCCAGGGAGGCCGCGTGGAGAAGGAGGCCCCCATCCACCTCTCCAACCTCGCCCTCGAGTGCCCCAAGACCGGCAAGCCCACGCGCATCCGCCACCGCGTCACCGAGGTCGAGACCCCCGGCGGCAAGCGCAAGAAGATCAAAGAGCGGATCAGCGTCCGCGCCGAGCGAGAGCTCGGCGAGGCCGTCGTGATCCCGCGGGAACGGTGAGGAGCCCCGTCATGGCCAGACTTCAGGAGCGATACAGGACCGAGATCGTCCCGGCGCTGCGGGAGAAGTTCGGGTACAGGAACCCGATGGAGACCCCGCGCCTGGAGAAGATCGTCATCAACATGGGCGTCGGCGAGGGCTCGAAAGACTTCAAGCTCGTCGAGGCCGCCCAGCAGGAGCTCGCTCTCATCGCCGGCCAGAAGCCGGTCATCACCCGCGCCAAGAAGGCCATCGCCGCCTTCAAGATCCGCGAGAACATGCCCATCGGCCTCAAGGTCACCCTCCGCGGCCCCCGCATGTACGAGTTCCTCGACCGCCTCATCAACGTCGCCATCCCCCGCGTGCGCGACTTCCGCGGCCTGCCCCCCAAGTCCTTCGACGGGCGCGGAAGCCACACCATGGGCCTGCGCGAGCACCTGATCTTCCTCGAGCTGGACTACAACAAGGTCCAGAACGTCCGCGGAATGGACATCACCACCGTGACGACCGCCAAGACCGACGAAGAGGCGCGCGAGCTGCTCCGGCTGCTCGGCATGCCCTTCCGGCAGAACTGACAGGAGGCTCCGGACCGTGGCAAAGCTCTGCCTGCGCGTCAAAGCTCAACAGAAGCCCAAGTTCAAGGTGCGCGGCTACAACCGCTGCCCCCTGTGCGGCCGCTCGCGCGCCTACCTGCGCCGCTACGGCATGTGCCGCCTGTGCTTCCGCTCCCTCGCCAGCAAGGGCCAAGTGCCCGGCGTGACCAAGGCCAGCTGGTGAGCGCCTCCATGAGAACCCCAACGCCCAATGACACGGACCCCCGGGAGTCTTGAATCATGCCAGTGACTGACCCCATCGCAGATATGCTGACCCGCGTGCGCAACGCCAACCGCGCCAACAAAGACCATGTCGACGTCCCCGCCTCACGGGTCAAGCTCGCGATCACCAAGATCCTCAAAGACGAGGGCTACATCAAGGGCTTCAAGAACATGAAGGGCCCTGGCCCCCAGGGCACCCTGCGTCTGTTCCTGAAGTACGGCCCCGAGGGCGAGCGCGTCATCAGCGGCCTCGAACGCGTCTCTCGTCCGGGCATCCGCCGCTACTCCGGCTCGCAGGACATCCCGCGCATCCTCAACGGACTGGGCATCGCCATCGTGTCCACCTCGTCGGGGATCATGACCGACCGCCAGGCGCGGCGGAAGAACGTCGGCGGAGAGGTGCTGTGCGCCGTCTGGTGACCGCACAAGGAGAGTGACCCCATGTCCCGGATTGGACGAAACCCCATCAGCATCCCCTCGGGCGTCAACGTGACGCTCGCCGGCACTCACGTGACCGTGAAGGGGCCCAAGGGCCAGCTCGAGTACCGGCGGCCCGTCCGCATCACCGTCAAGGAGGAGGGCGGCGCCCTCCATGTCGACCGTCCCAGTGACAGTGGCACGGACCGCGCCCTCCACGGCCTCGTCCAGCGCCTCCTGACCAACATGGTCAAGGGCGTGACCGAGGGCTTCAAGAAGGAGCTCGAGATCGTCGGCGTCGGCTACCGCGCCGAGATGCAGGGCCCCACCCTCGTCATGCAGCTCGGCCACAGCCACGAGATCCGCCACGAGCCCCCGGCCGGGATCAAACTCAGCACCCCCCGGCCCACCACCGTCATCGTCGAGGGCATCGATAAGCAGGCGGTCGGCCAGACCGCCGCCGAGATCCGGGCCCATCGCCCCCCCGAGCCCTACAAAGGCAAGGGCATTCGCTACGCCGACGAGCGGGTCCGCCGCAAGGTCGGCAAGAAGACGATCTGAGGAGCCTGACCCATGCGCACCACTCTCCTGGCTCAGAAGGCCCGCCTCTCCCAGCGCCGCCGGTGGCGCGTGCGCAAGCGCGTGTCCGGTGCCGCCGCCCGGCCTCGCTTGGCGTTTCACAAGAGCGCGCGCCACCTCTACGCCCAGGTCATCGACGACCTCGCCGGCGCCACCCTCGCCCACGCGACCACGGCCACCAAGGCCAATGCCGCCTCGCGCAGGAACTTCGCGAACATCGCCCAGGCCAAGCAGCTCGGCGCCTCCTTCGGCGCCGCGCTCAAGGCCAAGGGCATCACCACCGTGGTCTTCGACCGCGGCGGCCATCTCTACCACGGTGTCGTCAAGGCCTTTGCCGACGCCGTGCGTGAACAGGGGATCGCATTCTGATCATGGCTGAGAACAAAGACAAAACCGACCCGAACGACGACCCTCTCTTCGAGGTTGACGACGTCTCGCTCGCAGGCTCGCCCTGGGAGACGGGCCCCGTCGATCCCCGGGGGATGGACCTCAAAGAGGAGGTCCTCTCCCTCAACCGCGTCGCGAAAGTGGTCAAGGGAGGACGCCGGTTCTCCTTCGCCGCCCTGGTCGTCGTCGGCGACGCCAATGGGCACGTCGGTCTCGGCGCCGGCAAGGCCAACGAGGTCCCCGAGGCGATCTCCAAGGCCGTCGAGCGCGCCAAGAACTCGCTCATCCGCGTCCCCCTCAACGGCCGCACGATCCCCCACACCACCACCGGCGAGTTCGGCGCCGGCCGCGTTCTCCTCAAGCCCGCCTCCGAGGGAACCGGACTCATCGCCGGGCCCGCCGTCCGCGCCATCTGCCAGTTCGCCGGCATCGGCGACATCCTCTCGAAGTCGCTCGGCTCGGGAAACATCATCAACATCGCCAAGGCGACCATCGCCGGTCTCCAGAGCCTCAAGCGGCCCGAGGAGGTCGCCCGCCTGCGCGGCAAGACCGTCGAAGAGATCACCGGCAAGCGAGGCGCCGCGGCCGCCGCGGCGCCCTCCGCCTGAGGCCGCCAAGGAGGGAACGCCATGGCCCGCGTCCGCGTCACCTGGGTCCGCTCGACCATCAACCGCTCCTCTCGCCACGAGCGCACCATCCGCGCGCTCGGACTGAAGCGGCTTCAGCACACCGTCGAGCACGAGCTGACCCCTCAGATCCAGGGCATGATCAACCAGGTCAACTACCTCGTGAGCGTGGAGCCGGTCCGAGAGTCGTGACCCGGGAACCTCAAGAACCGAAAGAGCAGGATCGACCATGAGACTCCATGAGCTGCCGGGGGACCCCACCCTCAGGAAGAAGACCAAGCGTCTGGGCCGTGGCCACGGCTCGGGCCGTGGCAAGACCGCCGGCAAGGGCCACAAGGGCCTTCAGGCCCGCTCGGGCGGCCACAGACGCATGGCCGGTTTTGAAGGCGGCCAGATGCCCCTCCAGCGCCGGCTGCCCAAGCGCGGCTTCTCCAACGTCGCCTTTGGCAATCCGCACCAGGCTGTCAATCTCGCCTCTCTCAACGTCTTCGGCGACGGCGCCAAAGTCGACCTCGCCGCCCTGCGCGGCCGCGGCCTCGCCCGCCGCAAGCTCCCCGTCAAGATCCTCGCCAAGGGAACGCTGACCGCCAAGAGCCTCACCGTCGAGGCCCAGGCCTTCAGCGCCTCCGCCCGCCAGGCCATCGAGGCCGCCGGCGGCGCCTG
>JABWBI010000390.1 GCA_013360565.1 Candidatus Sumerlaeia bacterium | reverse complement strand
GCTGCCGGAGGTCCCCGTCGACGCGGAGGCACTGAGCGAGGCGCTGCGCGCGATCATCTCCAACTCGCTGGAGGCAATGGCCGGCGGGGGGACACTCCGGATCAAGACGGCGCTCGGCGGAGGCCCGGCCGAGGGAGGGCCCCGCGTGCACATCCAAGTCGCCGACACCGGGCGTGGAATGGACGCGCCGACACTGCGCCACGCGACGGAGCCGCTCTTCTCAACCCGGCAGGGAGCCGAGGGGCTGGGCCTCACGGCGGCAGCGGGTCTGATCCACCTGCTCGGCGGGGACCTCCACATGGCCAGCACACCCGGCCAGGGAACGGTCATCGACATCTCGCTTCCCATCACACAGGAGGAGCAGGAGCAAAGCCACCGGATGCATGACCACGCCGAGACGCCGCTCGAGTTCCCTCCGGCTTCGCTGATACCCCGCGAGGAGGCTGAGGACATCCTCGAGGGACTGGCCGACGATCCGGCCAGTGAGCACATGGAGCGTCCCGAGCAAGAGGAGCTCTCCTTCGCGCCCGAAGAGCTCGAGGACGGCACAGAGGGCCAGGACGATGAGGAGCGCCTGGAGGGGGAGACTCAGGCGGAGGAAGATGAAAGCGAGATGTCCGATGAAGAGGACGCTCTCGAAGAGGAGAGCGAGACCGGGGACAGCAGACGTCCGCGCGGAGAGGCAGGGACACCCGCCCTTCTGCTCGTCGACGACGAGGAAATCGTCCTCGAGCTGGTGTGCGACATCTTCGAGAATGAACCGTTCGACATCCTGACAGCCACGAGCGGGGCTGAGGCGCTGGAGGTGGTCGAGGAGGAGGGCGGGCGCATCTTCATGGCCGTCGTCGATCTGACGATGCCGGAGATGGATGGGTGGGAGACGGCCCGGGTGCTCGCCGGCCGGTGCCCCGGGATACCGGTCCACCTCGCGAGCGGCTATGACACGCGCGAGGAGGATATCCCGGCGGACTGCCGCGGCGCGGTGGCGGGGCTCATCCGCAAGCCCTTCCGCGCGGGGCTGCTGCGGGATCTGATCGAGAGCGAGCTGGCCAAGCGGGCGTGACGGTGCGGTCTCAGGATTCCCGGTTCACGATCAGCATCGCATCGCCGTACGAGTAGAAGCGGAACCGGCGCTCGATGGCCCACTGGTAGGCCGCGAGAGTGTGCTCGCGCCCGGCCAGGGCACAGACCAGCATCAGCAGCGTCGATCGGGGCAGGTGGAAGTTCGTGATGAGCCCGTCGACGGCGCGGAAACGGTGACCGGGCGTGATGAAGATCCGCGTCGCACCGGACTGCGCCTGCACCCGCCCCGTCTCAGCAGCGCAGGACTCCAGGACCCGCGTGGCCGTCGTGCCGACGGCGATGACGCGGCCTCCGGCGTCGCGCGTGGCGTTGATGGATTGCGCGGCCTCCTCGCTGAGCGTGAAGTGCTCCCCATGCATGACGTGGCTCTCGATGTCCTCGGCCTCGACGGGCCGAAACGTGCCGAGTCCGACGTGCAGCGTGACGGTCGCCCACCCGGCGCCCTGCGCCTGCAGAGAGGCGATCAGCTCCTGTGTGAAGTGCAGCCCCGCCGTCGGTGCGGCCACCGATCCACGCGCGGCAGCGTAGACGGTCTGATAGCGCTCCCGGTCGAGCCTCGCGAGGCTCTCATCGTCAGGCTGATCACGCCGCGCGCCGGCGATGTAGGGGGGCAGCGGCACCTCCCCGATCTCGTCGAGGAGGCCCCACCAGTCACCCTCCCAGTGGAACTGGATCAGACGTTCGCCGCGTCCACGGTGGGCGAGGACTTCGCCACGCAGGCGCCCATCGCCGAAGACGAGCCGTGTGCCCGGTCTGAGCTTGGCGGCGGGGCGGCACAGACACAGCCAGCCGGTCTCGCTCTCGGGCGCGAGCAGCAGCGCCTCGGCCTTGCCACCCGTGCCGTGGCGGTGGCCCGTCAGGCGCGCCGGGATCACACGGCTGTCATTGGCGACGAGGAGATCGCCTGGCCGCAGCCAGCGGCCGATCTCGGCGAACCGGGCCTCCTCGCAGACGCCAGTGGCGCGGTCGAGCACCAGCAGGCGGCTCTGATCCCGGCGCGGGGCCGGCGTGGCGGCGATCAGCGCGGGGGGCAGGTGGTAGTCGAAGTCGGAAGTCTTCATCGGTGGGCGGCGGCGCTTGGAATGCGTCCGAGCAGTGGGGGAGAAGCGCGCGGAAGTCAAACCCCCTTCTCTCGCTCCGGCGATGGCCGCGCCCGCCGGCGGTGTGAGTCAGACGTACTGCTGGAGGGTGCGGGGGTTGGCCTGGAGCATCTCGTGGAAGGCCAAGGCACCGGCACCGAGCGGGCCGGCCTCCTCGCGGAGGTCGGAGGCCTCGATCACCAGGTCGTCGCGAAAAGCGGGCAGAATCGACTCGCGCAGGCTGGCCGCCAGAGGCGTGACGATGAGGTCGGTGACCTGGCTCAGCCGGCCTCCGATGATGACGGCCTCGGGGTTGAGCACGTTGACGGCGGTGGCCAGCGCGCGGCCGATCTGACGCCCGGCGTCTTCGAGCAGCGCCCGCGCCTGCGGATCGCCGTGGTGGGCGGCCTCGACGAC
>JABWBI010000389.1 GCA_013360565.1 Candidatus Sumerlaeia bacterium | reverse complement strand
AGACTCCTGGGCCGCAACGGCCACGGCCGGCCAGACGGCAGCGGGCACTCCCCCGAGCGCATGGCCGCCGTGCCGGGGTCACCGCTGGGCGGCTGCTGAACTCACCGCCACCCCTGGCCGGTGGCGAGGCTCGCGGATTCGCCCGGCCAGACAATCGCCGTGACCGAATGTGGCGGAAGATCGAGCGCATGGCCGTCGGCGAAGCCGCTGATCTCACTCGTCTGAATCGACACCGTCTCCGCGTCCTCGTTGTCGTCATGGAGGCTCGGCGTCGCAATGCGGTGCAGCGTCGCCGTCGCCGGGGGCGTGCGTGGCAGGTCGATCACGACGGGAAGCGTCTGCGTCAGGCTGAGGTTGAAGACAATCACGGAGCCGCGCTCGCCGTCGCTGAACGCGAAGGACTGAAGGAGCGGGACATCCTGCGCCGCACTGATGCCGTTGATGGCCGGCTGGTGCCAGATGGGGTCGTCGCCGCTGTGCACTGTCGTGACGAGGTCGCCGGCGATCGCGCGGTTGGCAAGCTCGACGCCGAGCCATGTCGGCCGGGCGCGGCCGGTGGCCTCGAGGTCGCGGAGCATGCCCCACAGGCGCGCGTGGTCGCCGTTCTCGAGCCGGAAGGCGAAGCCGAGTGCGGAGAAGGCGGCCTGCAGGTCGCACCGGAAGGCTCGCATGAGATGCAGCATGTGGAGCGGCAGTGCCACGGCGCCCCCGGCGCCGGTGAGATAGTCGTTGCGGAGATCGATGGGCGGGCCCGGGTGCGTGGTGTGGAAGTTGATCTCGTAGATGGCCAGGCCGGTGCCATGACCCGCGCTCTGGAGGAAGTTCCACGACTCGCGCACGCGGCCCGCCGTCACGTCGTCGACCGGGCGGGCGAAGAGTGGCCCGTAGATCTCGGCCTCGGTCGCGTGGGTGTCGAGAATGCCGAAGTAGGGGGCCAGGGCGAGCGTGCGGTGGTGTGTGCTGTTGGCCTCGATCTCCTGCTGTCGGCCGGGAAAGCCTGCCTGGCCGCCGATGATGAGGTTGATCTCGTCATCGTCGAAGAGCGGATGCGCGCGGAGCAGGGCAAAGCGGTCGTGGGCGATGCGGCCGAGCCGCTCGCCGCCGAGGAGCGAGGCCCCCATGAAGGGGTCACCTCCGGACGCTGAGCCCCACAGCTCGTTGCCGAACTCGATGTGAATCTGCGGGAAGACGTCCGTCCACGGTGCGGTCTGGCCCAGCGCGGCACGGCGGTCGGCCCACGGGTGCGCACCGTCCGCGGGGGCGGCGAGGTACTCGACGAGGGCCGGGAGGTCCTCGGGCGCAAGCGTCGGAGGGATGACCTGCCAGGGCTCGGCGCCGATCTCCCGGCACAGCTCGAAGAACTCGTGCATCGAGTAGCCCCACTGGCTGGCCACGCGTTCGTGCGGGCGATGGCCCGTGCGGCGGCGCGCGAAGGGGGGCGCGATGAGGTTCTCGAGCGTGTTGCCGAAGTCGCTCGTCTTCCAGTCGCGGAGCACACCGGGGCGCAGCGTCCGGAGGCGCTCGACGAAGGCATCGGTGAAGACCGTCGGGTTGGCGTGGTCGGTGCGCGCGATCTCCAGGTCGTCGACGAAGACTTCGTCGCCCGCGCTCGGCACACCCATCAGGAAGCCGATGAGCGGGTGGTACTCGTCCACGGTGTAGTCTCCCAGCGTGTCCGCGCCGCCGGGGACGGTGAAGTCGCGGACGATCTCCTGCCAAGCCGTGGTGAGGGCGATGGTCTCCTCGAAGAACGTGGCCTCGCCCTCGCGGAAGAAGCGGACGCGGAGCAGGGCGCCGTCTCGGTTGCCCCGCGCCCACAGGCGCAGCCGCCAGGGGCCGCGGATGAGGAAGAGCTTGCCCGCCGTGCGGTCGCTGTCGCGCCAGAACGAGTCCATGTACCACTGGAAGTCGCTCTGCCACGCCTCGCCGAGAAAGCGCAGCCGGCGTGACTGGAGGCCGGGACTGCCGGGCCGCGGCTCGGCGGCCCACTCGGGCGAAGCCATGGTGCGGCGCGCGAAGAGCACATCCCAGCGCTGCGGCGCAGCGCCCGGGCCGTCGAGGTGGAAGGTGTAGTGCCCGTTCTCGTGGGTGAAGCCGCTGATCGTCCCGGCGCGGCCGGCCGCGGGGCCGAAGACGATCTCGTAGGCGGCGCCGGTCCAGAACCCCTCGGGCATGCCGATCGCGTACTGGTCGTTGTTCCACTCCGTGTCCCAGAAATCGGCCTCCACGCGGTTGGCCGTGGCGCCGGCGGCAGCGTGGAAGACGGTGCCATAGAGGCCTCCCTCGAAGCCGGGGTTGTCGACGAGGTTTTTCAGAATCTGCGCCTCGCCCCACTGGGAGCGGGCGCCGGCATTGATGCCCAGCCGGCGGGGCGAGGCGAGAATGACATCGTCGGTGACTGTGATCACCGTCGGCGCGGCGGGCAGCACGGGAGTGGTCACGAGGGCGAGTGCGGCCAGGAGTCGGCGCATGGGCAATGGCCTCCGGCAGAGTGACGCCGTCACGCTGTCTCAGCCGGCGGACATCGCAAAGGAGAATCGGCGCGGAGTGGACGTCTCAGGCCGCTGCGAAGGAAGGCGCCG
>JABWBI010000388.1 GCA_013360565.1 Candidatus Sumerlaeia bacterium | reverse complement strand
AAGGCCTGCTGGGCAAGCCGGGCGGCGACGGGGGCCTTGGCCCGCCGTTCCTCTTCGCGGCGACGGCGATCCTCCGCCAGCTGCGCCGCCACCCGGGCCGCCATCGCCTTCTTGAGCCGATGGTACTCTTCCGTGTTGATCAGGTCCCGCTCGTACATCTGCTTGAGCGTCATCGGCGAGATGCCGTCGCCCAGCTCCGGGCCTGCAAAGAGGAGGCGCCGAACGACGCGGATCACCACGAACGTCACGATGAGCAGCCCCAGCGCCCACAGTCCGGTCGAGAGGACCTCGCCCATGACCGACTGCCGCGCCTGATCGACCTCGGGCGACAGGGGGCCGGCGGCGGTCTGTGCGAACTCGGCCTGGAGCGGCAGTGTCGGGAGCATCACGTCAGTCAGACGCGATTTCCGGCGAGGCCGAGGACACCGCCTCGGCCGTGGCCGGCTGTCCAAAGTGGCGGAAGTGCCACGGTTCCGGATCGTAGCCGGTTTCGGCGGTGTTCGCCTCCGTGTACGACTGCCGCCACCCGAACGATGCCGCGTGCTCGTTCAGCCAGCGCCACTGGGGTGTCGTCCCGAAGCTCAGCTCGAGGACATGGCGCCCCTCCGGATCGACGAGGTCGACCGTTGTGCCCAGCTGGTGCTCAGAGTGCCCGGGCCGCGCCACCTGGCGCTCGCCCGGCCCCAGCCGCCGCACCGCGTTGCGGAAGTTGCGCCGCTGCGACTCGAACGAGCGATAGGCCGAGGTCACGCGGATCTCCACGCCGTCCCGCCGTGCCGCCTGGAACATCGCCACCAGCGACTCCATCGACTCGAGCCGGAGCCGGTGTTCCCGGTCGGCGTCAGAGCACCACGCCGGCGGAATGCCCACCAGATCCGAGGGCTCGTAGTCGGGCCTCAGCGCCCACCACCGGGTGACGATCTCTTCCCCGATCGGCAGGTCTCCCTCCGCCAGATTCACCGGGTGCACTCGGATGAGGTCGTTTGTCGTCACGTGCCATGTCTCGCCGCTCGACGCGAACGCCAGCCACTCCTCGTCGGTCTCCGGGTTCCGCACGATCTCCCCGCTCACCGCCTCGCCCTGAAGAAGCTCGCCCCGCTGCGGCGAGGTCCGATCCGGGTCCGCGTGGATTGGCGTGCGCTCTTCCCGCACCGTCCACGGGACCTCTGCCACCTGCGCGGTCGCCCCGAGGGCCACCGCGGCGAGGGACAGGGCAAAAAACTGGCGCATGAGAGCTCACTTTCGAGAGACGGAATTGGACCGTCATGCCCGAGAGAACGCTCCGCGGTCAACCCTCTGTGCCTGCCGACTTGCCCCTTGCGTGTGTCACCCGGCAGGGCAACAAACCGTCAAACAGCATGCCCCCCACGGCCTGAGGTCAACCGCCTTTGAACCTGAGCAGCGAACAGCTGAGCGATTTCTTCGTCGAGCTCCAGGGACTCGTCCGCGCGGGCGTTCCCCTCGGGCACGATCTGTCGCTCTCTGCCCGGCACGACAGCCGGCGCGTCCAGGCTCTGTGGCGGCAGGTCGAAGAGGGACTCCAGCGAGGCGAGGCTCTGTCCGCCGCGCTGCGCGGGCGCCTGCCGCAGATCGGCGAGGCCACCCTGGCGCTGATCCGTGCCGGAGAAGAGTGCGGCAATCTTCAGGCGGCTCTCGAGGCCGTTGCGCAGGCCCACCGCCGCCGCATCGGGCTGGAGCGGTGCCTGCGCACCGCGCTGGCCTACCCGCTGCTCGTGCTCACGTTCCTGGCCGGGCTGCTCACGTTCTTCGGCCTCGTCGTGCTGCCCGATCTCCAGCAGCTGGTCCAGGTCGCCGGCTCCGTGGGGGGCCAACCAGTGGATCGCACGGTCACCGAGCACCTGATGCACGTCACCGAGTCGGTGTGTCTGTGGATGGCCTCACCTCCCGGCTTCACAGTGACCGCCCTTCTGTTCGGCCTTCTGTGGCTCTGGCTCCTGGGCGATGTGCATGTCTTGCCGCCGATTCAGCGGCGATTCTTCGCCTGGCTGCCGGTGATCGGGCACCTTGTGAACCTCGCCGCGCTGACGCGCTGGACACACGTCGCGGGTCACCTGCTTCAGCGCCGGGTCACGCTGCCGGCCGCGATCAGCGTGGCGGGAGGGTCGCTCGATCTGCCGCGGCTGGAACAGCGGTCGGCGGCGATCCGTGAGCAGATCGAGCTGGGCCAGCCACTGTCAGCGGCGATCCTGTCGACCGGCCTCCTTCCGCCGGCGGCGGCGGGGATCCTGCTGCACGCCGAGGCACGCGGGGATGTGCCGGAGGCGTTGATCCGCTTGGCGGGGCACCTCCAGGACCGTCTGGACCGGGAGATCGAGCGATTCCAGGCCTGGTTCGAGCCCGTTGCCATCTTCCTCGCGGGCACGGTCGTCTTTGCGGCCGTCTTCGCGCTCTACGTGCCCCTGATGCTGTCGTTCTTCCGGGGGACGACCCAGATGTTCGGGCTGTGGTGATGTCTCCCGCGCCCCGTGCCCTCACGCTGCTGGAGCTGCTGGTGGCGGTCGCCGTCGTCGCGATCGGCGCGGTCGGCGCGGCTCAGCTCATTGCCCACGCGCTGCGGCTGGCCGAGCG
>JABWBI010000387.1 GCA_013360565.1 Candidatus Sumerlaeia bacterium | reverse complement strand
GGCGTCTGGCCGAGCCGGGGCGCCGCAGGCGCTGGCTGGAGGACACGACGCGGGCGATGCACGTCACGGAGATCGGGATCGAGCTCGCGCGCTTGCCGGCGGGGCTCGAGGGCTTCCGGATCGTCCACCTCTCGGATCTGCACCACGAGTTTGCGCAGGAGGTGGCGCTGCATGCCGCCGAGCTCGCGGCGGAGAGCGAGTGCGACTTGGTCCTGGTGACGGGAGATTTTGTCGTTCACCGGGTGACGCCGGGGCTGGAGAATGTCCTGGCGGCGCTGGGACGGTCACGGGCGGCACTGGGTGTCTGGGGCATCCTGGGCAACCACGACATCTGGCACGATCGGGACGCCGTCGAGCACGCGCTGGACCGCCACGGCCTTCGCCGGATCACCAACCGGGCGGAGGATTTGGTCACTCCCGGTGGCCGCGTGAGGCTGATCGGCGTCGAGCACCCGTGGCGACGGGTGGAGGACTGGCCGGGGCTCATCGGCGCGGGCGAGGCGCTGCGGATCGTCCTCAGTCACACGCCGGACAATTTCCGGCGGCTGGCGCGGCTCGGGGTGGACCTCGTTCTGGCGGGCCACACGCACGGCGGCCAGTGGCGGCTTCCGTTCATTGGCTCCCTGGTCGTGCCGTCACGCCACGGGCGGGGTTACGACCAGGGTGTCTTTGAGCGCGACGGGGCGGTGCTCCACGTCTCGCGGGGCGTTGGCAGCGTCGGCATCCCGCTGCGCATCAACTGCCCGCCGGAGATCACGCGGGTCACGCTGCACCGGCCCGGGGGCTGATTCGGCTCGCGTCCAGTGAGGCCGCGACGTCCCGCGATCTGCTCCCGGGTCGCCATGGCCACGCAGGACTTGCATCCCCCGGCGCCCTGTGGTCACTTCCTGCGCCGATCCAATCGACGGAGTGAACGATGGCCATCCTTGCCGACAAGAACACGCGCCTCATCATCCAGGGCATCACGGGCTCCGAGGGGAGCTTCCACGGCCAGGCGATGAAGGACTACGGGACCAACGTCGTCGCGGGTGTCGTCCCCGGCAAGGGAGGTGAGACGGCTCTGGGGGATGTGCCGATCTTCAACACGGTGGCCGACGCGGCCAAGGCGACCGGCGCCAACGCGAGCGTGGTGTATGTCCCCGCGGCGTTCGCCGCCGACGCGGGGCTCGAGGCGCTCGACGCCGGCTTGCCGCTCGTCGTCATCATCACCGAGGGCATCCCGACGCTCGACATGATGAAGGTTCACTGGCGCGCACGCGCGGGGAGCCAGGTGGTCATCGGGCCGAACTGCCCGGGCCTGATCTCGCCGGGCAAGTGCAAGATCGGGATTCTGCCCGGGCACATCTGCCTCGAGGGGCGCGTCGGTGTCATCTCGCGCTCGGGCACGCTGACGTACGAGATCGTCGACGAGCTGACAAAGGCCAAGCTCGGCGAGTCGACGTGCATCGGCATCGGCGGGGATCCGATCGTGGGGACGAATTTCATCGACGCGCTCGAGCACTTCGCGAAGGACGACCAGACCGAGGCCGTGGTGATGATCGGCGAGATCGGCGGCAACGAGGAGGAGCTGACCGCTGCGTGGATCAAGGAGAACTTCGAGAAGCCCGTCGTCGGCTTCATCGCCGGCCTCACGGCGCCCCCGGGCAAGCGCATGGGCCACGCCGGCGCGATCATCGCCGGCGGCAAGGGCACGGCGAAGGACAAGATCGAGGCGCTGACCGCCGCCGGCGTCCCCGTCGCCGAGCGGCCCGATCAGGTCGTGGGGCTGCTGGCGAAGAGGGGGATCAGGGCCTGAGCGCCATCTTGCGCGCGCAGCCCTCGCTGGGCTGACCTGATCTCACTCCTGCACGGGCAGGGGGTGTGACGCTGGCTCTGTCCGCGATTCAGCCCCTTGTCTTCACGGTGGGCGACGACCGGTGGCTCTCGCGGGCAGTGCCAGTCGGTGGAGGGGGAGATCGTCATGACGCCTGCGCCCATGCCCGGGGCGCACACGGTGAGCGTGAGGGGGCTCTCCGGACAGGCCAGATCCGAAGCCACGGCCGTGTCTCAGGCCTGCGCGGCGAGCTTTCGGCGCAGCACCTCGGCGACGGGCCGGGGGACGAACGACTCGATGTCGCCCCCGAGGCGGCCGACTTCGCGGACGAGCGTGGAGGAGAGGAAGATCTGATCGCTGGAGGCGGTCAGGAAGACCGTCTCGATGCCTGGCGCGAGCTGTCTGTTCATGAGGGCCATCATCAGCTCGTACTCGAAATCGCTGACGGCTCGCAGCCCGCGGACGATGACGGAGGCGCCGACGCTCTGGGCGAAGGCGGTGGTGAGGCCCTCGAAGGCCATGATCTCGACGTTGGGGAGCTCGCTCACGGTGTCGCGGAGCATCTGGACGCGCTCGTCGGGGCTGAACAGCGGCTGCTTGGCCTCGTTCTGGGCGACGCAGACGATCAGGCGGTCGAACAGCGTGGCCGCGCGGCGGATGATGTCGAGGTGACCGTGGGTGAGAATGTCGAACGTGCCCGGGTAGAGGGCGGTGACTGCGGCGCCTTCCATCAGAGGTCCTCCGCGAGGGGGTCGTCCGCGCGCCGCCAGAGCCAGAGCGCGGTGTC
>JABWBI010000386.1 GCA_013360565.1 Candidatus Sumerlaeia bacterium | reverse complement strand
GGCCGCCCAGCGCCCCTCGCCGCTGTCGTCGACGTGCGGCGCCAGGTCCGTCAGCGACGCATCGCGCCGCAGCGCCGCCTCCGTCATGTCCATGAGAAAGCCGCTGACCACCGTCCCGTGCCGCCAGATCTCCGCGACGGCGTGCAGATCGACGCCGGGATACGCGCCGCGCGCCAGCAGGTCGAAGCCCTCGGCGATCGCCTGCATCATCCCGTACTCGATGGCGTTGTGGATCATCTTGACGTAGTGCCCCGCCCCGCTCTCCTCGCCCACGTGGCCCCAGCCGCCCGGCAGGCCGAAGCTCTCGAACAGCGGCCGGCACGTCTCGAACGCCTCGCGCGGGCCGCCGATCATCATCGGGTAGCCGTGCGCCGCCGCCACGATGCCGCCGCTCACTCCCACGTCGAGCATCGCCACCCCCTTCGCCCGCGCCTGCGCCGCCCGCCGCACGGTGTCGGAGAACTTCGAGTTCGCTCCGTCGATCACGATGTCGCCCCGCCCCAGGCCTCCCAGCACCTCCTGAAACGTCGTCTCCGTCGCCTCGCCCGCCGGCAGCATCAGCCACACGATCCGCCGCCCCTGCGTGAACCGGCCCAGCATCTCCGCCACCGACCCGGCGCCCGACGCCATGCCTTTCGCCAGCGCCGCCACCCGCTCGGTGCTCAGGTCCGAGAGGAAAAGCTCGACCGTCCCCGCGTCGATGATCCGCCTCACCATGTTGCCGCCCATGCGGCCGAGCCCGATCCATCCGGCTTGCAGCATCGCGTGCTCTCCTGATTGCGTCCGTGGTCCGGCGAGCATTCACATCCCGCGGCCGGAGGCAAGCGAAGACCCCGCCACGGCGGCGGGGATCGCGTGGAGTGATTGGCCAGTTCCCGTCTCTGTTCCGCGTGGCTTCAGGGGCTGAGGCCGCGGACGACGTCGGCGACGTCGATGCGGCCGTCGGCGTTGCGGTCGGCGAGTAGGCGCTCGATGGTGCTGAGGGTGATCTGGCCGAGGAGGTGCTGGACGATGGTCTCAGTGGGGAGGGAGATCGGGGCATTGGGATCGACGACGGCGCCGTAGACGCCGAGGCCGTCGGTGCCGGTGAGGTTCGCGACGTTGGCGAGCGTGACCGTTCCGGCGGAGAGGTCGATGCCCGGGTCGCCGCCGAGGAGGGCGAAGCTCACGTCCGCGCCGTCGACGGTGTCGCGGGCGGGGCGCATCTGAATGGGCTGGCCGGCGGTCTCGGCGAGGCTGACGACGTCGGTCTGCGAGGGGTCGGCGCGGGAGATGAACTGGACGGTGACCTCGGCGGGCGAGGTGAAGGCGATGGGTGTGCCCGCGGCGTTGGCGGTCTGGATGGCGAAGATCGCGCCGCTCTGGCCGGGGAAGTTCTGCCCGCTGCCGAACGACACGCGCTCGAAGAGCGTGGCGGTGCGGATCTTGACCTGGATGCGATTGGGGTCGGCAGCCGACGTGAGGACATAGCCGGGGAGTGTAACGGTGTGGAGGGTGTAGGCACCCGCGTTGCCACCGCTGAGCGTCGCGCCGGTGCCGCCCTGGAGGGCGACGGAGAGCGTCGCGGCGTCTCCGGCACTGCCAGGGCCGACGTTCCACTGGCGTTCCTCGACGGGGTTGATCGGGATGGTGGCGAAGGTGCCGACCTCGTCCTCAATCGCGCCGCGGCGCGCGGGGCCCTCATCGCCGGGGACGAGATTGGCCGGGTCGAGGCCGTCGATGTCGACGGAGACGGTCTCCTCGCCGGTGTCCACGGTCTGGAGTCCGGGGACGAGGACCGGGTCGCCGGCGAGCGGCATCTGGAAGATGGCCATGAGGTGCTCGAGTTGGCCGGCGGCGAGGTCGACCTCGGCCGGGTCGTACTGCATCTCGAGCCGTGCGCCGCTGCGGAAGACGCGCTGTGGGTCGGTGGCATTGCTCGCGATGTGGAGCGCCGAGGGGAGGCCGGTCTCGAGGATCGCGTCGGGTGGCGGACCGAGGGTGAAAGACGTGTCGACGAGGAGCGAGCCCGGGGGCACGACGAGGCGGTGGCGCGTGAAGGTGTAGTCGGGGAACTCCTCGCTCTCGTTCTGCGGCAGATCGGCCGTCCCGCCGGGGATGGCGGCGATGAGGGTCGTGCGCGAGGGGAGCGCGAGGCGCAGGTCGATGCCGGTGTCGTCCAGGAAAGGCACGCCGGTGTCGCGCGCGGGCATGCCGTTGATGAGAGAGGCGATGCGGGGAAAAGGCGGGTCCTCGCCGATGTCGAGCGACGTCGAGGTCGCGGGATCGGTGCCGAGGGCGCGGACATTGGCGGTCCCCGGGCCGAGCGTCAGCAGCACGACGTTGGGGGCGAAGAGCGAGCGCTGAAGATTGACCGGTGAGCCGAGCAGCGCGCCGTCGGTGGTGAAGAAGTCCTGCGCGGGCGCCGTCGTCTGCGTCGAGAGCACTTCGACGGGCTGGTCGAAGGTCAGCGCCACGCGGTCGCCCGCGACGCCTGTTCCATTGACGGCGCCGAAGCGCTCGAAGAGTGTCGCGCGCACGATCTGCGGCGGCGCGCCCTGGCCGACGCCGAGGACCTCGACGGTGCCGGGGGCGGTGGGCCCGAGGCTGCGGATCACGACGAGGCG
>JABWBI010000385.1 GCA_013360565.1 Candidatus Sumerlaeia bacterium | reverse complement strand
TTATGGCGGCGGGGCGCTGCTCTGATGGCGGTAAGCTTCGAGAGCCTCGATGCCGCGCAGTGACCGCCGCCGGACGGCTGTCGCCTACGCCTTCCTCGCGCCGGCGCTCATCGCTCTGACGGTCTTCACCCTCATCCCCGTGGCGCAGGGGCTGTGGCTCAGCCTCTACAGCCAACCCCTCCTGCGCGAGGCCCGGTGGGCCGGGCTCGAGAACTTCCGCGAGCTCTGGAGCGACGACGCCTTCCGCCGCTCGCTCTTCAACTCCATCCGCTACCTCGCCGTCGTCCCGGTCATCGCCGCACTGTCGCTGCTCCTCGCCCTCCTCGTCGAGCCGGCGCTGCCGCTCATGGGCGTCTTCCGCGCGCTCTTCTACATCCCCGTCGTCACCACAATGGTCGTCGTCGGGCTCACGTGGAAGTTGCTCTTCAACGAGGACAGCGGCCTCATCAATGGCCTGCTGACGGGCTCAGGTCTCGCCGCGTCCAACGTCCACTGGCTCTCGCCGCCGCTCGCCCTCTACTCCGTCATGGCCGTCACGACCTGGAAGGGCCTCGGCTACTACATGGTCGTCTTCCTCGCCGGTCTGCGGTCCATTCCCCACGAGCAGATCGAGGCCGCACGCATCGACGGCGCCCGCCCCTGGCAGATCGTCTGGCACATCAAGCTGCCCGCCCTCCGGCCGACGATCCAGCTCGTCTGCATCATCTCCTCGATCGCCGCGCTCCAGGTCTTCGAGGAGATCTACGTCATGACGCGCGGACGCCCCCTCCACTCTTCCTCGACCATCGTCCACATGATCTGGGAGACGGCCTTCGACACCGCCGAGGGGCGCCTCGACATGGGCTACGCCTCTGCCATGGGCGTCGTGCTCTTCGGCCTGCTCCTCCTCTTCACCGCCGCGGCGCTGCGCCTCACGCGCCGCGCGGAGGAGCGCGCATGAGCCCCCACACGCTCGCCGGGCTGCTGGTCCGCTACACGCTGTGCCTCCTCGTCACGGTGGTGATGGTGGGCCCATTTCTCTGGCTTGTCTCCATGAGTGTTCGTCACGGCTCCAATGTCTATGAGCTCCGGCTCATCCCCAGCCAGATGACGCTGAGCACCTATGCCGAGGCCTGGAGCCTCGGCGGCATCGCCGGGAGCTTCCTCAACTCCACCTGCGTCTCCGTCCTCGCCGTCGCCCTGACCGTTCTGCTCGCCGGCCTCGCCGCGTACCCGCTCGCGCGCTTCGAGTTCCCGGGCAAGCGCGCCGTCTTTGTGCTCTTCCTCTCCACCCTCATGGTCCCGTTTCAGATCTACATGATCCCGCTCTATCTCCTCAGCCGCGCCGCCGGCCTGACCGATGCCGCGCCGGACCTGCCCGCGTGGCTCGACGGCCTCGAGCCGCTGGCCCAGCGGCTGCGCGCCTATCTGGCGATCACGCTCCCCTTCAGCGTTTCGGCGTTCGGCGTCTACCTCCTCCGCCAGCACTTCCTCGGCGTTCCGCGCGACCTCGAAGACGCTGCGCGCGTCGACGGCGCAGGCGAGCTGACGATCTGGTGGCGCGTGATGATGCCGCTGGCCAAGCCGGCCGTCGCCACCCTCGCGATCTTCACGTTCGTCGCCACCTGGTCCTCGTTTCTCTGGCCGCTGCTCATCCTCAACGACGAGCGGATGTACACCCTCCCCGTGCGCCTCGCGAAGTTCACCGGCGTCTTCGGCGAGTCGACCAACACGCTCGCCGCCGCCAGCGTCATCGCCATCGCCCCGGTGATCGTCTTCTTTCTCCTCCTGCAGCGGTGGTTCATCCACGGCATCACGGCCGGGGCGGTCAAGGGATGACATCGCGCCAAACCTCCCGCTCCCCCCGCGGGTCTGTGTCTCTGACCTCACGCAGGGACCGCTGTCATGTCCGCCCGTGGCTGGATCGTCGCCTCGCTGATCGCCCTCCTGGCGCTGAGCCTGACCATCGCCCTGGCGTTTCATCGCCGGGCCGAGAGCGGCCACGCCGCTTCCTCTCCTCAGGCGTCCCCGGCGGCGACTGCCAATCGCTTGACGCCCTGGAGGCCTGCCACGCTGCGTGCGCGTCAACTGCGTGACGCTCTGACCGAGTCGCTCGAGGCCGAGCGCGTCGCGGACCGGGCCCGCGATGCGGCGATGGCCACCCCCGAGCAGGCGGTTCTCGTGGGCATCGTGCGCGATCTCGGCGGAGCTCCTCTGCGAGGCGTGAGCGTTGAAGTCGAGGGAGACGGTCTCTCGACCAGGACGGACGAGAGCGGCCGCTTCGAGTTCGCGGGTCTCGCCGCCACGCCGGTCGCCCTGCACTTGGCCGAGACGCAGCCCCCCTACCGCACCGCGCGTGTCGCGCGCGCGCAGCCGGGTGGCCGCCGCGTCGAGGTGACCCTCGGCTGGACTCCGGCGGAGGTGAGTGGCACGGTCGTCGACGACGCCACGGGCGATCCCATCCAGGCCTTTGCGCTCGTGATCAATCACTACGATCTGACCACGGGGCGCCACACCGGCACCGGCATCGAGCACGTGGCCGATCCGCGCGGCGAGTTCGCGCTGACACTCGATTCGATTGGCCGTCACCGGCTCAGCGTGCGGCTCCACGGGGCACGGCCGGCCGAGCGCGAGCTCGTCG
>JABWBI010000046.1 GCA_013360565.1 Candidatus Sumerlaeia bacterium | reverse complement strand
GCCGCGCTGACGGGCGCGGTCCCGCGCATGCTGGCGTGCTCGGCCGGGCTGGGCAGCCGCGACGTCCGCGCGGGGCACTTCAACGCCATCGTGCGCAACATGGTCGCCGCCGCCGAGGACAGGCCACACCGGGAGTTCTGCACCGTCGGGATCAGGCACGAGACAGCCCTCGAGGTCACGGAAGACCCGGACATCCGCCCGGCGGGCGCCTACTCGATGCGCGGCCACTCCATCGGCGGCTACGGATCGGTGACGACGAACAAGGTGATCGCGGACCTGATGAACGATCTGTACGGGCTGCAGGTGCAGGCGTATCCGAAGTATGGCTCGAGCAAGAAGGGCCTGCCGACGACCTACTATCTCACGGTCGGTCACGATCGCATCCGCACCCACTGCGAGCTCGAGCACGTCGAGTTCATTCCCCTCAACGACGTCAACGCCCTGAACTACGGGGATCCGCTGCGGGGCTTGGCCAAAGGCGGCACCGTCTTCATGCACACGACGAAGGCCACGCCCGAAGAGATCTGGCGCGATGTCCCGCTGTGGGCCCGCCGCCGGCTGCGCGAGCAGGACGCGCGCATCCTCGCCGTCGACACGTTCAAGATCGCGGACGAGGTCGCACACAGCGGCGACCTGCGCATCCGGATGATGGGCGTTGTCCTCGTCGGGGTCTTCCTCAAGGCGACGCCCTTTGCCGCGGAGGCCGGCATGTCCGTCGACCAGCTCATGCAGGGCGTCGAGCGGGCCGTCCGCGCCCGCTGGGGCAAGCGCGGCGAGCAGGTCGTCCAGGACAACCTCACCTGCATCCGCCGCGGCTACGAGGACTCCTTCGAGATTCCCCGCGAGATGATCCACGACACATCGCTCGACGAGGCCCCTGTGGCCGCGGCTGCGAGCGCCTGAGCCCCCTCCGAGACCCCAGAGAGAAGATCCCCATGGCAGTGACCCCCGCCAAGCTCCCCAAGTCCATCGAGGATGTCGTCGACATCGAGGACTTCAACTCGCGCGTCATCGGCCTCTACGAGAAGGGCATCGGTGACATCGAGGCCGGCGCCGATCTGGACACCGCGCGGTCGGCGATTCCCGCCGCGACGGGCGGCATTCGCGATTTCTCGTCCATCGCCCCGGAAATTCCGGAGTTCATCCAGGAGAACTGCATCGGCTGCATGGAGTGCGTCACCGAGTGCCCTGACACCGCCATCCTGGGCCGCGTGATTCCCCAGTCGAAGCTCGAGCCCGCGCTCGCCGCTCTCCCCGAGGGGGAGCAGTACCTGCGGAAGAGCTGGTCCAAGACCAAAAAGTACTGGGACGCGTTCGAGAAGCAGAAGAAGGAGCCCGGCTACTTCGGCATCTTCATCGACCCCACCAAGTGCAAGGGCTGCGCCGAGTGTGTGCAGGTCTGCGACGACGACGCCCTGCGCATGATCAAGAAGACCGACGAGTCGATGGCCGTCGTCGCCCGTGAGTGGCAGCACTTCCGGGAGGTCGGCCCCACGCCCAAGGAGTATGTCATCGAGAAGTCGCTGGCCGACATGATGCTCTCCGACCGAACGCTCCAGTACGTGGGCGGCGCGGGCTCGTGCGCCGGCTGCGGCGAGGCGACGGCCCTGCGGATGATGGTGGCCGCGACGTGCCATGTGTATGGCCCCGAGAATGTCGGGCTGCTGGCCGCGACGGGCTGCAACACCGTCTACACGTCGACCTATCCGTACAATCCGTACAACCTCGCCTGGTCCAACTCGCTCTTCGAGAACGTCCCCACCTACGCGATGGGCGTCCGCGCCAAGTGGGACCAGATGGGCTGGGAGCACAAGCGCCTGTGGTGCATCGGCGGCGACGGGGCCATGCTCGACATCGGGTTCCAGTCTCTCTCACGCATGCTCATGAGTGGCATGGACATCAAGGTCCTCGTGCTCGACACGCAGGTCTACTCGAACACCGGCGGCCAGGCGTCGACATCGACGTACCTGGGCCAGCGGACGAAGATGAGCGACCACGGCAAGGCGATCGGGGGCAAACAGGAGCGGCGCAAGGAGCTGGCGCAGATCGCGATCGCTCACCCGAACGTCTTCGTGGCGCAGACGACGGCGGTGCACATCAACCACTTCTACCGCGCCATCATGCGCGCCAACGAGTTCAAGGGGCCGGCCGTCGTCATCTGTTACACCACCTGCCAGCCCGAGCACGGCGTGGCCGACCACCTGGCGGGACACCAGGCCCGCCTGGCGGTGGACTCGCGTGCCTTCCCGCTGCTCGTGCACGATCCCGAGGCGGGGGACCTGCTGCGCGAACGGATCAATCTCACCGGCAATCCGAGCAAAGACAAGGACTGGTACACGAACCCCAAGACCGGCGAGGTGATCGACTTCATCACCTTCGCGCGCAGCGAAGGGCGGTTCGAGAAGCACTTCGACAAGGACGGCAACCCCTCCGAGACGATCCTGCGCGGGAAGGAGGACCGGCGGCTCAACTGGCGGTTCCTCCAGGAGCTCGCGGGCATCACGCCGGAGAAGCACGAGAGCAGCGGCAACTGAGAGCCTGGGGCCGCTCGGCCGGAGGGCTCACTCCGTCAGGCCGCGATCACTCCGCGGCCGCGGCGGCTGGCGCCTGCACCATGGCACTGACGCAGTCCAGCAGGGCCCGGAGGCTCACCGGCTTGGGAAGGACGGCGTCGATGTGCGTGCGGTCCACCGTCTCGGAGTCGAGGTCGTTTCCCCAGCCCGACGTGAGGACCACCTTGACGTCCGGCCGCATCTTCTTCACCTGCCGCGCCACCTCCCACCCCGAGATGCCCGGAATGCCGAGGTCGGTGATGACCACGTCGAAGTCCCGCGCTTGCAGGTGCGCCAGCCCGGCCTCGCCGTCGGCCGCCGTGACGACCTCGTAGGACTGATCTGCCAGGATCTCCGAGAAGACCTCGCGGATGTGCGGCTCGTCGTCGATCACCAGCACGGACGGCTGCCGCTGGCGGTCGTTCGCCCGCGGGACCGGGGTGACCGCCGTCACGGACGCCGCGGGCAAGGGCAGCGCCACCCGGAACGTGCTCCCCGCACCCACCTTGCTCACCACCTCGATCCGCCCGCGCATGCGCGTGACGATGCCGTGGGCGACGCTCAGGCCCAGGCCCGCGCCGGACTCCGGCTTGGTCGTGAAGAACGGATCGAAGATCTGGCGCTGCACGTCCGGCGCGATGCCGACGCCCGTGTCCTGCACCTCGACCAGAATCTCCCGGTCTCCGCGCCGCTGGGCGCTCAGCGTCAGCGTGCCGCCCTGGGGCATGGCATCGACCGCGTTCAGAATCAGCGCCGTGAACACCTCGCGCAGATCGACAGCGACGGCCCGCAGGGTCAGGCCCGGCTCGAGCTGGCGCTCGATGTGACAGTGAACCCCCTGCTTGTCGGCCTGGTCTTTCCAGCGCGCCCGCGTCAGGTTCAGGCAGTCTTCGAGCAGTTCGGCGATGTCGATCTCGCCGATCCCCTCGTCCCCCGGTGCCGGCTGCGTGAAAAAGAGGAGACGCCGAATCGTGTCGGCCCCCTCGTCGACGATCGACTCGATCGCGCGCAGCCCGTGCTCGATCTCCGCGGGGGGGCTCTTCGCCAGCAGCACCTGCGCGTGGCCCAGGATCGATGACAGCACGTTGTTGAAGTCATGTGCGACGCCTCCGGCCAGCTGGCCGATGGCCTTGAGGCGCTCGGACCGCATCGCCGTCTGCTGCGCCTGCCTGAGCTTGGCGTTCGCCGTCTGCAGCCGGTCGTGGAGCGTCTTCACGCGCAGCTGCGCGTGGATCTTGGCGATCAGGTGCTCGCGCACCACCGGCTTGGTGATGTAGTCGTCCGCCCCCGACTCGTAGCCCTGCAGCTGGCTGTCCAGCCCCTTGTCGGACGTGACGAAGATCACCGGCACGTGGCTGTCGCGGTAGATCGTCCGGATTTGGCGGCAGATCTGGAATCCGTCCGCCCCCGGCACGTTCACATCCAGGAGCACCAGGTCCGGCGGGGTCGCCTTCAGCCTCTCCAGCGCCTCCTGGCCGTCGTAGGCCTCGATCACGCGCAGCCCCATCGACCGGACGATGGAGCTCAGCATCTCCACCATCAGCGGGCTGTCGTCCATGATCAGCACCGTGGGCGTGCCCTGGCCCCGTGCGGCCTGCGTCGCGTCGATCTCCGCATGCACGGTCGAGGCGAATCCGCCCGACTCGCTCTGGGCCACCACGATGCGATTGCGGCCCCCCTCCTTGGCTTCGAAGAGCGACCGGTCCGCCAGCTGGAGAAGCCCCTCGGGCGTGTTCGCTCCCGCATGATCGGTCGTCGCCACCCCAAAGCTCGCCGTCAGCCGGACGTCAAAGACCTGGTCCTGGAACGAGTGTCCCTCCATCAGCGTGCGCAGCTTCTCCGCCAGCACCAGACCGCCGTGCGTGTTCGTCTTCGGCGCCAGGATGAGGAACTCCTCGCCCCCGTAGCGGCCCACGATGTCGCTCTCGCGCACACTGCCCTCGAGCAGCGCCGCGACGCCCTTCAGGACGAAGTCCCCGAACCGGTGCCCGTATGTGTCGTTGATGAACTTGAAGTGATCCAGGTCCACCATCACGCAGCACAGCGGTTCAAGGTCGCGGCTCGCCCGCTTGTGCTCTATGCGGAGCCACTCCAGAATGTGTCCGTGGTTGTAGAGGCCTGTCAGCGAGTCGGTCTTCGACGACCGCGACAGCTGATGATTGGTCGCCACCAGCTCGCTCAACAGAGACGCCGTCCGGACGGCCGAGGCGACCTGCGCCGCCATCGCCTCCCCGGGAGCACTCTGAGCGATCACCTGGTCGATCTGATGCGCCCCCAAGCAGTCCGCCAGGAAGTCCGCATCCTGGCGGTCCGAGAACACAATCGAGCGGCGATAGGGATGGCTCCCTTTGAGCCGGGCCATGAGCGCCAGGGCGTCGCCGAGGTCACTCCCGTCGTCGCACAGAGCCACCACGCTCGGATTCACCGCCGCCACCCGCGTCGACACCTCGTCCAGCGTGTTGACGGGCCACACGCCCATGCCGGCGTCCTCCAAGACAGGGCGCAGACGCTCCGTCTCTCGGCCCGTCAGGTCGATCAGCAGCAGGGCCGGTTTGGCCGTTGACTCCAGAGACATCAAATTCCTCATGCGTGGACGCTGGCTCAGATCCAGCAGTCCCATCCCTCTATCGACCTCCCTGAAGGCCTCCTTGAGACCTCTCCAATGACTGTTTTCTCCCGGTTTCCGTGTGCGAATCCCCCCTTCAAGATTGCGCCGCTCAGACCGATACGTCATCCGAGCCGCCGTCTCTGACGCCCATCGCCCATGCCATCCTCTGCCCCCCTCGCCCCGCCCTCCCCTCAGGACACTCCCACTCCCCTCCCGGGGGGACGCATCCTCCTCGTCGAGGACCAGCTGCTCCTCTCGCGCCTTCTCTCGCGTCAGCTCGAGCTGCAGGGGCATCACGTCCAGACGGCGAAGGATGGCCGCGAAGCGCTCCTCCGGCTGACCACGTTCACCCCCGACCTCGTCATCTCGGACTGGATGATGGAGGGCATGGATGGCATCGAGCTCTGTCGCCGGATCCGAACGGACAAGCGCCATGCCGATGTCTACTTCATCCTTCTCACAGCCAAGGAGAAGGTCGAAGACCGGCTGACCGCCTTCCACGCGGGGATCGACGAGTACATCGTCAAACCAGTGGTGGATCAGGAGCTCCTGGAGCGTGTGCGGGTGGGTCTGCGCATCATCACCCTTCAGCGCGATCTGGGCCGGGTCAACGCGCAGCTCTCCGCCTCGCTCGAACACATCCGGCATGAGTTCGAGACCATTGGCGGCATTCAGCGCTCTCTTCTCCCCTCCGTCCTGCCTCACGATCACATGGACTGTGAGCTCGTGTATCAGCCCTGCGACGAGTCCGGCGGCGACTACTACGATTTCCTCCGCGTGGACGCCGACACCACCGCGGTGGTGATGGCCGATGTCTCTGGTCACGGTGCACCCGCCATGGTCGCCATGGCCATCATCCGCTCCCTCGTCCACTCCCTGGTGCCGGGGTCGGCTTCGCCTGCCGAGGCGCTGGGCCGGATCAACACCGCCCTCTTCTCTCACCTCCCCACCGACCAGTACGCCACGATGTTCCTGGGCTTCTGGTCTCACACGCGCCGCGCCCTCGTCTACGCCACCGCGGGCCACCCCCTCCCGCTGATCCTTCGGCGCGGCGCGGTGTCGCCGATCGAGCTTCCGCGGCTCATCGGCTTCCCGATCAAGCTCGTCGAGCCAAACGTCACGTATGACCAGGCCGAGGTCACCCTCGACCCCGGCGACCGCTTCGTGCTCTACACCGACGGCATCATCGAGGCCTGGAATCCCCGCCAGGAGATGTACGAGAAGCGGCGCCTCCTCGACGTCCTCAGTGCCCATGGCCGCAGACCTCTGCCCGATCTCTGCCAGCACATTCTCCAGTCCGTTCTCGCCTTCTGTGAGGAGCGGCCCCTCGAGGATGACCTGACGCTCGTCGTCGCCGAGGTGCGCTGAGCCATGGGCTTCCCGACCGTCCGGCACGAGAATCTGACGGTGATCTACCTGAGCGGCATCGTCCGCTCGGGCCAGTGCGACGAGCTGCGCGCGGCCGTCGAGCGGGAGCTCGATGCCGGCATCCGGCGATTCGTCTTCAACATGCGCGATGTCGTCCACCTCGACTCGACCGCCGTGGGCGCCGTGATCGGCCTTCAGCACCGGGTCGTCTCGCTCGGCGGCTCGCTCGTCTTCACGCGCGTGCCAGACGAGCTGCGCGGCATCTTCTCCATCTCACGGCTCGACAACGTCCTCACCATCGTCGACGAGGCCTCACTGGGCTCGGGCGAGGAGGCGCTGCCGCGCATCGAGACCGACAGTCTCCTGCGCGAGGTCGAGGCGACCTGGGAGCGTCTGCGGCAGCCCGGCGAGGGCGCCAAGGGCCTGCCCGTCTCGTTCACGGCCTTCCTGGCCGACATTGAGTCCCGGTGCCGCCGCCTCCTCGAGGCCAACCGCGTGCTGCGGGACCTCGTCGCTCAGGGCGACGTCGAGGTGCGAGATTCCGAAGCACGCTACCGCGCCCTTTTCGATGCCGCGGGTGACGCCGTCCTCGTTGTCGAGAGCGGCGAGGGGACGGTCATCGAGGCCAACGGAGCTGCGGCCAACCTGACCGCCTTCGAAAAGCGGCAGCTCGTCGGAGTCAAGCTCACCGAACTCCTCCCGGACCTCGCCGGCCTGGGCATTCGCGAACTCATCGAGGCGCTCCGCGCGCAGGCGTCGCTCCCCGCCGAGGCATCCCTCAGTCTCCTGCGCGCCGACGGGTCGCATCTGCCGGTCCACGTCACGACGGGCGTCGCCGAGGCGCTGGGCCAGGAGGTGATCCTCATCCATCTGCGCGACGTCTCGGTCTTCCGTCAGGTTGAAGAAAATCTGCGTGAGCAGGTTTTCCAGCTGTCAAGCCTCAACGCCCTCGAGCGTCGCCTCGCGAGCTGCCTTGAGCGTCGCCGCCTGCTGCGTGAGCTTGTCGTGCAGACCTCCGCTCTCCTCAGGGCCGAGGCCGGAGCGGCGCTCGGCCTCGATCCCTCGGGGGAGCGCATCGAAGGCGTCGACCTGTGCGAGAGCGAGGAGGATTCGCGCGAGCTCCGTCACAGCGCGCGCGATGTCTCGGTCGCTGTCCCGGCGGTCCGCGCGCTGTTGCGCAGGGCGATCGTCAGCCCGGCCGACACGGAGGCGATGCGGAGTCTCGTGGGCAAGGAGATCCTCCCGCGCAGCTGGCTCAGCCGCGGGTGGCGATGGGTCAGCGTCGAGCTGTCGCAGGGCGAGCGCGCAGGGGCTGCGCTGCTGCTGGCACGCCGGGAGGACCAGCCCTGGGACGAGCGCGACTTCACGATTCTCCACAACCTCCGCACGATGGCCTCGCTCAGCCTCGCCAACGCCTCGCACGTCCAGGAGATCCGCCGGGCCCACAGCGAGTACCGCCGCCTCTTTCAGAACTCGCGCGACGCCATCGGCGTCGTCGACCTCACCACCGGACGCGTCATCACCGCCAACGCGCAGTGGGCCGTCTTGACGAACCAGGCCAGTGACGCTGTCACCGGCTCACCCTTCTTCAACATCGTCCAGGAGCGAGACTGGCCCCAGCTCTACGACGAGTTCCGCCGCCTGCGGGATGAGGGCGAGTGCCGGTGGGAGTGCCGGCTCGCCCAGGACACCGGCGATGAACCGACGTGGGTGCAGATCCGCGCGAGCCTTGTCCAGACCGAGCCAACGGCCCTTGCACTCCTCATCCTCATCGACGTCACCGAACGCCGCCGCCGTGATCAGGAGATCAAGAGCCTCTCGCGCATCACGACGTCCAACCCGAACATCGTGCTCAAAGTCGACGCCGAGGGCCGCGTGCTCTACGCCAACCCGGCGGTCAGCACTCTCCTGCGCCGGGCCGGTGCGCCCGAGGAGTCCTTCGGGCGCCTGCTTCCCGCCGACATCACCGCCCGCATCGCGAGGATGACCGCCGCGCCGGGGCGGGTCGAGACGTTCGATCACACGGTCGGTGAGCGCGTCATCCTCTACACGCTCACGGCATCCGAGGAGGCACAGGCCGGCATTCTCCACGGCGTCGAGATCACCGCCCAGAAGCGGCTCGAGCAGGCCATCGCCGAGAGTGAGGAGAACTACCGCGTCCTTGTCGAGGGCGCGCGCGAGGGTATCTGTGCCCTGCGCGATGGTCACTTCCACACCGTCAACACGGCACTCGCGCGGATCCTCGGCCAGGGTGCCAACGATCTCGTCGGAACGGCGCTGAAGGATCACGTGCACGCCTCCGACTGGCCCCAGCTCTGCGAGCAGCTCCATGCCTGCGCCCATGACGAGCGCGGCCACGTCCAGGCCGCCTTCCGCGTCCACGACGCCGAGGGGGCCGAGCACGAGATCAGCGCGACGTTCGTCTCCGCCCATGTGGGGACGACGCGGCAGGTGCTCGGCTACCTGACCGACGTGACGGCCCAGCGCCGGTTGGAGGCGCTCGTCCAGCAGCTTCAGCGCATCGAGCTGATCGGTAATCTCTCCAGCGGAATCGCCCATGACTTCAACGACGTCCTCTGCGGCATCCTCGGCCACGTCAGCCTGCTCGTCTCCAAGCTCGAGCCGGGCAGCGAGGCGCACCGCCAGGCCAAGATCATCGAAGATGCGGCCGAGCGCGGCAGCGCCCTGACGCGGCATCTGCTCTCCTTTGCGCGGGGCAGCCGGGTGCTGCCACAGGTGCTGGACCTCAACGCCGCCCTCGAAGAGTGCCTCGAACTCGTGCGCCGGACACTCGGCTCCGACATCATCGTGGAGTTCATCCCCGCCGAGGAGCCGGCGTCCGCCGAGATCGACCGCGGCCAGCTGCGCCAGATTCTCATCAACCTCGCGTCGAACGCGCGGGACGCCATGCCGCGTGGCGGACGCCTCCGCCTGCGCGTCACGGCGGCGGTGCTCGGCGACCCGGAAGTGCAGCGGATTCCCGGCGCCAAGCGTGGTGCGCACGTGTGCATCGAAGTGGCGGACTCGGGTGCCGGGATCCCAGCGGCGATCATCCCCCACATCTTTGAGCCCTTCTTCACGACGAAGACCGAGAGCAAGCGCTCGGGCCTGGGGCTCTCGCTCGTCTACGGCATGATCAGCCAGCAGGGTGGATTCATCGACGTCCAGAGCGCCGTCGACCGCGGCACGACGATTCGGCTCTTCTTGCCCCGGGCCGAGGCGATGCCCGCGCAGCCGGCCACGGGCGGCGAGGCGGCCGCGGGCGGAAGCAGCACCGTGCTGGTGATCGATGACGAGGAGCTTGTGCGAGACCTGACGCGCGAGATCCTCGCCGACGCAGGCTACCAGGTGCTCACGGCCGAGAACGGCCAGATGGGTCTGGAGCGATTCCACGAGGCCCACGGCGAAATCGCGGCCGTCGTGCTCGACATCGTCATGCCGGTGCTCAACGGGCCAGAGACGTTTCGCTCGCTCCGCTCCGAACGGCCCGACCTGCCGATTCTCCTCGCGAGCGGCTATGCGTCGGAGGAGGACACGCGGGACCTCCTCAACCAGGGACACTCGGACTTCCTTCCCAAGCCCTTCCGCCGCGACGCCCTCCTCGAGAAGCTGGGGGCGCTCCTCACCTCGTCCGCGGCATGACCGCTCACGTGTGGAGGGTCGCCGCGAGGTAGCCGACGACGCGACGCGAGGCCGTCAGGCACGTCTCATTCGAGTTCGTCACCGTCAGCACCTCGCACGCCGTCGCGCCCAGGCGCTGCGTCGCCCACATGGTCGCGGCGATCGGCCCGGCACCGCAGGCCTGGTATTCGCCCTGGGCGGCGCCGCGCAGAAAGGCGTCCGGATCGAAGCGCCCCAGCGCCTCCGCGCATCGCCGGTCCGAGGCGAGGCACTCCTGAATGTCCTCGCCGTGGTAGAGATCCGACGAGGCGACCACCAGCGAGGGCTGGCCATCCGCCCGCAGCATCTCTCCGACCCGCTCGCCGAGGGAGCGCATGAGCCCCGGGCTCTGGCGTGCGGCCAGCAGCGGCACGAGCATCCAGCCGGGTTCGAGCACCTCCTGAAGGAAGGGCAGTTCGACTTCGATGGAGTGCTCGGGCTCGTGCGCCCGCGGCTCGTCGTGGATGAGATCACCCTTCCCGATGAGCCGCTCGACCAGAGAGGCGTCGACGGGCACATGCCCCAGGGGTGTCTCGAAAGCGTCGCCGAGCCATGTCGCCACGCCGTCGAACCACTCGTAATGGCTCGGGCCGATCACCACGACACGGGCAAAGCGTCTTCCCCGCAGCCGCTGATAGGCGTGGGCGGCGGGCGGCCCCGAGAAGATGTACCCCGCATGCGGCGCGATGATCCCCTGGATCACCTCGCCGCCCGCGATTCCGCCCGCAGCCTCCAGGAGCAGGCCAATCTCCTCGCGCAGAGTGGCGGGGTCTTCCCCGTAGAACGTGCCCGCGTGAACGGCGCGGCGAATCCGGGTTCCCATGGCGCCTCTGAGTCTCCCTCAAGGGGGCCGGCCTTTTCAACAGCGGAGCGGCCCGGGGTCAGGCGATGATCCGTCACGCCGCGGGCGTCACAGATCAGATGTGGTCCCACGCCTCGGGGTACTTCACCTTGCTCATCGCGTCATCGTATGTGATCAGCCCCTGCTGGTAGAGGCTCTTGAGCGACTTGTCCATGCTCACCATCCCGTGCTCCGTGCCTGTCTGGATCACGGTGATCAGCTGTTCGGTCTTCGCCGCGCGGATCACCTTCTTCGCGGCCAGCGTGGCGATGAGGATCTCGCACGCCACGACTCGCCCCTGCCTCCCCGGCACCGGGAGCAGCTGCTGCGCGATGATCGCCTGGAGCACGGAGGAGAACTGGATCCGGATCTGCTGCTGCTGCGCCGGCGGGAAGACGTCGATGATGCGGTCCACCGTCTGAATCGTGTCGGGCGTGTGGATCGTCGCCAGCACCAGGTGCCCCGTCTCGGCGGCGGTCAGCGCCGTTCCGATCGTCTCGAGGTCGCGCATCTCGCCGATGCCGATCACGTCCGGGTCCTGCCGCAGCACATGCCTCAGTGCCGCCGTGAAGCTCAGTGTGTCGCTCGTGACCTCGCGCTGCTTGACGATGGAGCGCCGATGCTGGTGAATGTACTCGATCGGGTCCTCGATCGTGATGATGACGCTGGGCCGCTCCTGATTGATCTGATCGATCATGGCCGCCATTGTCGACGTCTTGCCTGACCCCGTGGGCCCGGTGATCAGGATCAGCCCCGAGTCGTAGCGTGCGATCTCCTCGACGACCGGCGGCAGGCCGAGCTGGCGCAGCGAGCGGATCCTCTCGTTGACCACGCGGAAGGCGGCCTCCACGGCGCCCCGCTGCCGGTGCACGTTGACCCGGAAGCGGCCGATGTCCCGCACCTCGATCGAGAAGTCGAGCTCCCAGTTCTGCTCGAACTTCACCTTCTGCTCGGGGTTCATCAGCGAGTAGATCATCTGCAGCGTGTCGGGCGGATTCAGCACCGGCAGATCGAGCGGGCGCAGCGCCCCGTCGATGCGCAGCGTGGGGGGGACGCCCGTCGACAGGTGAAGGTCGGACGCCCCCGTGCGGACGGCTTCGATGAGCAGGGCGGCAATGTCCCAGGGCATGGGGAGGGTTCCTCGGTGATGGCGTTCACTGTGCTTGGGTCTGAGACGAGAATCCAGAGCGAAGCGATGACACGGGTCCGTCAGATTCGGGAAGGCTGAGCGACGGTTCTCCGGGCGGCCACATTGGCGATCAGGCCGAGGGCGATGTAGTTGGCCAGCATCGCCGAGCCGCCGTAGGAGAGAAAGGGGAGCGGCAGTCCGGTCACCGGCAGCAGGCGCAGGGCCATGCCGAGGTTGAGAAAGACATGAGTCATCAGGATGGCCAGGAGCCCGGCCACGACGAGCGCCCACTGCAGAGTCGGCGCCTGGACGGCGATCACGACCGCGAAGCCGGCCATCACTCCGTAGAGGGCGATGACGGCCGCGCAGCCGGCGAAGCCGAACTGCTCTCCCAGCGCGTTGAAGATGAAGTCCGTGTGAGCCTCCGGCAGGAAGTCGAGCCGGCCGCGAGAGAACGGCGTCTCCGGTGCGAGCGGATCCTCCTCGTACTCGTCGTCGCTCTGAAAGGCCCGCCCCCAGAGCTGGCCCGAGCCCAGTGAGATGCGCGCCTGGATGATGTTGTAGTCGCGGCCCCGGGCATCTTCGCCGGGGGAGAGAAACGACTGGATGCGGTCCCGCTGATAGGGTGCCAGCGACTGATAGAGCACGGCCAAGAGAGCGAGTCCAGCGAGGCCCAGTGCGAACAGATGGGCGAGCCGGGCACCGCCGAGCAGGAGGATGACGAGGACGACGGGCACGAAGACCGCCGCGGTCCCGAGATCGGGCTGCAGGAAAATCACGGCGACGGGCAATCCCGCGACGGCGAGGGCGACGAGCAGCGGGACCAAGCGCTCCCAGGCGTTCGGACGCCGCGTCGCGAGATTGGCGAGCAGGAGAACGACGGCGATCTTCATGAACTCCGAGGGCTGAATGCGCGCGGGGCCGAGATCGTACCACGAGGTCGCGCCCTTGGCCGAGTGCCCGGCCACGAGCAGACCGGCCAAGGAGGTGAGGAGGAGCAGGTAGATCGCAGGCGCGAGCCAGCGCAGCCAGGGCGGATCGACGGCGACGGCGAAGACGAAGGCGATGAGCCCCGCGGCGACCCACACGCTCTGCCGAAGGGCGTGGTGCTCCGCCGGGCTCTCGGACGAGGCGATGGCGGCGATGCCGATCAGCGAAAGGCCCAGGGCACAGCTGAGAAGGCCCCAGTGCAGATGCCGGAACACGTCGCGATCGAAGTGAAGCAGGGCCACGGCTCAGCGCTCCGGCAGAAAGAGGCGAACAAGGCGGTCGACACCCGGCACGAGCGGGACGCACACGGCCGCCGACAGAGGGAGGAGGGGTGGCGCCCGGTGCCAGACGACCAGGGTGACGGTGTGTGTGACGAGCGCCCCGAGCCCGAGAAGAGCGAGCGCCAGAGTCACGCGGACGGCCAGGGCCTCGACGCGGAAAGAGTGGCGCATTGCGCCGGCGGAGCCCCCGAGGAGCATGGCCGTGAGCGCGGGGATGCCGGTCGGCTCCGAGAAGAGAGCGCCGTTTGCCAATCCGAGCAGGAACCCATGGGCGGCGCCGCTGAGGAGACCGAGGCGGAAACCGGCCAGGGTGACGGCGAGGGGGGCCAGCTGGCAGCGCAGGTGGTCTGTCTGCAGGTGCCGCATGACGGTGCCCTGGAGGGCCAGAATCAGATAGTCGAGCGCGAGCAGCCGCAGGGCGAGCCCCAGATCGATCACATCACGGCCCCGCTCTGCGGGCGAGAGGAGGGGGGTGATGGCCGGGGTCACTCGGCGGCCTCCGGCGAAGCGACGGACTCCGCCTCCAGGCTGGCCTCGACGTCCTCGACCTCACTCGACACTGCGACGGCGATGACCTCGATCGACGTGAGCGTGGCCAGCGACTCCGGCGAGACCGCCTCCGCCCGGGCCTCTGCGCTGGCCATCGCCCCGGCGATCAGCCGGTGGCCTTCGAGCGG
>JABWBI010000384.1 GCA_013360565.1 Candidatus Sumerlaeia bacterium | reverse complement strand
CGCCAGCGCCGCGCGCCGCCCGGGCAGGGCGTCGAGTGGCCAGAGCCGGTCACCCTCGCGCAGACCCGCGGTTCGCCCGGCTCCCCACACATCGCCCCCCGGGAGCGGATCGACGGGGATCGGCCAAGTGCGGAAGAACAGCGATGCCACCGCGCCGGGGATCTCGTCGGCGCTCGCCAGTGCCACGTCCTGATTCACCGGCGGCAGCACCAGCATCTCAGCCCCGCGCATCAGTCCGAACTGCAGGCTGATCCGGGCCGCCGGTGCACTCCACAGGACATGGCCGCGCGCGACGATGTCGAATCCCGCGCAGCGATCCGCCCGCTCCTCCAGCTGGCGCTGGTACCGAAGGTCAATCCCCGACCACGGCACCAGAAGCGTGGGACTGTAGACGCCGACATCGCTCTCCCCGGTCTCGGCGGAACGGCAGATCGCCTCCACGATCATCTGCCCCAGCCGGTCCCGCTGATCCGAACCCAGGTCCGCGCCGTCCACCGTGAAGAGGCACGCTCCCTGATAGGTCGCCGCCAGCGCCGCCGGCCCCCCGGCGCCAAGCGCAGTGATGACAGCGAGCAGGCCAGCCAGACGCGAGACGACACGCATGAGCGATCTCCGTGTGTTCCCGAGACCCGGCACCACGCACCGCGGTTTGGGGTCGGTTTCCGTTGGACACCCGGCGAGTGCGCAGGTTCCCGCACAGGCTGCGCGGAAAAGGTGACACAGCAGTGTTGCAACTTCCGCGCACCCCGCCCTATAAAGAGGATCAAAAGTAGCGGGCCCGCCGCCACCTCTCCTGGGGCCTGCATCCAACCTGTTCCCAGGGCAGCCTTCTCTCGATGTCCACCGCCACCCGAACGATTCCGGCCCGCATCTTCGTTGTCGATGATGAGCCCAACATGGGCCGCATCATGGTCAAACTGCTCGAGGCCGAGGGCCATGAGGCCGCCAGCTTCACCAGCCCCGGCGAGGCGCTCGACGCCATTCGCCAGACCCCCCCTGACGTCGTCGTCACCGACCTCAAGATGCCCGGCATGACCGGCGTCGAACTCATGGGCCAGGTCAAGCAGGTCGACGAGTCGATCGAAGTCATCGTCATGACCGCCTACGGCACCATCGACAACGCCATCGAGGCCATCAAGGTCGGCGCCTACGACTATGTCCTCAAGCCCTTCAACACCGACGACCTTCTTCTGACCATCGGCAAGGCCGCCGAGCGCAAGCGCCTGCGCGAGGTCAACCGTTCCCTCACCCAGGAGCTCGGCGAGACCGGCCGGCCCCCCGCCATGATCGGCGGCAGCATGGCCATGACCGAGCTCCGCGAGCTCATCAAGAAGGTCGCTCCCGCCGACTCCGCCGTCCTCATCACCGGTGAGTCCGGCACCGGCAAAGAGCTCGTCGCCCGCACCATCCACATGCTCAGTCCGCGTCGCGCCGGACGCTTCGTCGCGATCAACTGCGGTTCGATTCCCCCATCGCTCCTCGAAAGCGAGCTTTTTGGCCACGAGAAGGGCGCCTTCACGGACGCCCGCGAGCAGCGCACGGGCAAGATCGAGTGGGCCGACGGCGGCACCCTCTTCCTCGACGAGCTCGGCGAGATGCCCCTCAACGTCCAGACCCAGCTCCTCCGGGTCCTCCAGGAGCGCGTCCTCACCCGGGTCGGCGGCAACGAGGAGATCCCCGTCAACATCCGCCTCCTCGCCGCCACCAATCGCGACCTTGGCAAGATGCTCCGCAACGGCGAATTCCGCCAAGACCTCTACTACCGTCTCAATGTCATCCGCATCGAGATTCCGCCCCTGCGCCGCCGCCAGGACGACATCCGCGAACTCGCCGAGCACTTCATCGCCAAACACTGCCAGAATCTCGGCCGCCCGCCCGTCCGCCTCACGCCCTCCGCCCGCCACGCCATCGAGATCTACCGCTGGCCCGGCAATGTCCGCGAGCTCGAGAACATCATCGAGCGCACGCTCGTCCTCCTCGAGCGCGACGAGATCCGCCCCGAGGATCTCCCCGCCGAGATCATCAGCCCCAGCCCCGGCGAGCACACCCCCGCCACACCCGGGGGCTTCACCGTCAACGCCGAGTATCGCATTGCCAAGGAGCACTTTGAGCGCATCTACTTCGCCGCCCTGCTCTCGCGCGTCCGCGGCTCGGTCACTGACGCCGCCAAGCAATCGGGCATGAGCCGCCGCAACCTCTACGAGAAGATGGAGCGCCTCAACCTCGACATCAATCAGTTCAAGCGCTGACGCGCCGCTCGCCTCACTGCCCTGTCGCCGTCAGCCGCAGAATGAAGTCCAGGTAGGGCTCCCGGAGAAACTCCGGAAACGCCGGCCCGCGCGGGTAGTCCTGCACCGCCGCCAGCGCCGCCGCGTCGTACTCGGGGTTGCCCGACGAGCCGACGATCATGATGTTCACGAACGAGCCATCCGGCAGCACACGCAGTGCAATCCGCGTCGCCAGCCCAGAGTCCTGCCACCGCCGGTCACTGTGCCACCGCCGGCTCACCGCCTGCACCAGGAAGTCGCCGTAGTTCCCCACCGTCGGGACGCCTTCGACCACCACGTCGCCCGCCACGGCCGCCACTCGCGGGGCCGTGCTCGTCCCCGTCGCGCCCGGGACGTTTCCCGCCGCCTCCGGGGGC
>JABWBI010000383.1 GCA_013360565.1 Candidatus Sumerlaeia bacterium | reverse complement strand
GGCACGACGACGGCCGGGCGGCGCAGCGCCACCGCCTCACTCACGCTGCTGAAGCCCCCCTGCACCACGAGCACCCGGGCCCGCCGCATGGCCTCGAGTGCACCGAGAGTGAAACCCATCTGGCGCGCGCTCGGCGGCACGCGGGCCAGCGGCGTGCCGTAGGTCACGACGGGCGCCGCGGCCGTGCTGAGATCGATCTCGTCCGTGCCGAGGCCCGAGCCGCCTGTCACCACCACAATCTCGCCGCTCTCCTCGTCCCCCGGCTGGGCCTCGGGCCGGACGATCGGCGGGATCTGCACGAACTTCGCCGGCAGCCCCTGCTCGGGCCGCAGCACCGGGCAGATCACGCGGTCGGGGAAGCGGTGCTGCAGCCAGCTGTCCGTGCGCTCGATGAACCGCGCGCTGAAGAGGCAGCCCGGCGGGGTGCCCTGGCGGCGGAGCGCGGCCACGATCACCGGGCTGTTGTTGAGCGAGGCGAGCCGCACCCGCATCCGCTTCGCCGGGCCGAGGCAGTAGAAGTCCGAGTCGGCCATCGCCAGATCGGGCCGCAGGTGCTCGAGCAGGCGCCGCGCCGCCGCGCGGTTCTGCGCGAAGCGGACGGGGAAGGACAGATTCGACGCGAAGACGTTCCAGAACGACATCGATCCGCTGGGCGCGTAGGTCACCTCGCGCAGCGGGTGCACCGGCACGTGCTCGGCCAGGAGCTCCGCCGCTCGCCCCTGCGCCGCCACGTGGATGTCCAGGTCCGGCCGCAGCCGCCGGAGCTCATCGAGCAGCGCGAGGTTGCGCGTCGTGTTGCCGGCGCCGACGCCGACGATGAACAGCAGCAGCCGTGGCATGGGGCCAGGACAATGGCGGCTCCGCCGCTCCCCGGGCAAGCTCGATGCGCTCGCACGTCCGCACGGGCATTGATTGTCTCCCTCCCGGCTGCTAATCCGTCTCAACGGTCAGAGCCCCCGCACGGGAGCCTCCCATGCCGCGCCGCCACCGCTCACTTCTCCGCTCGCTCAGCCTGGGGCTGCCGGCCCTGGCGCCTCCCCTGCCGGCGCCCGCGGCCGTGCCCGGGTACTTCCTCGAAGTGATGGGATACGACATCAGCGCCGAGCTCCGCCCCGGGGAGGACACGATCCGCGTCGACGCGACGCTGACAATCGCGAATCACACGTTCTATCCCCTGGAGGTGATCGACCTCTATCTCAACGGCGCCGCGCAGGTGACCGGCGCCCTCGTCAACGGCGCGGAGGCGGCGTTCGAGAACATCGGCAGCCGGGGGGACCCGGTACGCCGGCTGACGATCACGCTGAGCCCGCCGGTGCCCGTGAGCGGCGAAGTCTCGATCTCGGCCGACTACGCCGTCACCTACTTCGAGCGGGGCTCGGGCGCGCAGATCGAGCCCGGCGCCACTCACCTCCTCGTCGAGTCCCGCTGGACGCCGTTCCTGCATGAGTGGGACAGCGAGTACGGAGGCGACTTCGCTCCGGCGCGGATCTCGCTGCGCGTGCCCGGGAATGAGACGGCGGTCATGCCCGGCACGCTGGTCCGCGAGCAGCGCGAGGGCGGCACGGCTCTGTTCGAGTGGGAGAGCGGTCTCTCGGTGATCCCCGCCTTCGCCTCGGGCCGCTATCGCACCGTCGCGCTCGAGTCGACAAGCGAGACGGAGGCCATCGGCCACCTCTTCGAGGACATGCCGGCCAGCGACGACGAGGCGATGCGGACCCTCCTCACGCGCGCCGTCGAGATCTCCGGCTTCTACACGGCGCTGTACGGGCCGCTTCCCCCCGCGCCGCTGCGGATCGCCGCGGTGGACCGGCGAGGCGGCTACGGCCTGCCCCGCTGCCTGCTCCTCGAGCGCCAGACGTTCGACTTCGACGGCGAGCCGTCGCGCGACACGTTCGAGTTCCTGGCGCACGAGATCGCCCACTCGTGGTTTCCCGGCCTGCTGCGGCCGCGGAGCGTGGCGACCGGCATGCCGAGCGAGGCGCTGGCGTCCTACTCCGCCGCGCTCGCGGTCGAACATTTCCTCGGGCCCGAGGCGGCCCGGGCCGTTTGGCGCGGCTACCAGCAGGACTACGCCAGCCTCGACGTGGCAGACGAGCCCCTCCTCTCGCAGTACCCCGGCTCCCGCACCTACGGCGCCTCGACGTACAAGAAGGGCGCGTTTTTCTGGCGGGCGCTGGAGCAGCGGCTGGGGCGCGAGCGCCTGACAGGGCTTCTGCGCGAGTTCGCGCAGGCGCATCCCTTCGAGGCGATTCCCTTTCCCGATCTCGTCGACTGGTTCAAGGCCCAGGCGCCGGACAGCGACCTCGACGCCTTCTTCCGCTGGTGGCTCCAGGGGACCGACCTCGCCAACGTCGGTCTGCGAGGCGAGCCCCGCGTGACGGCCCAGGGAGCGGGGGTCCACGTCGAGTTGACGGTGGATCAGAGCGGATTGCCTGGCACGCCGTTCGAGATCGAGGCCCGTCTCGCCGATGGCCAGCACGTCCGGCAGCCGCTCACCATCACGGCCGGCGCGACGCAGACGGTGAGCCTGGCACTCCCTGCGGCGCCCGTGGAGATTGCGCTGGACCCGGACCGGTGGCTGCTGCAGAGCCGCTATCAGGACGACGCGTGGCCGCGCGAGCTCGACGCGATGGGTCACTACCGGGTGGCCGCGCGCGCTTGGCGGAGGG
>JABWBI010000382.1 GCA_013360565.1 Candidatus Sumerlaeia bacterium | reverse complement strand
CTCGGGCACTCGGCGCAGGAGGGCGATGGCGGCGGCCTCGTCGCGGCGCATCGCCGTGCCGAGGATGTCGGCCCGGGAGAGAAGGCGGAGCGTGTCCGGGATGGAGAGGAGCGTCAGGACCCAGGCCACGGTGGCCAGGCGGCGCGGACTCCACCGGCGGCGACGCGCGAAGGCGGCGAGCCCCCACGCGCTCCAGATGGTGAGAGCAACGGCGAGGTGCCCGCGGGAGAAGTGCAGGGGAGAGACAGGCTTGACGCCGAGGAGGGGGAGCCACCGGTCGTTGAGGACGAGCGCGAGGCAGACCGCCGTCCAGAGAAGGAGAACGCGCGTGGAGCGGCGGCGGGGCAGACGAATCGGCCACCGCGTCAAGCCGAGCCACGGCAGGACCGCCCAGAGACCGTAGGCGGGGAGAACCCAGCGCCACCACAGGGAGGAAGAGAAGTCGCGGATCGTCGCCGCGATCTCACGGTGTGCCGGGTCGCGGGCGAGAAACACGCCGTTGTACCACAGGAAGACGCCGAGAACCGCCGTCGCCGCCAGGAGCGGGCCGCGCGCCCGGCTCGCGGGGCGCACGTACTCGGCGGCGAGAACACCCGTGACCGTGAGACCGCTGATGAGCCCTGTGAAGGGATGAGCCCAGCAGACGAGCGCCATCGCCCCAACGGCACGCCACCAATGCGCACGCGTGAGGGCCAGGACCGCGGCGAGCGCGAGGATGTGATAGAGGCACTCCGGTGCGCTGCCCACCTGGCGGCCGAGCGACGTGCCCCAGCCGCCGTGGCCGCCGAGGGCGTCGCTCCACTGCGACCGCCAGAGGTCGGCCAAGTGCCATCCCTCCATCGGCGCCTCGGGGGCGACGAGCATCACCTGCACGGCCGCGAGAAGGGCCACCGCCCAGGAGAGACCGCCGCCCCAGACGACGGCGACGGCCATGGGCCAAGCGAGCGGGCGCCACCGGACGAAGCGGCCCACGAGGGCGATCCCGAGGACGAGCATGACCGGCGCGAGGATGAGCCGGAGCGCGAGGTCGATGTGCTGAGGCTCGGCGCCCGTGAGGCGCCATGTCCAGCCCGAGACCACCGCGAAGAGGTGCGTGTAGGTCCGCGGCGCATCGGGGCGCAGATCGTAGGGATTGGCGGCGAAGAGACCGTTGCCCCGCTCGAAGAGCTCCCGGCCCTGCGCGTGATAGAAGGGCTGATCGGCCTGGGTGAATCCGGCCCACACCCAGCCGTCATCGAGCGTCGCCCGCTCCCTCGCGAGCGTCCACTGCAGCCACGCCACGGGCCCGAGGGCGAGCAACACGACCGGGAGCCACTCGGCGATCGTCGCGGGAAAGGGCCTGACGCGGGGACGCCTCACCCCGGGAGATGTAGGCCGGGCAGCCGCGCGTGTCCATGGCGGCGCGCGGGAGAGGTCACGGGGCACCGGACGGAAGGGACGCGAAGACGGCGTCCCACGCGGCTGCAGCCTCGGCCAATGCGTCAGCGGGGGCAACGCCTTCCAGGCACGCGCGCTCGACGGCGCGGCTCATCGCCTGGTTGAGCCGGCCTGACTCGGGGAGAATCTCGCGGAAGACCCGCGCCGTCTCGAGTGTCCGCGCCCCGACGACCCGCGCATCGCCCAGCAGCGTGCCGTCGCTCTCGCGGAACAGCGGGTCCTCGAGCGCCGCCGTGACCGACGGAAAGACGACCGCCCGGCGGCAGAGGGCCAGCTGGTTCGACGCGTTCGTCACGAATGCCGCCAGCTCCGCCGCGCCACGCTCGCGCTCCACGGCCGCCGCGGACTCGCCGTGATCGGTCACCGAAAGCATCATCACGTCGACGGCTGTCAGGCCGCACGGCATCTCGGGCGCGCGCGCGACGCCGCACTGCGCGTAGACGTCCGGCGCATCCTCCTGCACCGAGCGGAGAAACTGTGCCCCCGTGACGAGGAATGCCGTCCGGCCCGTCTTGAACAGCTCAATCCCGCGGACGTGGGTCGGCTGCAGCGATTCGCGCGGGATGACGCCGCTCTGATAGAGCTCGACCCACAGCGCCAGCACCTCCGCCCCGGCCGGCGTGGCGAAAGCCGCGCGCCTCGGCTCCCCCGGCGTGACAAGCGGGACGCTCTGCTGAAACAGCAGGTCGCGCAGGTGCCCGGCCTCGGTGAGGCTCTCGAAGAAGCCCCACCGGCCCGGCAGCCGCCCGTGGATCTGCCGGCTCATGGCGATCTGCTCGTCGAAGGTCGCCGGAGGGTGATCAGGGTCGAGCCCCGCCTCGGCCATCAGCGCGCGGTTGTGCAAGAGGACAACCGGCGAGAGGTACCACGGCAGACCGTGAACGCGGCCCCCCGTCTCGCACGCCGACGCGAGGATCCCCGGGAGGTAGCCGCCGATCACCTCCGGCGGCAGGAGCGGGCGGATGTCCTCGAGCACGCCCTGCTGCACGACCTGCGCGCCGAGATCGAACGTCAGGTTGACCACGTCGGGGGGCTCGCCGCTCTGGTGAAGGAGCATCAGCTTGTCGAGATAGCCGTCGGCCGGGAAGTCGATCCACTCGACTTCGCGGCCCGGGTGCGTGGCCTCGAAGCTCGCCGTGAGCGCGGCCATGTAGTCGTCGAACGCCGGCGAGAGGCTGTAGGTCATCAGCCGCAGCGGCGCCTCACCGGGGGGCTCGGCGGCGTCGCCGCACCCCAGCATCAGCG
>JABWBI010000045.1 GCA_013360565.1 Candidatus Sumerlaeia bacterium | reverse complement strand
TGCGCTCCGGCGCCGCCGGGCGCGGCGCGAAGGAGGGGGGACATCGTGGCGAGAATCGAGACGGCGACGCTGGCGGGCGGCTGCTTCTGGTGCATCGAGGCCGTGCTCGAGCGGCTGCGCGGAGTGGAGCGCGTGGTATCGGGATACGCGGGCGGGCGGCCGGGCCCGACGACGTATCGCGAGGTGTGCACGGGCGAGACGGGCCACGCCGAGGTCGCGCAGGTCACGTATGACGCCGAAGCGATCTCGTACCGCGAACTGCTCGAGGTGTTCTTCGCCTTCCACGACCCGACGACCCTCGACCGGCAGGGCGCGGACGTGGGCACGCAGTACCGCTCCGCGATCTTCTGGCACGACGAGTCGCAGCGCGCGACCGCCGAGGCGGTGATCCGCGAGCTGGGCGAGCAGCGCGTCTTCCCGGACCCGATCGTCACGCGGGTCGAGCGGCTGGCCGAGTTCGTTCGCGCCGAGGACCACCACCAGGGCTACTACCGGCGGAACGCCGAACAGCCCTACTGCGCCGCGGTCATCGCGCCCAAGGTGGCGAAGCTCCGGCAGAAATACGCCGGCCGGCTGAAGCCCGAGGGCCAGCCGGCCGGCGACTGAGCGGACGCTCCGCGGCTACTTCTTCGCGGGCGCGGGGCGCAGCTCGATGCCCTGAGTGGCCACCACGAACTCCGGCGTCGGGCACTCGTGGGCCTCGCCCTCCTCGTGCTCGTGCGGCTTGGCCTTGAGCGCGGTCACGACGCCCTGCACCACGACGTACTGCCCGGCGCAGTCCTTGGGCAGCAGCACGGTCTCGTCGAGGCTCTTGGCCAGGAACAGCTGGCCCTTGTCGTCCTTGACGCGCACCCAGCAGCCGCGGCCCTGGCAGACCTCGGCGACCGTGCCCTCGATGCGGACGGTCTTGCCCTCGAACTTCGCGGGCGCGGCGGCCAGCTTCGCGACGGGGACGCTCTTCTTGACGGTGACGGCGGCGCCGAATTTCGCGCTCTCCGCGCCGGCGAAAGCGGCGGAGGCGAGCGCGAGGGCGAGCAGCGAGATGGCGATGCGCTTCATGACGGATCCTCGAGAAGTCGTGGGATGACGGGGAGGACGGCGACGACGGCCGGGAGCATAGACCCGGACGTCCCCCGGCGCGAAACGACCGAGGCCGCCCGGCGTCCTGCCGGGCGGCCTCTCTGTGCCTTCCGTCCCCTTCGACGTCGCCGTCAGGCGGCCTTGGGGCGCTGCTGTTTCGCCAGTTCGTCGGCCGCGGGGCCGACGGCGACCTTCCTGGTCGCATGCTTGAGCACGTAGACGCGCAGGTTGTTACCCGCCTCGTCGGCCGGCATCACGAAGAACCCCGAACGGTCGGTGGTGTAGGAGAGCGTGAAGCCGCACAGGATCTCGCCGTCCTTGAACTGCACCGCGATCTTCTTGCCCTGGCCCTGGGTGACGTTCCCGCCGTAGCCCGGGACGTCCTCGCGCGCCGAGTCGCCCGCGAACTCCTTGACGAAGAAGACGGCCTTCAGCTGGGCGCAGCGGACTTCGCGCGCGCGCGGGTCGCCGGCCACCACGACGTGGAACGTCGGACGGTTCGGGTAGAAGTCCTCGGTCGTTCCCTTGAGGGTCGTGCCGTCGAGGAATCGCGCGACGACGCGGTTCAGCTCGCTCATGCGGCCTCCTTGGAGACTGCGGCCCGGAACGGCGAGAGCGCCGGCCCGGGAGTGTTTCCCGTTCGCCGACGCTCATCGGCCCGAATCGCCCGCGCCTTGACCCCGAAATCGCGGGGCGGCGGGGAAGGCTAGCCCCCGGCGCGCTTGCGGAGGTTCTCCCAGCGGGCGTCCACCTGCTTCTGGATCTCGGCGATCTGCGCCTCCGACAGGTGCTTGAAGCGGCCCTGCCGGCCGAGGTAGTCGGCCACGGGCAGGCCCTGGGGCTCGACCGTGATCCGCCAGTCCAGCCCGTTCTCGACCTCGACCAGCGGGAAGACCTTCGAATGCACGGCCATGCGGCCCAGCTCGATGGTCTCGTCGTCGCTGGTCTTCCAGCCCGGCGGGCAGGGGGCGAGCAGGTGGATGAAGCGCGTGCCCTTGACTGACTTCGCCTTCGTCACCTTGGCGACGAGGTCGTCGGGATAGGCCACGGTCGCGGTCGCGGCGTACGGCACGCCGTGCGCCGCCAGGATCTGCAGGATGTCCTTCTTCTTGTCGTGCTTCCACGCCTCGCCCGGCGTCGTCGTCGTCCACGCCCCGAACGGCGTCGCGGACGAACGCTGGATGCCGGTGTTCATGTACGCCTCGTTGTCGTAGCAGACGTAGATGAAGTCCTCGTTGCGCTCCGCGGCGCCCGAGAGGGCCTGCAGGCCGATGTCGAACGTGCCGCCGTCGCCGGCCCACGCGCACACGGTCACGTCGTGCTGCCCCCGCCGGTCGAGCGCCGCGCCGTCGAGACGCCCCCTCCCAGCGAGAGTCGCGTTTCCCTCGACTTCGGATTCGACGACGAAGGCCCCGGAGGCTCCGCGCCGGCCCATGAGCCGGAGCCGGCACCGGCCGCCCTCGACGACTTCGACGTGATGAGCGCCACGCCCAAGACCCCGGCGCCGGCCCCCACCCCCGCCGCGGTCAGTCTCGACGACTTCGACTTCTCCGGCCCCGGTGGCGGCGGCTCCACCGGAGACCCGTTCGCCGACTTCTCCGCCCCCGAGCCGGTCAAGGCACCCAGCGCCGTCTCGGTGGAGGAGACACAGCCGCTGAGCTTCGACGACGCCTTCCCGGGAGCATCCGACACGCAACCCGTCACCGCACCCGCCGACGATGTCTTCGACGACGCCGTGACGACCCCGCTGACCCCGGCCGTCTCTCCCGCGCCGGCGGAGCTGCCGCCCGGCGTCCACTTCCAGCAGCGCTTCACGGCGGCGGAAGCCGGCAAGCAACCCGCCAATTGGCAGGGCTCGTACGACTTCGCGAAGCTGACGGTCACCACCGAAAACCCCCGCCCCGGCTCAGAGGCCTCGCTCCGCTTTGAGAAGAAGAGCGGCCAGGGCTCGGCGTTCTTCACCTGCCACTTCCCCGACGCCAAGGGACGGGTCGGCGTCGAGTTCGACCTGTGCTGCCTCTCCAAGAATCAGTACCTGCTCGGCATCTACTTCGAGCACAACGAGAACTTCCGCCAGTCAGTCCACACCGTCATGCACAAGTCCGGCGAGACGATCACCCTCCGCCTCCAGGGCAAATCGAGCCCCTACGACTTCGGCAAGTGGGTCCACGTCAAGTTCCGGATCGACCTCAACACCGGCACCGTGGACGGCCAAGTCGACGGCGTCCCCGTCGCCGTCAATGTCCCGCTCCTCTCGATGACCGAGCAGTCCCTGCCGCCGTCGATCAACACGATCTCGATCCGGGACACCCTCGCCAGTGAGGGCGTCTTCATGCTCGACAACCTCACCGTCTACAAGGCCTGAGTCTCCCTCACCGCATCGCCGTCGGGAGGAAGTGGTGCAGCTCCTCCGGCAGGAAGTCCACGTCCTCGTCCAGCCCCAGCGCGTTTTCGTCCGCCTCGGTCGCATAGTACCGCAGCACTCCCCCGCGCCGCGTCAGAGCCTCGCGCCAACCCCGATCCCCCGGGGCCTGCGGATCGAGCGGTCGCACCTCGCGGTGATCCAGGTCCCACAGGTCCGTCACCGGCGGCGCCACACCCCGGTAGAAGTGCGGCTCCAGAGGCGCCGGGCTCGCGTGGTAGCGATAGCCCGGGTCGGAGGTCGTCGTCATCAGCGTGCAGCCAGACAGGCCAAGGGCCGCCAGAGCAGCGAGGGGCGCAAGCGGGCGCATCACAGGCCTCCCCAAGAGGTTTCGTGCCACCCCATCCGTGGCTCATCCCGCCCCGGAACGCAAGAGAAGTCAGCCCTGAACGGCGATGGCGCGCCCTGAGGGAGTCGAACCCCCAACCTTCGGATCCGTAGTCCGACGCTCTATCCAATTGAGCTAAGGGCGCGCAACCCTCGGGTTGTGCCATCCGCCTCGCGCCCTTGTCAACCCCCGAACGGCGGGCTCACCGCGGCCCTTGTGCCAGCCGCCGCTCCGTGAGACCATGCCCGCCCATGCTCAGCCGCCCCGCCGCCCTGCGCAACACCGTCCTGACGGCCATCGACAAGCTCGGCCGGCGCTCCCGCACGCTCAGCCGGCCCCTCAAGATCCACCTTGAGGTCAACGACGTCTGCAACCTCAAGTGCATCCACTGCCCGCGCGAAGACCCCACGATCCCCAAAAACACGGGGCACATGAAAATGGAGGTCATCGAGGCCCTGCGCCCGAGCTTCCGCACCGCGGCGTATGTCGGCCTCATCGGCAACGGCGAGCCGTTCATGCACCCCCGGCTCCTCGACATCGTCGACATCGTCGCCGCCGAGGGAGCCGTCCCGTCGATCATCTCCAACGCGACGCTGTGGACCGATGCCAAGCTCGACCGCCTCATCGCCGCTGGCAAGTCGATCATGAACATCTCCTTCGACGGGGGGACGAAGGAGACCTTCGAGTGGGTCCGCCGCCCAGCGGTCTTCGAGGACGTCGTCGCCAACATGCGCCGCCTGCGCGCGCGCCGCGAGGCGGCGAAGTCGCCCTTCCCCGTGACGGCGATGATCTCCTGCCTCTTCAAAGAGGCGCTCCACGAGGCACCGAAGGTCGTCGAGATCGCCGCTGGCTGCGGCGTTCAGATGATCCACTTCCAGTGCGCCATCCCCTACGCCCAGGCCTTTCAGGCCAGCGTCTTCACCCCCGAGGACCGGCCCCGGGTCGAGGAGGCTCTCGCCCTCGCCCGCGCGCGCGGCGCCGAGCTCGGCGTCCGCGTCCACTTCCACTCGCAGTGGGACGGCGAGCGGCCCCGCCTCAACGGCGGCGGCGTGCTCTGCCCCAACATCATGGAGCAGCTCCACATCGACATGCACGGCCGGCCCCGCTTCTGCTGCTACTGGGGCCCCGAGGACCTCGGCAACGTCGTCGACACGCCCGTCAAGACACTCTGGAATCAGCCCAAGTTCCAGGAGCTGCGAGGCCGCTTCAAGCGCGGCGACGTCCCCGGCCTCTGCCTTTCGATGCCCTGCCCGAACCTCCGCCCGCACAGCCCCCGCGAGATCCTCGGCGAGGCTTGGCGTCTGGCGAAGGAGTTCCTGAGAGACTGAATCAGCCCAGCGGGGGGACCAGGAGTTCCGCGCTCTCGGCGTCCTCGGCCAGGACTCCCCTGTTTTCCCTTCACACTCAGGCCCTGCTGCGCTCCAATCCCCTCACCCGAGCGACGCGGAGGGGAGCGACCGACCGATGTTCCTTCAGTGCAAGTACATCCGGGCCACCGAGGGGTGGGACCTCGAGCAGCAGGTCAACGCCTTCATTCAGAAGCTGCCGCGCGAGTCGCTCATCGACATCAAGTTCCATGAGCACCAGGCCCCCGGCGAGCCGCCGGTCAAGTTCGTCTCCGCGCTGGTGATCTTCGAGGCCTGACCGGCCCCGCGCCTCTGTGACCTCCGAGGCCTCGCCGCTGCGCCTCCGCGAGGCCCTGGCCGCGCTGGGGCTGCTGATGGCGCTCACGCTCGCCCTCCACCACCGGGGCTTCCAGGGGGACCTCCTCGTCGACGATTGGATCAACGCCGGCTGGCCCGCCGGGGACCAGTGGCGAGGCATTCTCTTCGGCAACTGGATCGAAGGCGGGCGGCCGCCCGCCTCGCACGCCCTCTATCGCCCCATCCCGCGCTTCTCGTTTCTCCTCGACCGCGCCCTGTGGGGACTCGACCGGCCGTGGGGCTTTCATCTGACGAACCTCATCCTTCACGGCCTCAATGTCTTCTTCCTCTGGGGCACCGCGTGGAGCCTCTGGAGGCGGCGTCTGCTCGCCTGGCTGGCGGCGCTCGTCTTCCTTGCCCATCCGCTCACGGTCGAAGCGGCACAGTGGGTCTCCGCGCGCACAGACCTCTGGGCAGCGGCGTTCACCTTCCCCGCGCTGTGGCTGACACTTGCGCTGGCCAGCCGGGAGCGCTTCCGCACCGCGCGCTTCTGGTCGCTGCCGCTGATGGCCCTCGCCCTGATGTCGAAGGAGACGAACGCAACGCTCTTCGCCCTCCTGCTCGGCATCGACCTCTGGCGCCAGGGCGGGTGGTCACGCGCGCGCGCCGGCTGGTGGGCCGCGACACTCGCCCTCGGGGTGTGGTACTTCATCCAGCGCCATCTGATGTTCGGCCAGTTCCTCGGAATGGACATGGCGGGCCGGTACGGCGACGTGCGCGCCTACGTGCGCGCCTGCGTCGAGGCAGTGAAACTCTTCGTCAACCCCTTCATGAGCTGGCCCTGGGATCCCTGGTACGTGCCCTGCTTCCCGGCGCCGCGCTGGCTCCAGATGCATGTCTGGTCCGACCTGCTCTGGTGGGTCTTGGGCGTCCTCTTCGCCGGAGGGATCACCGCGGTCATCGCGCTCATCGTTCACGGCAGGAGCCGCGGACCGCTCCTCTTCGCCTGCGCGTGGTTCTCTGTCGCGATGGCCCCTCTCACCGCGCTCGGCTTTTCCCTCCATGTCGACACACGCCTGCTCTATCCCGCAGCCGCGGCCTCGACGCTCATCGCCCTCGGCACAGTGAGTGGCCTGACGGATTGGAGCGGGCATCTGAAGGTCAAATGGGCCCTGCGGGCCGCAGTGGCCGCCTGGATCATCCCCCTCGCGGCGATGACCTTTCACGTGACGGGTCACTGGGCCGCCGCCTCCCGCGTCGCCCGGGCGGTCGTCGAGGCCGTCTCGTCGGATGTCGCGTCGCTGCCCCCCGCTCACACCGTCTTCACAGGGCTTCCCCCGGAGCGCATCGGCCGGGCGATGATGTTCCGCACCGTCGACCTCCAGGTCGCAGTCAACACCGTCAATGACGACCGGGGCCTCGCCGCACCTCGGGTGCAGCTCTTTGGCGTGTTCGCAAAAGCCCCTGTGACGCGCTACGACTTCCGCAGTGCCGCCGATTTGAGCCGGACGCTCGAGATCCGGCGCCTGGGACCCGGGACGCCGTCCCTGGACGCCGCGGAGGTCATCGCACGGATTCCGATGCCCTGAGCTCAGGCCTGCGTGCGAGACCGCCCGAGCCTCTGGCCCAGACTCACGGTGCCGACGAAGAGGAACCCCACCGGGAAGAGCCACAGGATCGGCAGCGCAAGATACTGTCCGTGCCAGATCGCCAGCGCCGTGATGCCGGTCCACACCACGCCGAACGTCACTTCCAGCACCGGCAACCAGCTCCGCGCCGCGCGATAGCGCAGATGGGTCCACCGCTGGCCCCGGCGCTCGATCCGGTGCTTCGGCGTCCGGACAAAGGGCGACGGCTTACCCCGCAGCGCCTCGAGCACGGCCCGGCCGTTGTTCAGGCACAGGCCAATCCCCAGCGCCATCAGCGCCGGGAGCAGAAGCACACGGCGCACCGTCAGGCCGCCCGTTTCGCGAAGCGTCCAGAGGTAGAAGGCCGACACCGAGAGCGTCCCCGCGAAGAACAGCGGCAGGTCCACGAGGTAGAGCCAGTTCAGATGATGCGCCGCCCGGATCAGAATGACCGGCCCCAGGAGCAGCGCCAGGGCGATCATCAGCAGATACGAGAAGTTGTCCGTGAGATGAAACGTCGCCTCGGCCTTGACGCGCAGGGGCAGCGGCGCGCGCCAGAGGCGGGGCAGCAGCTTGAGGCCCGTCTGGACGCTCCCCTTGGTCCAGCGGTGCTGCTGACCCTTGAAGGCGTCCATCTCCACCGGCAGCTCCGCCGGCGCCGTCAGATCGGCCAGGTAGACAAAGCGCCAGCCCGCCAGCTGCGCCCGGTAGGAGAGATCCAGGTCCTCCGTCAGCGTGTCGTGCTGCCAGCCGCCCGCCGTCTCGATCGCCCCCCGGCGCCACAGGCCCGCCGTCCCGTTGAAGTTGAAGAACCGGCCAGACCGGTGACGCGCCGCGTGCTCCACCACGAAGTGGCCGTCGAGCATCAGCGCCTGCACCTGCGTCAAGAGCGAGTGCTCGCGGTTGATGTGATCCCAGCGCGCCTGAACCAGGCCCACCGCCGGGTCGGTGAAATGGTCGGCCATCTCCCGCAGCAGCTCCGGCCGGGGCACGAAGTCGGCGTCGAAGATCAGGAGGAACTCGCCCCGGGCCAGGCCCAGGCCGTGGTCGAGCGCCCCCGCCTTGTAGCCGTGACGATCGGCCCGCCGGACGTGATGGATATCGAACCCCTCGGCGCGCCACCGCGCCACGGCCTCCGCCGCCACGGCCACCGTGTCATCGGTCGAGTCGTCGAGCACCTGGATCTCGAGCCGGTCTCGCGGCCAGTCGAGCGAGCAAACCGCCGCGATCAGCCGGTCCACCACATAGCGCTCGTTGTAGACCGGCAGCTGCACGGTGACCAGGGGCGGCTCCGCGAACCGGCCCGGCGGCTGCGGGGGCTGGCCCCGGTGTCGGCGGTGCAGAGCCACCAGATGCCAGCGGTGCAGCCCGTAGATCGCCAGCAGGCCAAGCACCGCGAGATAGAGCCCCAGCGTGGCGGTCTCCCACCAGACAAGGTCGGCGCTGTGGATCATGGGCGGTCTCTCAACCCTCGGCGAATGCGGCGAGGGTGACAGCGGGGCTGAGGGCTCACTGTGAGGTCAATCACAGACGGACGGCGCAGGGAGATCATCGACGGACGGCGAGGCGTGTCAACGCGCAAGCGCGCGACGCCGGGGCTTCCCCCCGCAGACCCGCGCGTCGGCGACGCTTGGGCCTGACCATCGCCGGGGGGGTCTTCCAGCGGTCGTGCAGCCAGAAGTACTGCTCCGGCGCCCGGCGGACCACCGCCTCCAGGCACCGCGTGAAGCGCTGGGTCAGTGCTTGGACGGCCCGGTCGATGTCGGGGGGACTCTCCGGCGGAATGAGCGGCGGAAAGAGATAGATCTCATGCCGCGACCCGCGCTGGCGCAGTGAGTAGGCTGGCAGAATCGGGCACCGCGTCCGCAGCGCGAGGAGCGCCGCACCCCGTGGCGTCGACGCCAGCCTGCCCAGGAACTCGACGAACGTGCCATGCTGGCGAGCGTCCTGGTCAAAGACGAAGACGACGACCGCGCCGCGCCGGATCAGCTGCGCCAGATCGTGTATCGGCACACCGTGCGACGGGATCACGCGCAGCCCCGCCTCGCGCCGCGTCTTCACCACGTGGCGGTCGATGTAGTCGTTGTGCAGCGGCCGCGCGATCACATGGAGAGGCAGGCCCCCCCGCGCGAAGTGCGCCCCCATCAGCTCCCAGTTGCCCACGTGACCCGTCACGACGATGAAACCCTCCCTCCGCACACGCAGCCGCGCAAGGTGCTCGTCGCCATGGACCGTGAAGGTCGTGTGGCGCAGAGGGTCACGGCAGGCCAGGTGGAAGTTCTCGAACAGACTGCGCCCCGCCTCGACGTAGGTCCGGCGGGCCAAGCTCCGGACCTCAGCGGGGGACTTCTCTGGAAAGGCGAGCGCGATCTGCTCCCGCACCAGCGCCCGCCGGATGCCCGTCAGCCGGTGGAAGACACGGCCCAGGAATCCTCCCAGACCCACACTCCACTCCACGGGCAGGCGCGTGACCGAGATCTCGATCAGCCGGACGCCGGCATACCCGAGCCAGTGCTTCCAGGTGCGGTGACACCTCACGATTCTGGCGATGCCTCCGGCGTGTCGACCTCCTGCGCCGACGCCAGGCCCGCGCGCCGCAGGCGCTTGGGTTTGAGCATCCCGGGAGATGTTTTCCATCGGTCGTGAAACCAGAAATACTGATCGGGAAATCGCCTCACCAGCGCCTCGAGCTCACGCGTGTAGGCCTGCGTGATCCGGCGGACCTCCTGGTCGATGTCCTCGCCGTCCCGCGGCCAGATCGGCTCGCCGTAGTGCATCCGGTGCCGATTGCCCCGCACCCGTGTCGTGAACACCGGCAGGATCGGTCGCCCTGACCGCACCGAGAACATCGCGACCCCGCGCGGCGTCGACGTCGGCCGCCCGAAGAACTCGACGAACGTCCCGGCCTGGCGCGCGTCCTGGTCCGAGACGATCACCACCACCTCGTCCCGGTTGATCCGCCCCGTCACGGCCGTCGTCAGGCCCTCGTTCGTGAAGAGGATCTTCAGCCCGCTGCGCCGGCGCGACCGCACGATGTGGTCGTTCATGTAGCCATTGTGCAGCGGCTTGACGACCGCCGTCAGGCGAATGCCCATGTAAGCGAAGTGCGTCGCCCCGATCTCCCACGAGCCCAGATGGCCCGTGACGGCGATGAACCCCGGGCACTCAGCCAGCATCCGGTCCAGCCGCTCGCGGTGCTCTTCCTCCACCACCAGACCCGCCTTCACCGTGTCGACCCGCCCGGCGAAGCACGTCTCGAACGCCCACCGGCCGAAGTTGCGGTAGCACCGGCGCATCAGCCGCCGCCGCTCCGCCTCACTCTGCCCGGGAAAGGCGATCGCCAGATTGCGCAGCACCAGACCCCGGCGCAGCGGGCACACGTGCGAGCAGAGCCAGCCAGCTCCGCCCCCCAGAGCGACGGCCCAGCGCATCGGCAAGCGCGTGACGGCGAAGATCATCGTCAGCGCGGCCCACGAGATCAGACGGGCGGAGGGCGTGTGGTGCGCGGCCATGGGAGAGGGGTCCCGTTCTGCCGCCCACCGCGGCGAGTGACAACAGATACTTGCAGCCGCCCCGGCCCTCACCGCGTGCAGCGGTAGACGAAGGCCGGCGGAAGATTCCGCCAGACCGTCGGGGTCTCCTCGACGCGCGCGAAGTGCCGCCGCAGCTTGGCCCGGAAGCGCCGCCCGGCGGGCAGGAGCAGACCCTGGTTGTACGCGAACGTCGCGAATTTGCCCCCCGGCCGGAGAATGCGCAGCAGCGGCCCCAGGAGGCGGTCCTGAAGAGCCTCATCGAACGCCGCCCAGGGCAAGCCGCAGAGGACCGCGTCGAGCTGATCCACGCCCAGCTCCGAGGCGATGGCCTCGACCTCCTCGACCGAGCGCTCGAACACGCGCACGCCGGGAAACCGGGCGCGGAAGGCGGCGGCCATCCGCGGGCTCTGCTCGATCGCGAAGTACAGCGCCCCCGGCCCCATCGCCGACAGGATCGCCCCCGTGAACGCCCCCGTCCCCGGGCCGTACTCACAGACCGCCCTCGCCTCCGCCAACCCCATCTCCCGCACCATCACACGCGCCAGCGCCCGCGACGAGGGGGCGATCGCCCCCACCGCCCTCGGACTGCGCAGGAACTCGGCCAGGAAACGCAGCGGCATCCGCGTCATCCTCGCCGCCGCACCGGGACAGTCAACTGCTCAGGCCCCCCTCTCGCAGGCGCGCCATCCGGCGGCGATGCGCTCCCATTCCTCGCGCTTGCTTTTTCACCATCTCTTCGCCAATCTCCCCGGCCCATGAGCAAGTCCCACATCACCGTCACCGGCGCGTCCGAGCACAATCTCAAGCATATCTCCGTCAAGATTCCCCGCGACGCGCTGACCGTCATCACCGGCCTGTCGGGCTCGGGCAAGTCGTCGCTCGCCTTCGACACCCTCTACGCCGAGGGCCAGCGCCGCTTCGTCGAGTCGCTCTCGGCCTACGCGCGCCAGTTCCTCGAGCAGATGCACAAGCCGCAGGTCGAGTCGATCGACGGCCTCTCGCCCGCCATCTCCATCGAGCAGAAGACCGTCTCGAAGAATCCACGCTCGACCGTCGGCACCGTCACCGAGGTCTACGACTACCTCCGCCTCCTCTGGGCCAACCTCGGCGAGCCCCACTGCCACACCTGCGGCCGCCCCATTCGCCGTCAGACGGTGCAGGAGATCGTCGACGCCATCCTGCGCCTGCCCGAGGGCTCACGCCTCCTCGTCCTCGCCCCCATCGTGCGCGGCCGCAAGGGCGAGTACCGCGCCGTCTTCGAGGCGCTCGTGCGCGAGGGCTTCCAGCGCGCCAAGGTCAACGGCCAAGTCGTCGATCTCAACGCCGGCATCCCCAAGCTCGCCAAGACCAAAAAGCACGACATCGCCATCGTCGTCGACCGCCTCAGGATCGATCCCGATCAGCGCCGCCGCCTCACCGACTCCGCCGAGATCGCCCTCAAGCGCGGCGAGGGCCTGCTCGAAGTCGAAGTTCTCGGCGACGGCAAGAGCGAGGTGCTCCAGTTCAGCGAGCGCTTCGCCTGCCTCCACTGCGGCTCGGGCCTGCCCGAGCTGACACCGCGCATGTTCTCCTTCAACTCGCCCCACGGCGCCTGCCCCGCGTGCAAGGGCCTCGGCACGCTCCTCAAGATCGACGAGGACCTCATCATCCCCGACAGATCCCTCTCCGTCACCGAGGGCGCCATCGTCCCCTTCGCCAAGATGCTCGCCGACGAGGAGGGACGCCCCGGCAAGAAGACCTGGACCGGCAAGATGATCGAGGCCATGGCCCGCGCCCACCGGGTGAACCTCCGGACGCCCTGGGCCAAGTTGCCTCAGGCCCACCGCGACCTCATCCTCCACGGCACCGGCCGCAAGTACCACGCCGTCTTCAAGAGCACGAGCGGCTCGCGCTTCGAGGGCGACTTTCGCTGGGAGGGCGTCATCACCAACCTCGAACGCCGCCACCTCGAGACCCAGAGCGAAGCCATGCGCGAGTGGATCGCCGGCTTCATGACCGACCAGCCCTGCCCCGCCTGCCGCGGCATGCGGCTGCGCCCCGAGGTTCTCGCGGTCCGTCTCGGCGGCAAGAGCATCATCGACTTCACCCGCCTCGACGTCGCCGCCGCGCTCGCCTTCATCGAGTCGCTCGCCTGGACCGAGCGCCAACTTCAGATCGGCGGCCAGGCTATCCGCGAGGTCAAGGAGCGCCTCGGCTTCCTCGCCAACGTCGGCCTGACCTACCTCACACTCGACCGCGCCGCCGGGACGCTCAGCGGCGGCGAGGGCCAGCGCATCCGCCTCGCCACGCAGATCGGCTCGCAGCTCACCGGCGTCCTCTACGTCCTCGATGAGCCCTCTATCGGCCTCCACCAGCGCGACAACCGCCGCCTCATCGACACCCTCCACCGCCTGCGCGACCTCGGCAACACCGTCGTCGTCGTCGAGCACGACGAGGCGACCATCCGCGCCGCCGACTGGGTCATCGACCTCGGCCCCGGCGCAGGCTCGCGGGGCGGCTGGGTCGTCGCCGAGGGCACACCCGCCGAGGTGATGGCCAGTGATCACTCGCTCACCGGCAAGTATCTCCGCGGCGAGCGCTCGATCCCCGCCCCGGCGCAGCGGCGCCAGCCCGCACCCGGCAGCGCGCTCGTCTTCCGCGGCTGCGCGCATCACAATCTCAGGGGCGTCGACGTCACCCTTCCGCTCGGACTCCTCATCTGCGTCACCGGCGTCTCCGGCTCGGGCAAGTCGTCGCTCGTCGTCGAGACGATCTACCCCGCGCTCGCCCAGCGCCTCTGCGGCTCGACCGCCAAGCCCGGCGCTCACCGCAGGATCGAGGGCCTCGAACTCATCGACAAGGTCATCGAGGTCGACCAGGCGCCCATCGGCCGCACGCCCCGCTCGAACCCCGCGACCTACATCGGCCTCTTCTCTCTCATCCGCGACCTCTTCGCCGCCCTCCCCGAGGCCAAGGTGCGCGGCTACCGGCCCGGCCGATTCTCCTTCAACGTCAAGGGCGGCCGCTGCGAGTCGTGCCAGGGCGACGGCCTCATCAGGGTCGAGATGCACTTTCTCCCCGACGTCTACGTCGAGTGTGAGGCCTGCAAGGGCCGCCGTTTCAACCGCGAGACGCTCGAGGTCCTCTTCAAGGGCAAGTCGATCGCCGATGTCCTCGAGATGACCGTCGACGAGGCCCACCACTTCTTCAGCGCCCAGCCCCTCATCCACCAGAAGCTCGAGACGCTGCGCTCCGTCGGCCTCGGCTACATCACCCTTGGCCAATCGGCGACCACCCTCAGCGGCGGCGAGGCCCAGCGAGTCAAGCTCTCCAAGGAGCTGAGCAAACGCAACACCGGCCGGACCCTCTACATCCTCGACGAACCGACGACCGGCCTGCACTTCGAGGACATCCGCAAGCTCCTCGAGGTCCTCTCCCGCCTCGTCGACTCCGGCTCGACGGTCGTCGTCATCGAACACAACCTCGACGTCATCCGCGCCGCCGACTGGGTCATCGACCTCGGCCCCGAGGGCGGCGAGGGGGGCGGTCTCATCGTCGCCCAGGGCCCCCCCGAGCACGTCGCCGCCGTCGACGCCTCTCACACCGGCCGCTTCCTGGCCGGCACCGTGGCCGCGTCCCACTGACGCTCAGATCAGCCAGCGCCGCTCCATCACCGGCCGCGTGTAGGCCACCTCGAATCCCGCCCGCTGCAAGTGGCGCAGCGAGTCGCTCCCCGGCGTCGTCAGTGACCGCACGAGCT
>JABWBI010000381.1 GCA_013360565.1 Candidatus Sumerlaeia bacterium | reverse complement strand
CCGCCTCGCCGAGATCGGCGAGCGGCACTTTGGCCGCTGGCCCGCCCCCTGGGTGCAGTTTCCCCGCGGCGAAGGCCCCGGCCCCGACGGACTTCCCCCCCTGCCCCTTGAGCGCCTCGAGAGCTGGATGGCCTCTGTCGAAGGCACAGGACACATGGCCCTCATCATCGCCCGGCCCGATCCCGCCGAGCGCTACACCTTTGCCGTGGTGCTGCTCGATCTCTGGGAGCGTGGCATCGAAGACGCCTGGGGCAATGCGAAGGCCGAGGCGGCCGCCCTCGCCGGTGTGCTCGGGCACTTCGCCTCCCTCCAGCCGGATGTGACCTGGCGCCGGCTCGAGTCGCGCCACGCCGCGGGTGTCATTCAGCAGGCCCGGCGCCTCAACGACGTGAACTGCCATCTCGTTCCTCCCGAGTTCTGGGTCTGGGCCGACCTCTGCGCCACCCCCGGGCAAATGCCCGTCACCCGCCGCCTGCGGAGACCGTGACGCTCAGTAGCTCCGCCGGATCGCCTCGCGCACCAGCTCCTCGCTCAGCGCCCGAAAGATCAGCTCGCAGTTCAGGTGGCGCAGTCGCGCCCGGATCGACTCGGTCTCCGATGTCGCGCAGCCGAGTGTGATGCGCTCGGGCGGCGATCCCTCGACGCGCAGCGGGATCACCAGCAGCTCCTCCGCCAGCACCCGCGGGATGATCCTCGCCCAGTCGGGCTCGAACGGGATGTCGGCCAGCGTCAGAGGCTCGGGCTCATGGGCCGCCGGCGCGTGTCCGGGGTCCAGCAGCCGCTCCTCCGGAAACGTCTCGTCGAACTCCGGGAACGTGCCGCGCCCTCCCGGCGACTCGGGCTCGTGCGACTTGTCCTCGCGTGTCGGCAGCTGGTGGATCGACTCCGGCGGCAGAAGGACGCTCGGCGGCTGTTTGCGCGCCTCCTGGGCCAGCCGCTCCTCCACCGCGCGGAAGTCGCCCTCGGACAGGGCTTGGCAGACGAGATAGCTGAGGTCGACATACTTGGACAGCAGGCTGATCAGCCGCCGCCGCGTGAGGAACCGGATCTCCTCCGGTGAGATGTTGAAGACATCCGAGAGATCGCGCGCCAGTTCCTCGGCCAGCGTCTCGCGATTCTCGAAGAGCATCAGCCGCACCGTGTCCGCCGGCACCTTGGCGTGGTCGTTGACCGCCGCGATCAGACCGTCGAGCGGCTTCCACAGCGACCATGCCCGGGCCTCGTCCTCGCTGAACTCTTCCTGTTCACTGTTGACCGGGATTCCCGCCGCGTTCGGGTCGAGCCCCTGAGCCCGCGTCGCGCGGATCAGCAGAAATCGCAGCAGCGGCTCCTCCTGGCACGTCCGCATCTTCGCCACGCGCACGAGCGTGCGCGGCGAGCGCCGGTCCAGCAGCGCCAGCAGCACGTCCTTCAGGATGTAGCGGTTGCCCGTCGACGCCATGTGGTGGAGCATCGTCGAGTCGACCGGCAGCTGATGGCGCCGGATCGCGTCGGCGATCACGACCCGTCCCATCAGGTACTCGGTGCTGTCGTAGAGCACGCGCAGGTGGTCGATGTCGAGTCCGGCCGGAATCGCCAGGTCGCGGCAGTACGCGATCTTGTACGAGAACGGGCGCTCGCGCAGGCACGCGATGAATTCCTGGAGGAGCCGTCGCACCCAGTCACACCTCACGCGCGGCCGTGTCAGCGCAGGGCCGCCCGCACCGCTTCCCAGAGTCCCTCCGACATCGTCGGATGAGGGTGGATCGTATCGGCCAGGTCCCCCAGGGTCAAGCCGAGGCGAACGGCCAATGCTGCCTCCCCGATCATCTCGTCCGTCCGGGCCCCCACCATGTGGACACCCACCATTCGACCGGAGGGGCGCTCGGCGATCACCTTGATCAGCCCATCGAGCTCGCCCGCGACGTGCGCCTTGCCCAGTGCTCGCAGAGCGACCTGGCCCACCGCCACGTCGATGGACTGGGATTTCGCCGCCTGCTCGCTCAGCCCCACCATCGCCACCGGCGGCCGCGTGAACACGACGCCGGGCACTGCGGCCGCGCTCAGCGGTGGAGGGGACTGACCCAGCGCGTGGCGCACCGCGCGCAGGCCGTGGTGCGCCGCGAGATGCGCCAGCTGCGCCTGCCCGGTGATGTCACCGATGGCGTACACCCCGCGCACCGCTGTCTCGCCGTTCTCGTCGACGGAGATCTCGCCCCGCGCACCGGGGCGCAGACCGGCCTCCTCCAGGCCGAGGCCACCGGTGTTCAGGCGCCGCCCGATGCTCAGCAGGGCACGCTCGGCGGTGACCGTCTTGCCGCCCGAGAGGCGAATTGTCACGTCGCGGGCTCCACGCTCGAGGGCCTCGACCTTCGAATCGAAGTGCATTTTGACCCTGCGTTTGCGGAAGACCCTCCCGAGCTCCTTGGCCACGTCATCGTCGAGGCCCGTGAGCGCCAGCAGGCCTGGAAGCGCCTCGATGACTGTCACGTCGACGCCGAGGTCGGCGAAGAGGCTCGCGAATTCGCAGCCGATCACGCCCCCGCCGATGACCGCGAGGCTCCGGGGCAGATCGGGCATCTGCAGCACCTGGTCGGAGCTGAGCACCCGCTCGCCGTCGGGCTCGATGCCCGGCAGCGAGCCCGGGCGCGAGCCCGTCGCGAGGATGATCGCGCGGGCGGCCAGCACCAGGGTGCCGGGGCTGGAGG
>JABWBI010000380.1 GCA_013360565.1 Candidatus Sumerlaeia bacterium | reverse complement strand
CCGCGGGAGCCCGCCGGGTCTCCCCTCATCACCGTCGGCCCCGGGGAGCGCTGCCGGCGCCGCTACGCGGGGCACGTCTGCGGCGTCTCCGCCCAGGCCCTGCTCAACGCCCTCCACTTCGCCAGCGCGGGGGCCGTGAGCTTTGCCCGCGGCCTCAATGACACTCCCAAGATCGCTGCCCTTCTCCTGGCGCTCACCGCGCTCGGCCCCGCCTTCGCCGCCCTCGTCGTCGGTCTCGCCATGGCTCTGGGCGGCCTCCTCGCCGCCCGTCGCGTCGCCGAGACGATGAGCCGCCGGATCACCCCTCTCAACGACGGCCAGGGTTTCGCGGCCAATGCCGTCACCGCCGCGCTCGTCATTGCGGCCTCCCGCTTCGGCCTCCCTGTCTCCACCACCCACGTCTCCTGTGGCGCCCTCTTCGGGATCGGCCTCGTCACCGGCCAGGCTGATCACCGCACCGTCGCCAAGATTCTTCTCTCCTGGATTCTCACGCTTCCCCTTGCGGCCACCCTCTCGGCGCTGCTTTTCTGGGGCCTCACCGCCTGACAGGAGAAAGACCCATGCGGAGACGAAAGCTCGGAGCCTCGGACCTCGAAGTCAGCGAGATCAGCCTCGGCTGCTGGACCCTCGGCGGCCTCAACTGGGTCAACGGCACGCCCAACGGCTGGGCGAACGTCGACGAGGCCGACGCGGTCCGCGCAGTCCACCTCGCGCTCGACCGGGGCGTGAATCACTTTGACAACGCCGACGTGTACGGCAACGGGCGCGCCGAGCGGCTCCTCGCCAAGGCGCTCGACGGCCGGCGCGAGCGAGTCCTGATCGCGACGAAGGTCGGCTGGTTCCCCGGCACCGCCGCCCATGCCTACGAGCCCCAGCACATCCGCCACCAGTGCGAGCAGTCGCTCATCAATCTCCGGCGCGATGTCATCGATCTCTACTACTTCCACCACGGCCACTTCGGCGACGGCGACGCCCTGCTCGACGACGCCGTCGCGATGATGCGCCGCCTGCGCGACGAGGGGAAGATCCGCGCCATTGGTCTCTCGGCCTACTCCGATGAGGACTTTCTCCGTCTCGTTCCCCGGATTCGGCCCGACGTCCTCCAGAGCCACGCCAACGCCATCGATGACCACTTCGTCCGCGAGGGCACACCCGTCTGTCAGCTGATGAGGGAGCAGGGCATCGCGATGGTCGCCTTCGGGCCCGTCGCCCAGGGCCTGCTCCTCGGCAAGTACGACCCCAAGAACCCCCCGCAGTTCGAGGAGGGGGACCACCGCAAGAGAAGCCCCCGCTTCAGCCCCGAGAACCTCGAGACGCTCGCGCCGAAGATCGAGCGGCTCCGGGCGCGCTTCGGCGGCGAGGTCGCCGACCTCGCGCGTGTCGCCATTCAGTACCTGCTCGCCAGCGATGTCGTCTGCTGTGTCATCCCCGGTTTCCGCAATCCCCGTCAGGTCGAGATCAACCTCGCCGCCGGCGACAGGCCTCTCACGCCGGACGACGTCGCCTTCGTCCGCGAGGTGTTCCGATCCTAGCGCGCGCCGCGGCCCGTCAGATGCGGCCCCAGAGGATCCGCTCGCCCGTGTCAGGCCACTCGGTGGGCCAGCGGAACAGCGTTCCGCCCGACGTGAGGAAGCCCCGCACGTCGATGTGCGTGTAGGGCGACTGCCCCAGCACCGCGGCCCGCTCGAAGAAGTCGTGGTGGTCATAGAGCCCCGCGCCCCCCACGCGCGGGTCGCCCTGCGACCGGTACTGGCGGTCGAGCACATTGATGTAGTGCATGATCACCGCGGCGTCGCGCACAGTGATCTGCCCGTCGCCGTTGAGGTCGTCGAGGATGCCGTTGCCATCGGCGTCGATCATGAAGTCACACGCCCGGCCGTACATGTGCTGGCTGAAGGGCGTCTTGAGAGACTCGTCGCCGTCGATGGCGATCCGCCCGAGGTTGTAGGCCGGCGAGCGGAAGCCATAGATCACGTCGAAGCGGTCGAAGCGGTGCCCGTCGCGGTGCATCAGACCGGCGAGATCCTCGAGCTTCGAGACGAGCATCGGGTCGATCGCCACCCACTGCGGGAACGTCACGCCGGGCAGGTACCGGGCATCGAGGGCAAAGTCGCCGAGCTCGAGGTGGCGCGAGATCGGCCAGTGACGGCTCTCCTCGGTCACCGGGTAGAACCAGGCCGGGCGCTGGTAGTGGTGAGCGTAGTCGATGATCCAGGTGTAGTCCCCCTCGAGCGTGGCCAGATGCGCCCGGTCGGTCGGGTCAGGCCACTCGCCGAGGGAGTAGCCCTGCAGGTGACCCTGGACGATCTGGGCCGCACTGGCCGGTGCGACGAGGCGCGCGAGGAGTGTGCCGGTGATCTCGCGCTGGCCCGTCCCCTGATCCGTCCGGACCAGGCGCACAGTCACCACGACCGGCGCCTGCGCGGTGATCTGGCCCGGGGTGAACCAGCAGCTCATCCCGTCGGCCGACGGCACCAGCTGACCATCGCCCGAGGTCAGCGACCACTCATAGACATCGCTCCGCGCGCCGGTGGCGAGGCCGCCGGTGGGAGCCACCGCGAGCGTGACCGGCGCATCGCTGGACATCAGCACCGCGCAGTTCTCCACCAGTGCCGGTGGGGCCGTCCACGTCAGCGCGAGCTCGCCTGGCAAGTTGGTCTGCCCCCCCGGCGCCGGCAGCGGCGGCGGCACGTAG
>JABWBI010000379.1 GCA_013360565.1 Candidatus Sumerlaeia bacterium | reverse complement strand
AGGCGCGGAAGCCCGGTCCCTCGCGCCGCTGCTCCAGTGTGACGGCGGCGGCGCCCAGCGTCTCGCGTCCGCGCCGGATGATGAAGAAGTCGCGCCGGTTCTCCCAGTCCGCGGTCAGGGCGGCCGGATCGACCGGCTCAGCGTCCGCGCCGAGCGGCCGCGGCAGCCACTGGTCGCGGATCAGCAAGGTCATCATGGTCAGCCATGAGACGGTGATCAGCAGGCCGAGGGGACGCACGCGCATGGGCGGCGCATTCAACCGCAGGCGCGGGGGCAATTCAATCGGGAGTTGCCCCCCCAGGAACCCGGCGACAGTCTCGAATTGACACTCCGGCCCATGGGGCGGCAACCATCCCAGCATGAGTTCTTCCCGTCTTGTCAGCCCACTTCTCGCTCTGTTCAGCGCCGCCTCCCCTGACGCCGGAGCATCTCCGATCTATCTGGCAGGAGACTCGGCGGCCGGCTTCTGGACGGTCGACGCCGACTCGGGCGATCGCCAACTCGCGGACATCGATGACTATCCCCACATCATTCTGTCCGGCGACTGCGCCGTCGAGGGCCCCGGCAGCCTGCTCTTCGAGGTCACCACCGCTCTCCAGCACCGGGCCCTTCACCGTGTCGCCCTGCCCGGACTCGCGACGCAGCCCATCTCGGGCAACTACCCCGGCGATGAGAGCGGCGTCATCGGAAGCGGCCCATCGCTCGACCCGGCGCTTCTGGGTCTGCTCGCCACCGGGGCGGGCGATCTTCTGGCGCTCCACACTTCGGGCGAGGTGATGCGGATCGACCTCGCCAGCGGCGACCGCACCGTCGTCTCGCGCAGCGCGAGCCCTGCCCTCGGCGTGGGAGTCGACATCGGCGCCGCGCTCGACCTGGCCCTTCTCTCCTCGGCGGAGCTCGCTGTCGCTGATCAGTTCGAGACGCTCGTCCGCGTCGATCTGATGAGCGGCGACCGGTCGCATCTGGTGCCCCCGGGGACGTTCGCCGAGTCGCCGCAGCGCATCGACACGCTGCCCGGCGGGCGCCTGGTTCACTGCCTCGCCAGCGGGGGAGCCACGATCTGGGTCCTCGATCCCGCGTCGCCACCCTCCGCGCCGCTCTCCAGCGCCGTCTACGGTGCCGGCGGCGGCCCCGCGTTCGTGGCGCTCGTCGATCTCCACGTCAGCGAGCAGGGGCGGCTCTTCGCCTTCGACGTGGGTCTCGCCGCTGTCTTCGAGATCGACCCCGCCACGGGGGACCGGCGCATCATCTCCGGCGGCCCCGAGGAGATCGGAAGCGGCCCGGAGCTGCCGACGGCCCTGGACCATCCGCTCTTCGCCACGCGGCCGGGTCTGTGGCCCCGCGCGCCGGCGGGGATTCACCTTCGCTAGAGGACGGCGAGGACTCTTTCCGCCCTCCCGCTTGACCCCGGGCCGCGGCTCCCCCATGGTGGCGCGGCGATGGCCGAGCCGACCGCCCCCAAGCCCTACGTCGTCTTCGCCCGCCGCTGGCGGCCACAGACTTTCGACGATGTCGTCGGCCAGGATCACATCAGCCAGCAGCTGAGAAACGCCGTCACCTCCGGCCGCGTGGGCCACGCGTTCCTCTTCCGCGGGCCGCGGGGCGTGGGCAAGACCTCCATGGCACGGATCCTGGCGCGCGCGCTCAACTGCGAGTCCGGGCCGGCGGCGGAGCCCTGCGGCACCTGCTCGCACTGCCGCAGCATCGCCGCGGGCAGCGCGATGGACGTGATCGAGATCGACGCCGCGACGCACACGCAGGTCGACGAGATGCGCAACATCCTCGCCTCCGTCGGCTACTCCCCGTCGTCGATGCGGTTCAAGATCTACATCGTCGACGAAGTGCACATGCTCTCCAAGCACTCGTTCAACGCCCTCCTCAAGACCCTGGAGGAACCTCCGCCCGCGGTGAAGTTCATCTTCGCCACGACCGACCCGCAGAAGATCCCCGACACGATCCGCTCTCGCTGCCAGGACTTCGAGTTCCGCCGCATCTCGGCGGAGGACATCGTCGCGCGGCTCGACCACATCCTCTCGCGCGAGGAGGGCGTCGAGGCCGAGGAGAGCGAGCGCCGCGCCATCCTCGAGGCCCTCGCCTGGCACGCCGAGGGCGGCATGCGCGACGCGCAGGTGGCGCTCGACCAGCTCATCTCGCTCACGTCGGGCAAGCTGACGCTCGCCGCCACGCGCCAGCTCCTCGGCGCGATCGAGAATCGCCAGCTCCTCGACTGCGTCCGCGCCATGCAGGGGGGGGACACGGCCCGTCTGCTCGAGCTCATCGACCAGCTCGTCGAGTCCGGCGCCGACCTCGAGAACTTCGTGAAGTCGCTCATGCAGTTCGTGCGCGACCTGCTGATCCTCAAGACCGCGCCGCGGCAGACCGGCCTGACCGATCTGCCCTCGACGTGGATGGAGGAGGTCAAGGCGGCGCTCCCCTCGCTCGATCTGGGTCTGCTGCTCAACCTCGGCCACAACCTCTTCACCCTCGCCGAGCAGATCAAGACGGCCAGCCACATCCGGTTCCTCGTCGAGTTCTTCTTCATCAAGCTGACCGCCGCCGGCTCGGCCCGCTCGATCGACAGCCTCCTCCGGGCGCTGGAGAGCGGCGCGCCCCCCGCGCCCGCGGCCCCCTCGCCTCCGGGGGGAGGGGGCGCGAGAGGCGGCGGCGACCCGCTCGCCTCGCCCGCGCCCGCCGTGGCGAGCGC
>JABWBI010000044.1 GCA_013360565.1 Candidatus Sumerlaeia bacterium | reverse complement strand
CATCGGGGCGAAGCCGCCCGAGCGGCTGGCCTCGGCGCGGCCGAACGGCCCGGGGGTGAAGCAGGCCGAGCTCAACCTCGCGCGGCCGTACGAGCTGCCGCCGCTGGATCTGCTCGACCCGCCCAGGCGGGCCGAGCACAAGATGAGTCACGAGGAGATCCTGGAGATCACGGCGCGGCTGGAGCAGACGCTGCGGGACTTCGGGATCGAGGCGACCGTGGCGCAGGTGACGCAGGGCCCGGTGATCACGCGGTTCGAGATCCGGCCCGCGCCGGGTGTGAAGGTGGCGCGGATCACGAGCCTGCACCACGACATCGCGATGGCGCTGCGGGCGAAGTCGGTGCGCATCCTGGCGCCGATCCCGGGCAAGGCGGCGGTGGGGATCGAGGTGCCCAACCCCAAGCCGAACTTTGTGTTCTTCCGCGAGCTGGCGCAGAGCGAGGCGTTCAAGAGTCACCCCTCGCCGCTGGCGTTCATCCTGGGCAAGACGCTCAGCGGCGAGCCGCACGTGCTCGACCTGGCGGCGATGCCGCACCTGCTGATCGCGGGGGCGACGGGCTCGGGCAAGAGCGTGTGCCTGAACGCGATCATCGGTTCGATCCTGCTTCGCCAGCCGCCGGACAAGGTGAAGATGATGCTGATCGACCCCAAGCGGGTGGAGTTCAAGCTCTACGACGCGATCCCGCACCTGATCAGCCCGGTGGTGACCGACTCGCGCAAGGCGCCGAACGCGCTGGCGTGGATGGTGGAGCACATGGAGGAGCGCTATCAGCAGCTGGCCGAGGTGGGGGTGCGGAACATCGACGCGTACAACGCGGTGGTGCTCGACGACAAGCCGAACAGGAAGGCGATGGGCCGCGAGCTCAAGTACATGCCGCACATCGTCGTTGTCATCGACGAGCTGGCCGACCTGATGATGGTGGCGAAGGCCGACGTCGAGGAGAACGTCCAGCGCATCGCGCAGATGGCGCGGGCGGTGGGCATCCACCTCGTGCTCGCCACGCAGCGGCCGTCGGTCAAGGTCATCACGGGCGTCATCAAGGCCAACCTGCCTGCGCGCATCGCCTTCCAGGTGAGCCAGCGCGTCGACAGCCGCGTCATCATCGACCAGATGGGCGCGGAGGCGCTGCTGGGCAACGGTGACCTGCTCTTCTCGACGGGCGGTGCGCAGGGGCCGGCGCGCATTCAGGGGGCGTTCATCAGCGACGGCGAAGTCGAGCGGCTGGCGAACTTCATCCTCGCGCAGGAGAAGGCGGTCTACCTCAAGACCGACTTCCAGCCCAAGCGCTCGAAAGGCAAAGCGGACGGTGACGAGCCGATCGGGGGCGGACTCGACGACGGCGACGAGGGTGAGACGCTCAGCCTCGGTGACCTGAGCTTCGGCGGGGGCGGCGGCGACGACGAGCCGCTTGACGAGGACCTCTTCCGGCAGGCCGCGCGGCTGATTCTCCAGAACCGCAAGGCGAGCGTGAGTCTGATCCAGCGGCGGATGAAGATCGGCTTCGCGCGCGCCGGACGCCTGATGGACATGATGGAGCAGGCGGGCATCGTCGGCCCCTACCGCGGTTCGAAGCCGCGGGAGATCCTCGTGGACCCGCAGGAGTACCTCGCGCGTCTGGACCGCCACGGCGCGGCGGTGTGATGGGCCGCGCGGCTGCGCGCCGCTGCCTATCCCGGCAGACTCTGACCGTGACAGCGATGGACCTCCCCGCCGGAGGAACCGCTTCCTCGCCCGAGCCCTCTGGTGGTCCAAGACACCCGGCGGGCGGCTCGCCGCGCGCGAGATCATGAGGCAGATCCTCTGTGGGCACGATCCATCTGCCGCCCGGCTTCAGCGAGCTCTCGAGTTTGCTCAACGAGGCTGTGGAGTTCGAGGGCTGCGGCGCTCACAGAGTGGACGCCGAGATGGACGGTGTCCTTGGTCGAGAGCTTGCCGACGGCCTGACCCGCAGGGCTCTGGTGGCAGCGACGGATTCCGCGATCAGGGGGAAGGCCGATCCGCGATGGCCCGCTCACCGGCGTCGATGCGGCCGACGCGGCACCGCAGGAGGGTGCGGACAGCGACGAAGAAGTCGCGCCATCCGATCTTCTTGCCCTCCTCGAAGGTGCGGGCGAAGAAGGTGACGGGGACCTCGTGGATGCGCTCGCCCAGCCGCAGCACTTTCGCGGTGACCTCGGGGCAGAACTCGAAGCGCTCGCAGGTGAGCGAGATGCGGCGGAGGACGTCGCGGTGGAAGGCCTTGTAGGCGGTCGCCTCGTCGGTGACGCGCTGGCCGTAGAGGAGCGAGACCATCCAGGCCAGCAGCCAATTGGCGACGCGGTTGGGCAGGCGCATGCCGGTGACGCGGCCCATGAAGCGCGAGCCGTAGCACACGCGCGAGCGTCCCTCGAAAATGGGGCGGACGATCTCGGGGATGTCGTTGGGGTCGTACTCCATGTCGGCGTCCTGGACGATGATCACGTCGCCGGTCGCCTCGCGCAGGCCCGTGCGGATGGCGGCGCCCTTGCCGCGGTTGACCCCGTGGCGCAGAGCGATGACGCCGGGCCTGTCGCGCTCGGCGTCGAGGATCCGCGGGGTGGCGTCCCGCGAGCAGTCGTCGACGAGCACGAGCTCGAGCTCCCACGGCTGGCTGGCGGCCATCGCGCGGACAGCGTCGAGGACGCGCGGGAGGAGCTCCTGCTCGTTGTAGATCGGGATGACGACGCTCAGGCGCACGCCTCAGTGAACAATGGGCCGTGAGTGATGGTCAATCACGCAGGCGAGGCGGAGAGCGCGCCGGTGCCGCGCGGGGTTCACTCGGTGCCGAGGAGTACGAGCCCGGCGGGGACAGGGCCGACGCGGACGAGCCGGACGGCGTCGGCGATGACGAGGCCATTGGCGTCGTCGGTGAGCGTGATGGTCGCCGGGACGCCGCCGTCGAAGTGGTGCGAGCCGAGCAGCACCCACTGGCCGCCGGTCTGCTGCTGGTTGACGCGGACGGTGGAGGTGCCGTCGCGGTGGTTGATGTGGTAGGGAGCATCCGTGGCGCGGTTGAAGCTGACGGACCACCAAGCGTAGACGTCGTACTGGCCGCCGGTGGGGACGGTGAAGCCCCAGGTGGCGACGGCGTTGCCGGTGCCGGCGGCGTGGTAGCGGTAGTCGGCCCCGTACTTGTCGGGCTGGGCGGAGGAGAGCGTCCAGGCCGCGCCCGGGCTGACGGCGCTGATGAAGGTGCTCATGGAGGAGTCGGGGTTGACGCCGTTGCGGCGGAGCTCGAGCAGGGGTGTGCTGCGCGTGTTGCGGCCGGGGAGGGTGGTCACGGCGGAGACATAGCCGGCCGCGGCCGTGTCGGTGAGCACGGCGGCGCTGTAGGCGCCGAAGGGGTAGGAGAAGTGACGGCACAGATTGCCGGGCATGTTGGCCTGGATGGCCGCGCGGGAGTTGCCGATCTCGGAGGCGCGCTGCGTGGCACCGAGCGTGGTCAGGTTGAGGTGATTGACCGTGTGGGACTCGGTGAAGATCACGCCGGCGTTGGCCATCTCGATGCACTCGGTCCAGTCGGCGTGGTCATAGGAGGTGGGGGGCGAGCCGCCGGGGGCGACGCCGACATAGCCGGTGTGGGCGAAGTTCACGCCGGTGAAGCCGCGCGCCTGCAGGGCAGGGTAGGCGACGGTGTAGATGCTCAGGTAGTTGTCGTCGAAGGTGAGCACGACCGGCTTGGGCGGGAGCGCAGGCGCGCCGGTCTGTATCCAGCTGACGAGGTGATCGAGGGTGATCGTCTGATAGCCGTTGGCCACGAGATAGTCCATCTGCGTGAGGAAGTCCGCGGGACTGTAGCCGTGCTCGGCGTCGAGGCCGTGATACATCAGGATCGGCACACCGGCCTCGTCCTGGCTCGAGAAGCCGGGGGTGTCGTTGTCGACGATGATCTCCTGGGCGAGGGGGAGCGGCGAGAGGGTGAGGGCGAGAGCGGTGAAGAGGGCGGCGCGCATCGGAGGCGATCTGGCTCGGGTGGGAGTGAGGCAGGGCATTGTGCGCGAGGCGGCCTGCCGCCGGGAAGAGAAAAGAGGCGGCGTCCAGATTCGGTGCGACGAAAGCGCTTGAGCCCTCCCGGCGATGTCCATACTTTGGCAAGCGGAGCTCACCTGCTCCGCCGGGCCGTCATCCGGTGATCGGCGGCCGCCGCAGTTCATGTCGTCGAGAGAGTCTCCGTGAAACCCGTTGCCGCCTTCCTCGCCATCTTCCTGATCTGTGCCCGCCTGGGTGTGGCCGATGACCCGCCGGAGGTGCGGGCGTTCTACGCCGCGACGTTCGACATCAACACGCAGGCGAAGTGCGACGCGATCATCGCGGCGGCGCTGTCGCGGAATGTGAACCAGATCTTCGTCGAGGTGCGGGGCCGGGCCGACGCGTACTACTACCCGAACCGGGAGGACGCGACGTACCCGAACAGCGAGCCGCGGGGCCAGCTCTACACGATCAGCCCGTCGAATCTGGACGTGCTTCAGCACTTCATCGACCGCTGCCACGCGGCGACGCCGCGCGTGGAGGTGCACGCCTGGTGCACGACGATGAACTCATGGAATCGCGCGACGCCGCCCACCTCGCCGCTGCACGTGTACAACGCCTCGCCGGAGTGGATCACGGAGAACTCCGCGGGGGTGACGTACACCCACGCGGACGATGCGCCGCTCGACCCGGGGATCCCGGCGGTGCGCGATCACATCGTCAACGTGTTCATGGACATCGTGCGCAACTACGACGTCGACGGCATCCACTTCGACTACGTGCGCCTGCTCGGGGCGAACTCGGGCTACGACCCGGTGGCCCTGGCGCAGTTCCAGGCGGAGACGGGCTGGGCCTACGACCCGGCCTCACCCGGCGCCCTGGGCGAGGTGTACGAGGCGTGGCGGCGCGACCGGATCTCCCAGATCGTCCAGCGGGTGACGGAGCTGACGCGCCTGGAGAAGCCGTGGGTCGACGTGTCGGCGTTTCTGGTGAACTTCAGCGACTCGGTCGAGGTGCTCGCGCAGGGCTACAACTGGTGGGTGCACCACGATGCGATCGATGTGCTGCACCCGGGCTGCTACTCCTCGACGATCGCGGGCACCGTGGCCGACTGGGACTTCTTCGTCGCCAAGCTGGCCCAGGCGGGGGACCAGAGCGCCGTGCCGATGGTCTGCGCGGTGGGCGACTACCTGCTGACCGATCCCGGCGAGAATGCCTCGGCGGTCACGACCGTGCGGGGAAACGCCCGGCCGCCGGACGGCTTCAACTTCTTCGACTACGGCTCGCTGTTCGTCGACGGGCCGACGCGTGTCCCGGCGGAGCCGGCGGATCAGCATGCGCAGAATCTCTTCAACGCCGGCGGCCCGATGGACGAGTGGGCGCCGGTGCCGGTGATCACGAACAAAGTCGCGCTGGGCGAGGAGACGGTGCCGCCGAATGCGCCGGCGTCTCTGAGCGCGACCCTCGTGGGGGGGCGGCCGCGGATCACCTTCAGCCGGCCGGCGGCGGCGGGCGACGGCGATCTGCCGGTGCACTATCGCCTCTACCGGAGCACGGCCAATCCCGTGCCGCTCTATCACGACAACATGGTCATGGAGTGGTGGGATCCGGGCTCTCCGCGGGCCACGTTCACGTTCGATGATGTCACCGCGCCGGCGGGGACACACCGCTACGCGGCGGTGGCCTACGACAACTGGAACAACCAGGCGGTGGCGACGTCGGGGGCCGTGGTGGTGGCGAGCGGGGGCGACTACATCATCGAGACGCGTCCGGGGATGCTCAACGTGGGGGACTACTCGGAGCCGGCGGGCAGTTTCAGCGACAGCACCTCTCACTCCACGGCTCCGGGCTGCACCAATCCGGCGCCCAGCCCGGCGACGCGCTTCGCGACCCCGGGGACGGACGGCTCCTCGCGCCTCGACCGGCAGCGGTTCACGCCGTCGGGCCTGGTGACGGGCACCTACGCCGTCCACGTGACGACGCCGGGCTTCGGGAGCTCGAACGCGCAGAACATCACCGTGCGCATCAGTGACGCGGACGGGGTGTCGACCTCGCTCTTCAACCTGACAAACGCCAACTGCGGCAACGTCTGGACCCAGTGCGGGACGATGGCGTTCACGCAGGGGGCGGGGCACTTCGTCGAGTTCGACAACGCGACGCAGTCGAACTTCGGCGACGCGACGAACTCGCGCATGAACGCCGCGGCGGTCCGCCTGGTGCGGACGGATGTGACGCCGAAGGAGCCGAAGCCGCCGATCTCCGTGCCGGAGAGCCTGGTGACCGAGGTGATCGTGGACAGCACGCCGCAGGCGCTCGACTACGATGACCGGACGGACGCCGAGCAGGCGGGCAGCAACAACCACTGGCAGACGTCCACTCTCGCCGGGTACTACGGCGCCAACGCGCGCTTCTACTCGAACACCTTCGCCTTCCCGCCGGCGAGCGTGGCCGTGTGGATCGTCGACCTGCCGCGCAGCGGCCGCTGGGCGATCGACGGCTGGGTGCGCAACAACACGGCGTTTGCCAGCGGGGCGCAGTACCGCTTCGTCGACCGGACCGGCACCGTGCGCAATGTCACGACGACGCAGCAGGCGCCGCCGGACAACACGGCGACGGGCGGCTGGTTCATCGACGTCGACGGGGTGAGCGACGCGAATGCCTATGAGTTCGACGAGGGCCGGGTCTTCATCACGCTCCACGGCAACAGCGCCGGGGCGCAGACACTGATCGCCGACGCGCTGCGCTTCCGGTACCTGGGCCCGACGATCCCCGCGGGGATCACGATGCTGGGTCAGGACTGAGCCGCTGTCTCAGGGAGAGGGCACCGCGCCGGCGGGCGGGGCGGGGGCGACCAAGTTTTCGCCGACGAACAGGCCGTTTCCACCGAAGAGCGTGCCCGTCAGCGCGAAGACCAGATCGGGGTCTCCGTCGCCGTCGAGATCTCCGACGGCGACATCGCTGATGGCGCCGGTGGGGGTGCTGAAACGTCCAGCCAGCAGGGGTTGCCCCGGTCCCGGATTCTCGGCCGTCGTGAAGGGAATGAGGAGGGGATTGGTGGCATAGATCGCGACGGTGCCGCCCCCGGCGGGACGGCGGCCGACGACGGCGATGTCCATGCGTCCGTCGAGGTTGAAGTCCCCCACCTCGGCTGTTGTGGCTCCGGTGAAGTTGCTGATGCTCAGCGTCGCCGCGGGCTCGAAGATGCGGCCCGTGCCCGCGCCGCGCTGGCGGAAGATCTGAATGGCCGGCGAGCCGACGGCCCCTGCCGAGATGATTGCGAAGTCGAAGTAGTCCTCGGCGTCGTTCGAGGCGCCTCCAGAGGGGTTGAAGGCGTCGGACTCAAGAGAGGCGAAGCGTCCGATGACGGCGGCCCGCGGGGAGTTTGCGGTGTCCAGGATGGCAAGGGGAGGGCCGACACCCAGCCGTCCGTTTTCGACCACGATGGCCGAGAAGTCCATGTCGGCGCCGATGACGAGATCGTCGTAGACAGCGTCGGGCGTGAGCCGGCCGAGGGCGAGGCCCAGAGGGGCATCCGCCACGGTGTCGACGTGCCGCTGGATCTCGCCGGAGCCCCCGTTGATGAAGATCGTCAGGTTCTCGGTCGCCCGGTTCGCGCCCACCAGGATGTCGGGGAAGCCGTCATCGTCGAAGAATCCGACCGCGAGGCGGCTGGGCTGAGGGCCGGCGTCGAAGATCGGCGTCTGTGCGATGGCGATGGTGCCATCCGCGATGGGTGTCTGGTTGAATCCGATGACCATCCCGCCGCTGCCCGATGCCGGAGTGCTCAGCAGGGCAACGTCGGGGCGCCCATCGGAGTTGTAGTCGAGCCACTCCATCTGCCGGGCGGGCATGGTCAGCTCGACCGACGTGAAGAAGGACATCGAGGGAGGTTGGGGCACGAAGGGGTTGATCGTCCCGCGACCGACGACGCCGATCAGATAGGTCTTGGCCGCGGCTCCCGAGCCCCGCTCGATCAGCGCTGTGACGTCGGGGAACGAGTCGACGTTGAAGTCGACGATCTCCACATCGAACACGCGGTCCTGACCCAGCGGGCCGGGGATCGTGCCTCCGAATGAGAGCGAGGGGGGGACACCCGCCACCGGTGTCTGTTCGACGGCGCCCGGGTCGGTGCTGCCATTGGAGCGGGTGGTCAGCGGGTGGGTCCGAATCTGGGCGAAGTCGAGCAGGTCGATGTCTTGGTCTCCATCGACGTCGAGACGGAAGTGCAGCACCGGGTTGTCCGGGATCGTGCCGGAGCGCTCGAAGTCGTTGACGCGCAGCGTGTCCGAGATGTCGATGCGGCCGTCGAAGCTCGCGTCGCCGCGGAGGAAGATGTTGCGCGAGTCGCGCGTGGGAATGGCCGATGTGCTCGGCTCCGCGATGTGGAAGAGATCCGGATAGATCAGGGTGCCTGAGGAGTCCCGGACCGGCTCCATGCGGACCCACATGGAATTGTCCGAGTCGAGCTCGATGTCGACGATGCGCTGCGGGAAGAGAGGATTGATGTCGAAATTGGTGAAGAGCAGCTCAGCGCCGCGGGGGATCTCGATCTGCTCGACGGGCGGCGGCGGCTCCCCGAGCTCCTGCCGCGTCGGGCGGGCCCGGTACACGCTGTCGCGGAACCCGCCGGAGCGGACGACGTAGTAGATGCGGTCATCCGCCGTGTTCTCGATGCCGGGCAAGACGTCGACGGCCACGCCCTGAGGAATGCCCACGGCCCCGTCGGAGCTGACGATCCCCGTGGGCGCGACGTTCTCGAGGGACGTCTCGTTGACAGCTGTCACGTCTGGCTGCCACCTGATGCGCCGGTACAGCGCCGCGCCGAGGTCGCTGAACCCGGGCACGCCGCCGAAGTCAAACGGCTGGTTCTCCTCGTCCACGATGATCCCGCCGCCGCCGGCGTTGTCGACGAATTTGCCATAGAAGCGGCCGAGGGGAGCCTCGATCGAGAAGAGCTCGGGCGGCACCGTGTTGACAAAGGAGCCGATGCCCGCCGTGAAGTCCGCGGGGGCGCGCGCGCCGAGAGCGTCGAGCAGCACGTCGTCGAGGTCATCATAGTCCGCCGCGGTGAACGTGTTGGCCGTCGAGAAGTTGAGCATGAACTCGGGGCTTGAGAGAAGCGCCTCGGGCGTGATGAGCACCGGTGTCACCGTCTCGTCGATCGAGCTCGTGATGAACATGACATGGCGCTCTTCACCCGTGGGGCCGCCGGGCAGAAACTCGCCCAGGGACAGGCGCGAGCGCAGATCTTTGATGCCGTAGAGACCCAGGTCGCGGAGAGGATTGACCAGCGTCCGGTCGACGGCCTCCTCCCCTGACATGATCACCGAGGCCAAACCGAGCGGCGACTCGGAGCCCTGCGGGTGGACCAGGAACCAGAGTTCGGTGTCGCGAAACTCGAACTCGACGCTGACCCCCGGTGAGAGGATCTCGCCGAGGACATAGAAGCGTCTGATGGCGAAGCCTCCATCCGCCTGCACCGGCACGAAGCCGGGGCCGGGATTGAGCTGGAGCCCCGCGAGGAGCTCGTCTGTCCGGTAGGAGGTGAGGATGCTGACCCCTGGCGTGGCGGACCGGGTTGTCGCCAAGAGGAGGATGAGTACCGCGGGAACCCCGAGAATCCGTCGCACCGTTCTGATGTCTCCCTCTTCGTGCCCGCCGCGGGCGCTGGTTCTGGCGGCCGGGTGCCTGCCTCGTGTGCGGGGCGACCCCAACTCGGCGCGCCCGAGGGCGCACAGAGAAGCCGAGGTCCCGCGGCGGCAGCTCCCCGCGTCCGAAGTGACCTGACATCAGACGGACGCGCCGGCGCGGGATTTCGTGAACAAGTGCCACATCCGCAGTGAAGCCGTCAACACCGGACGCGGCCCGGGGCAGGCGGATCTCACTTTGGGATGGACGGGGCGGCAGAGGCTCTGGCATCCTCGCCGCAAACGTTTGCAGCGGGAGCGTGCCCCCATGCGCCGCAGCGAAATCAACCGCATCATCCGCGAGACCGAGGCGTTCTTCGACCGGCATCAGTTCCGGCTTCCCCCCTTCGCCCGCTGGACGCCGGAGGTGTGGCGATCGAAGGGGCCGGAGGCGGCCGAGATCCGCGCGCACATGCTGGGGTGGGACTTGACGGACTTCGGGTCGGGTGATTTCGAGGCCTGTGGCCTGACGCTCTTCACGCTGCGCAATGGCCATCTGCGCCGGCCCGGCACGAAGACGTACGCCGAGAAGATCATGGCCGTGCGCGAGGGGCAGGTGACCCCCGCGCACTTCCACTGGCAGAAGACCGAGGACATCATCGTGCGCGGCGGCGGTAACCTCCTGATCGAGCTCCATGCCTCCACTCCCGATGAGCAGCTCGACCGGCAGTCCCCGGTGATGGTCTCCTGTGACGGTGTCGAGCGCCGGCTGACGGCGGGGGCGATCGTGCGGCTGACGCCGGGCGAGTCGATCACGCTGACGCCGCGGCTCTATCACCGGTTCTGGGGCGAACCGGGCCGGGGCACGGTGCTGGTCGGGGAGGTGTCGTCGGTCAATGACGACACATCGGACAACCGCTTCCTTGAGCCCTTGGGGCGCTTCCCGGCCATCGAGGAGGACGAGGCCCCGCACCGGCTGCTGTGCTCGGAGTACCCTGCGGGGGCGGCGGTCTGACGAGGCAAACAGACGGCCCCGGCGGTTGAGGCCGGGGCCGCTCACGGGGTTCTTGGCGGGAAGCCCCGTGACTCAGGGTGCGGTGTTGCTCGTCTGTCAGGGCAACTTCGGCGCCACAAGGGGGGCGCTGCCAAGTCACGTCGAATCAGCACCGTTGCGAGCTTGGTCGGGCGCCATGTCCCGTGAGTGGCCAATCAGTGGCCAAGAAGCGGCGATGAAGGCGGTGTCGGCGAGCTGCCGGGGAGCCTTGAAAGACCAATCACCTGGTCCGGGGCCGTGGGCCAGGTGACGGTCGTTTTGAGGCGGTGGATCAGTCCCTCGATGATCCGCCGTCCCCAAGCTCGGGGTCTGAGCGCCGGCCGGGCGACTCTCCGGTGTGGAGGTGTCCCCGTCGCTCGGCCGGCGTTCAGCGCCCTGACGATCTCCCAGTCGTCCCGGTCCCCCATGTTCTCAGATCGGTTCGCGGGATCTCGGTCAGGACGGGAAGCAGGAAAGCGACGGGCGTGCCAACAGGAGGGGTCAGTACGCAAGTCGTGTCAAATCAGGCCAAAGACTGCGGAGTTCTCTTCTGAGCCACCCGCATCGTGCGCAATGATATGATAAAAACATCATATATGGCGATCGATAGATAATAATTGTGGACAATATGATGATATTAATGTCTATATTGACCCTGTTGTGTGGCAGATTTCGATCTAAGACTGGCTATTTTTATCTATGAACGCGCCGGAGAGGTCAGTCCTGACCGAATTGAGTGACCTCGGCGGGCACCCAGGGCAGGACGATGTCGACCGTCGTGGCGAGACCGGCCGTCGTCGAGACGTTGGTGACCTGCGCGGTGCCGTAGGCGGGATGTGTGGCCGAGACCGTGTGGCCGCCGCCGGGGGGCACCCGCAGGAAGCAGTAGAAGCCATCGCCCGAGGAGAGGGCCGTCCACGCGGACCCGTTGCGGGTGATCCAGGCGTCGGTGACGGGTGTGGTGCCGTCGCCGCGGTAGACGCGGCCGACGATGACGCTCTCGGTCTGGCGCCAGGGGAAAGTGGGGAAGGCGGCGGGCTGCGCGTAGGGCTGACCGGCGGAAACCCAGTTCGCGTAGTTGGTGCTGCCGCTGTGCCAGATGTTGTGGCCGGCGGCGCCGCCGGCGCGAGCGATGAGGGCGTGGTTCTCGACCTCGGCCTGGCCGTTGGACATGTTTGATCCGGGGACGCAGGCGCGTCCGGCGGCGTCGGCGAGCGCCTGCCAGGGCGGATAGACGCTCGAGAAGTCGGGCAGTGCGCCGCCGTCGGCCCAGTAGATCTGGGGCACGACGAAGTCCTGCGCGCCGAGCACCATCCAGGCGGCGGCGTCTTGACCGCGGGGGTAGCCGTAGAAGAAGCCGCTCGGGTAGCCGGGGTAGTCCGACTGCACGCGCAGTCCGAGAGGCGCGGAGGAGAGGAGGACGTCCGGGTCGATGCTCCAGGCCTCGCCGCACATGTTGACGACAGCCCGGGTGATGCAGTCGCGCATGAAGTCGTCCCACCCGAGCTGATCGGGGTTGCCCGGCCCGTCGTTGGGCGCCGGGGTCGCCGCGTTGTCCCAGCGCGCGACGGCGATGGGGTTGCGGCCATAGCCGGCGGTGGTCATGCGGACGCGGTCGAAGTGGAGGCCGTCGATGTCGTAGGTGGAGACGAGGTGCATCGCCTCGCGGCGGACGTGCGCGTCGGCGCCGGGGATGCCGGGGTTCATGTAGTGGTACTCGTTGAAGGGCGCGGGGTTGCCGGCGCTGTCGTGGAGCAGCCAGTCGCGGGCGGCGGGGTTGTTCGGGTCGCCGTGCTGCCAGTAGACGTGGGTGGGGGCGTAGCTGGGCGGGGTCGCCGAGCCCCAGATCGTGTGCGTGTTGAAGTAGGCGTGGAGCTGGAGGCCGCGCGAGTGGGCCTGGGTGATGGCGAACTGCATGGGGTCCCAGCCGGGGTGGACGCCGTCGGGGCTGGTGACGAGCGGCGACCACGGCTCGTGGGGGGAGGGGTAGAGCGTGTCGCACTGGCCGCGGACCTGGAAGAAGACGCAGTTGAAATTCCCGCTCTGGGCGTTGGCCATCGTCGCGCTGATGTTGCCCTGCGCCGTGGCGGGCGAGTCGCTCGCCCACTGGAAGCGTGAGCACCAGACACCGCGCACCTCGGGTGTGCCCGTGGGCGGTGGCGGGCCGCCGGTGTGGCGGAACCGGGCGGCGTCGGCGATGACGGCTTGGCCCAGCTCGCACTGGTCGGTGAGGTCGACGCGCGCCGCCGTGCCCGCGTTCAGCGCGAAGGTGCCCAGCACAGTCCACTGGCCGCCGTTGATCTCCTGGTTGATGACAAAGGTCTGCGATCCGCCCGGGTGGTGGACGGTGTAGCGGGCATCGACCGGGCGGTTGTTGGGTGCGGTGGCGGCGTGGTTGTACCAGACGGAGACCTCGTACGAGCCCGGCATGGTGATCGTCGGCCGCCACTCGACGCGGGCGCTCGGCGGGCCGCCGGAGCCCACGGCGCTGGTGATGAAGCGGTAGTCCGCGCCGTATTTGTTGGTCGCGCTCGTGCCGGTCGACCATGTCCCCTGGACGACCGAGAAGCCGGGGTCAACGTTGTCGATGATGAGATCCTGAGCCGCCGCGGGGCGCGGGGCGACCGCCGCCAGCGCGGCGATTGCCGCGAGAGTGAAGAGACGCACGTGAATTCCGACTCCCTGTGTGACCGGGCATGGGGCGCGGCGGCACGCCGTGCCGGCGCCGCCGCGGAAGGCTGTGATCTTCCCGATTCTAGGCAGGGCGCGGAGGGAGGGGACAGTGCAAAGTGGAGTGCCCCGGCGCAGGCCTCCCCAAGCCGAACGGCCCGCCGGGGTGAGGCGGGCCGTGCAAGACTGGAGCGGGAAACCGGACTCGAACCGGCGACATCCACCTTGGCAAGGTGGCGCTCTACCAACTGAGCTATTCCCGCCCGAGGGGGGAGATTCAAGCAGCGCTCGCCTGCCGTGTCAAGCTGCGCCCGCTCCCAGAGCGGACAGTGTCCGCCCAGCGATGGTGACGGCGCCCTCGACTGCTTCGGCGGCGGTTCCAGCGCCGACTTCGAGACCGGTCTCGCCTAGTGGGAGAACCTGACGCCCCCCGCGGTCACTGCTGGCGAGATCGCCAACCATCTGCTGGGGCGGGTGACGCCGCCCCCCGCCTCGCTGGAGTCAATGCCGACCGCGTCGTCGACGCCGCCGATCTCGTGGCCGTCGAGCCGTGAGGCCGGGGCCGGTGCGCTGAGTCAGACTCCCACCTGAGCGCAGGCGGGCAGGCAGGCACATTGGTCGCACGCGGGTCTGCGGGCGGTGCAGACTTGGCGGCCGTGGAGGGTCATGCGGTGGCCGAAGCGGGTCCACTCCTCGCGGGGGACGGCGCGCATGAGGTCCTGCTCGATTTTGACCGGGTCGCTCTCGGCGGTGAGGCCCATGCGGTTGGCGAGGCGGATGACGTGGGTGTCGACGACGATGCCCTCGTTCATGCCGAAGGCGGTGCCGAGAATCACGTTGGCGGTCTTGCGGGCGACACCGCGCAGGGTGAGGAGCTCGTCCATGGTGCGGGGCACCTCGCCGCCGAATCGCCCGTGGATCTGGGCGCAGGCCTCTTGGATGGCCTTGGCCTTGTTGTTGAAGAAGCCGGTGGACTTGATGAGGGCAATGAGCTCGGGGGTGGGGATGGTGGCGAAGTCCTGGGCCGTGCGGCAGCGGGCGAAGAGCGCGGGCGTCACCGTGTTGACCCGCGCGTCGGTGCACTGGGCCGAGAGGATCGTTGCGATGAGGAGCTGGAGGGGGGTCTCGAAGGCCAGC
>JABWBI010000378.1 GCA_013360565.1 Candidatus Sumerlaeia bacterium | reverse complement strand
ATCGAACTCAAGAAGCCTGGCGTGCCGGCGCGCGGTTCGACTCGTGGGATGAGCACTTCCGGCTGGACCTGTGGCAGCGGGCCCTCGCCGAGGAGGGCATCGACACCGATGACATCGTCCATGCCCGCTGGGCGCACGACCGCCCTCTGCCGTGGGATCACATCGAAGCCGCGCTGGGAAAGCACTTCCTCGTCAAGGAGCACGAGCGGGCCCTGGCCAAGGCCCTTACACCGGACTGCGCCTTCAGCCACTGCGTCGGCTGCGACTCGTGCGACTTCGAGCAGGTGAAGAACGTCATCGTCCTCGACAAGCCTCTCAACACTTACGAGAGCCTGGGCGAGGCTCCGCCTCCGCCCGAGACGCTCCGGCGATCCGAGCCGCCGCCGCAGGAGCCCGACCCCGTCCTGCGGCTGCGCGTGCGCCTGACGAAGTCCGGCGCCGCCAAGTACCTCTCCCACCTCGACTATGTGAAGACCGTGCATCAGATCCTCTTCCGCGCCGCCGTTCCGGTCGCCTGGACGAGCGGCTTCAGCCCCAAGCCGCGGGTGATGTTCACACCGCCGCTGCCCCTCGGGTACACGAGCCTCGCCGAGGGTGCCGATCTCCTCATGGCCGAGGAGGGGGACATCGAGGACTGGCTCGCCCGCCTGCGCGACGCGTCGATTCCCGGAGTCGAGTGGCACTTCGGCGGCACCGGTGGCGTGCGCGATGCCAACGTCACGAACGAAGTCACCCACGCCGATTACACGGTCCGCGTGGCGAACCCGTCGGCAACGCTCGGGCTCTCGCCGCCGGAGCTCGCCGCCCGCGCCGCAGAATTCCTCGCCCTCGATGCCTGCGACGTCGTCGAGGAGGGCCACCGCCAGCGGCCCAAGAGGCTCCGCAGCGGCAAGATCAAGACCCAGTCGCGCACGAAGACCAAGGATTTCCGCGCTCTCGCGCAGTCCGTCGCCATCGAGACGATCTCCTCCACGGAAGTGCTCGTCACCATGCGTCTCGCCTGCGGCGGCCAGGGAGCGCTCGATCCGCTGCGCCTGCTCGCCCAGCTCACCGGCCGTGAGGTCAGGCTCGGTGACGCCGTGCAGGCCGAGCGCACCGCGCTCTGGCGCCTGGAGGGCGGCGCGTCGCGGCCGCTCTTCGCCGATGCCCTGCTCGAAGTGGGCTGACAGATGCCCCGGCTCACCGACGAACGCATCCACGAGGCCGTGGCGGAGATGCTCAGGGCGCTGCCGTTCGAAGGCACGGCACGGCGGGCGGACGAGGCGCTCGACCAGGGTGTGCCGGTCGAGGGCCGGCCCATTCTCCTCCAGTCGCTCCGGACTCTTCAGGAGGACCTCAATCTCTACCCGTCGCCCGAGGAGTGGGACACCGTCCGCACAGCCGGCGATCTGACTGCCATGCTCATGCGCGTGCGCCGCGACCCCAGTCTGGAGGATCGCCGCGTCAAGCCCGTTCTGTCGTTCTCTGCTCAGCGCCGTCTCGCGGCGATCGCCGCGATCATTCTTCTCTGCGCCTGGCTTCTCATCGTGAAGCGCTGCTGACGTGGGCCCCCAGCGTCTCGGCCGTGATCAGCTCCGCGGCCCGCTCCGCCGGCAGCGTGCAGCAGTGCCGGGCGGCGATCTGCCCCCTCAGCACGCTCTCCTCCAGTGTCCGCCCCTCCAGGATGCGGCTCACGAGAAATCCCACCGCCAGGCTGTCGCCCGCGCCGTTGGTGTCCACCACCGGGGCATCCATTGCGAAGGGGGGAAACCGGCGGAAGCCCTCTTGGGCGGTCGCGGCGGCTGCGCCCTCGGCTCCGAGGCCCACGACGATCGTCAGCCGCGGATTCATTCTCAGATAGGCATCCACGATCGGGCGAGGGTCGGAGTGGTTTGCGCTGGAGAAGAAGACGACGTCCGACTGCTCGACGTAGTCACGCCGGTACGGGTCGCTCGCCGAGACGACGTCCTGCAGATCGGCCGCCACCACGGCGCCCCGCTCCCGGGCCAGCGGCAGGAGCCATCGCGACCAGTTGACAACGTGCACGTGCACCAGCCGCGCCTGCGTGACGATGACCTCGCACATCGCCGGGTCCGGCCGCAGCGTCATCGCCCCGCGTCCGTCGTAGAAGTTCCGCCGGCGGCCGTCACCCCTCATCATGTTGACGCTGCGGCTTGTCCCGGCGGGGTCGGTGAACAGTCCCGAGACGTCGATCCCCTCCGCGGCCAGATCCCTGCGAATCCACGCACCACCGAAGTCGTCTCCCACGGAGGCGATCAGGGCCACGCGCCGCCCCAGCCGCGCGTACCCGCGGCTCGAGAATCCCCCCGCCTGCCCGATGCAGTCCACATTTCGCGTGAAGTGGCCCTCGCGCGAGAGGTCCAGGTCGCCCTCTCTGAGGTACACATTGGTGTCGATGCCCACTGCGCCGATCACCACCGCGTCGAATCGCCGCTCGCCGCTCATGCGCCCCGCGCGCCCAGGAACCGCGTCGCGATGGGCGTCTCGAGGACCGCTCGCCCGCGGCGCTCCACGCGGAAGCACCGTGCCTGGGACCGTGAGCTGACGCACTCGTGAAGCCGCCTGCCCACGAAATGAAATGCCGCGCCGTCGTCTGCGGCCAGGGTGGGGGGGAAGCCGTGGCCGATGAGGCGCCGCAGCGCGGGCCGTCGATCCGCCTCGCCGTCGAAGTGAGGGCAGGCCGCGCCCCGGAGCAGGCCCAGCCCGTCGTGCAG
>JABWBI010000377.1 GCA_013360565.1 Candidatus Sumerlaeia bacterium | reverse complement strand
CGGCGCAGGGCTCATCCGTGGCGGCCGACGCGCCGATACCTCTGACCGTGACCGGGCCGGTCAGGCCCTGAGGAGAGAAGGATGACGGAAGATCCCAAGTCCGCGGAGCTGGAGGAGCGTCAGCGCCTGGAGGCCGCGCTGTGGGACGAGTATGTCCACCGGCCGGGTCTGAACGAGGACCTGACGGTGCATCTGCTGCCGCCTCACTGGCTCGAACCGAAGCTCCGCTGGGCGTTCGACGCCCTGGGCGACGTGAAGGGCAAGCGCATCCTCGACTACGGCTGCGGCACGGGCCGGTCGGCGGTGTACCTGGCGAAGATGGGAGCGATGACGTGCGGCTTCGACATCTCGCCCGAGTCGATCGCCATCGCGCGGCGGCGGGCGGAGGTGAACGGCGTCGCCGAGCTGACGAACTTCCAAGTGATGGGGGGAGAACGGCTCGAGTACGCGGACGAGTCGTTCGACATCATCTTCGGCCAGTCGATTCTGCATCACATCGTGCTCGACCTGGCGACGCCGGAGATGCGGAGGGTGCTCAGGCCGGGGGGGATCGGCGTTTTCCTGGAGCCGCAGGGCACGAATCCACTCATCACGTTCGTCCGCGCCTTCGTCCCCTACCCTGGCAAGAAGGTGCATGGGACTGACCGGCCCTTGACCCGGCGGGACATCCGGCTGCTCGAGGGCGTGTTTTCAAAGGTCGAGTGGCAGTCGTTCGATCTGTTCACGGGAGTGGAGAAGCTCATCGGGTTCCGGCGGCGGTTCCCGCTCCTGTGGAAGCTGGACCGGGCGCTGCTGCGCGGTCTTCCCTTCCTGTGGTGGCTGGCGATCTACATGGGGGTGAAGGTGACCCGGTGAGGCGGGGCCGGGGCGCGCATCTGTGAAAAGAGGCACGGTTGGGGTTGCATTCGAGCGCGGCCCCGGCGTAGGAGTCTCTCTCAAACCAGGACTTGCCGACGCGCCCCCGCGCCGAACCCGATCCCCAGTGACCCATGACGCCTGAGACCAAGGGCTCCTCGCCGAGCCTCGCCGCCAGCGACAAGAAGATCCCCAAGGCCGTGATCAAGCGGCTGAGCCTGTACAGCCGGGTCCTGCAGAATCTCGAGATCCTCGACCGCGACAAAGTCTCGTCTCGCGAGCTCGCCACCCGCCTCGGCCTCAACTCCGCCCAGGTCCGCAAGGATCTGGCCTACTTCGGCCAGTTCGGCGTGCCCGGCCTGGGCTACTACGTCAGTGACCTGCGGCAGAACATCAAGCGTATCCTGGGCACGGACCGCGGCGTCCGCATCGGCCTCGTGGGCGTCGGCAACCTCGGCACCGCGCTCATGAGCTACGGGGGCTTCTCGCGCCAGGGCTTTCACATCGTCGCGGCGTTCGACAGCGACAAGCGCAAGGTGGGAGCGGTCAAGGGGGGCGTGACGATCCACGACGTGGCGGATCTCTCGCGCGTGTGCCGGACGGAACGGGTCGACATCGCCATCCTGGCCGTGCCGGCCGATCACGCGCAGCCCGTGTGCGATCTGCTGGTCGAGGCGGGCGTCGTGGCGATTCTCAACTTCGTCCCGATCCACCTCCACGTTCCCGACAGCGTGAAGGTGCACTACGTGGATCTCTCCATCGAGATCGAGAGCCTCTCCTACTACCTGCGGTGAGACCCGGGCGGCGCCAGGGCGGGAGCCCCAGCGCCGCCGTCGAGGAGGTGAGGTCGTCTCAGCGGGCGTCCATGAGCTCGACCTCAAACGTCAGGCGGGCATTGGGCGGGATGACCGGCGGGTAACCGGTGGCGCCGTAGCCGAGGTCCGGCGGGATGATGAGCCGGCGCTGGCCACCGACGCGCATGCTGGCGATGCCCTCGTCCCAGCCGGCGATGACCTGGCCCGCGCCCAGGGTGAAGGTGATGGGCGAGCCGCTCTGGCGCGAGGAGTCGAACACGCTGCCATCGTCGAGCGTGCCGGTGTAGTGGACCGAGACGGTCTGGCCGGGCTGAGCCTGCGCGCCGGTGCCGATGACGTGATCGATGTACTGGAGGCCCGAGGCGGTCGTGATGACCTGCCCGGTGGCTGGCGCCTCGGGCGAGGCCGGGTCCTGGGCGAAGGCGGCGCTCGCCGCCAGGGCGAGGCCAAGGGAGAGAGTGGGGATGAGTCTCATGGGGAAAAGCACCTCCGGGGCGAGAACGGTGAACGTCCGGCCCCGGCGTTGGCAAGTCCCGAGTTCGGAAGCGCTGGGAAGCGGCCAGGGCGGAGTCGTCCACTCCTCCCTCCCTCTGACATGTGGAAATCTCGCTTGTTCCTCGCCCCTTGGGCCTTGATCCTGGATGAGGCGGCGCCCATGATGCCGCGCCGATCCCCTCATGGCCTCTTCGCCTCCGCCTCTGTCCTCGCTGCCGCCGCCAGGCGGCGAGAGCCTGCCGCCGCGTCCGCGGCGCCAGCGCCTGGTCCACTCGAGCGATCTGTGGATGTTTCTCGCGGTGGCGGTGGTGCTGATTCTCTTCCTCTCGGGGATGGCCGAGGATCTCATCAATCTCATCTACAGCCCGGCAGCGCTCGCGGTCGTGGTGGCGCTGCTGATCCAATTCCTGGTGCTCAAGGCCCGCGACCGGTCGCGGTTCTACCGGCTGCAGCTGCACATGATCAGCAACCGGCGGCGCGAGGACCTGTGCCTCATGCGCGAGACGCGCGACAGCCTGGCCGAGGCGCTGAAGACGCTGCGGGCGGCGCGGGAGGCGCTGGAGGGC
>JABWBI010000043.1 GCA_013360565.1 Candidatus Sumerlaeia bacterium | reverse complement strand
GCCCCGGCGTGCATGGCCGCGCGCTCACCGCGGCCCGGGGGCCGCGTCCGGGGGAGTCTCTCCGGCGAAGAAGCCGTACACGTCGATCTCCGGCCGGCCGAACTGGCTGGAGACGAGAATGAGATGCGCGAGGCGCTGGCCTGGGATCACGCGGTCGGCGAAGAGTGCAATCGACGCGGGGTCGGTGACCAGCGCGACATCGGCGGGGAGGTCCATGTTCGAAGGGTCCTCGCCGAGCCCGCCGAAGAACATGAGGAGCTGGCCTTCGGGGTTGAAGATCTGCACGTTGTTGAAGCGGGCGTCGGCGACATAGACGCGGCCCTCGGCGTCGACGGCGATGCCCTTGGGCCGGGCGAAGTCGCCGAAGCCGGTCCCGACGTCGCCGAACGCGCCGAGCGGTCGTCCCTCCGGGCTCAGGCGCTGGACGCGGAAGTTCATCGTGTCGGAGACGCAGATCGTCCCGTCCGGCGCGACGGCAAGATTCGTCGGCGTGTTGAACTCGCCGTCGTCGCCGCCGAGGCGCCCCCAGACATCGATCACCTGCCCAGTCGTGCGGTCCCAGGCCTCGACCTGATTGCCCTCCAGGTCGGCGACGATCAGGCGGTCGCCGTCGAGGCACACGTCTCCGGGGGTGGCCTGCCCCTGGGCACCGAGTGAGGTGACGTGGCGGCCGTCCGGACCGAAGACGACGATCTGGCCGCGACCGGCGTCGGCGACATAGACGGTGCCGTCCGGCGCGACGGCGAGGTTGATCGGATTCTGGAGCTGCTCCGCGCCGAGGTTGCTGCTCAGCGAGGAGACGCGTCCGGTGGCAAAGTCGAAGACGACGACATTGTTGAGAATGGTGTCGCAGGCGTAGAGGCGCGCACCGTGCATGGCGACGCCGTAGGGTTTGATGACGCCCGGGCGGCTCTCCTCCGCCCCGAGGACGAAGTCGGCGAAGCCCGACCGGCGGCGCGGGAGATCGTCGATGGTCGCGATGGAGGCGAGGTGCTGAACGCGTGGCAGGTCGGGCGGCGGCGGGTAGACAATGGCGTCGCGCGGGACCTCGGGCTGGGGCGCCCGCGCGCAGCCCGCCAGGGCGCAGAGGAGCGGGAGGGCGAGAGTTCGCCGCATGGGAGACCGCCTTTCGAGGGAGGTGGGGTCAGGTCAGCGGGGGCTCACAGGTTGTGACAGGTGAGGCACAGCCGGCTGCCCTGCTGGGTGATGACGAGGAGACTGTCGTTGACCGCCCGCGCGGGCCCGCTGTTGTGCACGTCGTGGCAGGAGGCGCACTCGAGGGATCCGTTGAAGAGGAGGTCTTGATTGATCGACCCGCCCAGGGTGGAGGGGGCGCTGCTCGGCAGATGCAGCTGTCCATCCTGGATCGCCAGTGCATCGGTGTACTGGAAGCTGACCGGGTGATCATTGGCCAGACCGTCCGCACCGACGGCGTCGGGCCCGGCGAGGAAGATCGTGCCGGCGCGGCCGCCATAGGAGTCGACGGCGACGGAGCCGTCATGGCAGGACAGGCACAGGCGCGAGGCGCCGGTGGGCTGGTTCGTCGTCGCGTCCATCGTCGGGCTGTCATAGAGGGAGTACGTGCGGGTGGTCACGGCGTGGTTCCACAGCGGCGCGTCGGTGACGGTGAGGTCGGCGTTGTGCGGCGTGTGGCAGAAGACGCAGATGCGCCGGCGGGCGTCGAGCCCGGCGAAGTCGTGCGGCGAACCCGTGATCTGTGCTCCGGCACCGACGACGCCAAGCAGGGTGACGGCGGCTGTCGCGACCAGTCGCTCGATCTGTTGTCCCAGCATGGTGATGACACCTCCTGGAGAGTGGGGCACCAGGTGCACACTGGTGCAAGACCTGCGCCCGGGGACGCCCTCAGGCGCGGCGGGCCGAGGCGGCGTGCCGCAGAGCGCTGCGGACGGCCTCGGCGAGCTCCGGGCTCTCGAAATCGCGGAGGAGGTGGCAGTGGATCCCGAGAGGCAGGACCTCGCTCCGGAGACGATCGTCGAAGACCGACGCGAGGACGACGACGGGCAAGCGCGGACGGACCCGCTTGACATTGCGCAGAGCCGTCGCCTGCCGGGCAGACGCCCCCGCCATGTCCGCGATCAGCACATCCACCCGGTCATCGAGAACCGCGGCCATGACGTCCTCGGCGCTCTCGCTCGACTCCACAGCCGCCCGCTCCCCGGCCGACAAGCCCCGCAGCGCCTGGACAGCCCGCTGCGAGACGGCGGTGTCGGCACTCCAGACGAGAACTCGGGGACTCGAGCCCGGGGGATGGGAGCGTTCGGTCAACAGGGCACCTCGGCGCCCGGGCCGAGCGCGAGGCAGGCACAGACGCTCACAGCTCTCCGGCAATTCGCATTCCCTGTGGCCCGGGGGGTGACAGCCGTGTGAGCGACCGGAAAAAGGCCGGACTTCGCTGAAATCGCGACCGGCGCCTGAGCGGCTCATGTCACACTCGGAGGAGAGTCGACCCTCGGCCTGTGACACCCCCGCCCCACACAGGTGCCGCCGAACCCGCGTGCACCGGGTTCGGCCGGCGGGCGCCCGGCCGCTCAGGAGCGCTCTGGCTGTGGACGTTTTGCCCCGCGGAGCTCCATTTGGCCCCGGGGCAGTGGCGGGGCGCTCGGCGCTCGCCTTGAGGCGCGGTTGTTGCTCCACAGGCGGGTGACGTGTGCCATCCCCCCGGTTCAGGCCGAGGCCGGATGCCGAGTACGTCACCTGCTGCCATGGGAGGACGTCACGATGAGAGCGATTCGCGCGGCGATGGGCCTGGCTCTGGGTCTCCTGATCATCTTCGCTGCCAGTGCCACGGCCGGACCGGAGACGGAGTCGATGTGCATTCCGGGTCCTCACCTCAATTTCAACAGCTATCAGACGGCGTACACCAATCTCTACGGCTCGGCGCCCCACGCGTGCTCGACCTGCCACTTGCCGGACTTCTCCGGCAAGAACCCCTACGGCACCGACATGCAGAACACCGCCGGCGCAAACGCGACGGCGCGGCTTCAGGCGATCGAGAACCTCGACAGCGACGGGGACGGGACCTCGAACCGCGATGAGGCGCTGGCGGGGCGCAACCCCGGCGACCCGAACGACGCGCCGCCGCCGGCGGGACCGGCCTACGTCGGCTCGACGACGTGCGCCTCCTGCCACACGGCGACCTACGCCAACTGGCGGACGAGTCTTCACTCGTCGATCTACATGCCCCCCATCGACCCGATCACGCAGCAGACGACGATCCTGCCCGTGTGGAGCGGGATCATCTCCGTGGAGCAGACGGGGTCAAACGCGCGGCCGCCGGTCTGGGCACGGCTCGACCAAGAGGGGAACAACTGGTACGTGCGCCTCTTCCGCGACAACGGCGTGACGCCGCTGACGGGCTCGCTCGAGATCGTGCGAGTGCATGGCGGGCGGCCGATCCCCGAGAATGGCAACAACAGCCCGCGCAACACGGCGGGGACCGTCCGGGGGCTGCGCAGCGCCAACCCCAACCCCATCTACCCGGGCGGGCCCGACCACTACCCGGGCGAGTCGATCTACATCGGCAAGCAGCGCTATCAGGTCGAATTCGGCGATCAGCACTACATCCTCCCCATCCAGTACAACCCGGTGTCCGACCTCGACCGGCGCAGCGGCGGCTGGGTGCCGTACAACGTGCACAACTGGATCGACGCGGGCTACAATCTGGTCCTCAACGCGAGCCAGTCGGAAGAGCGCAAATGCGCGGGGTGCCACCAGACCGGCATCGTCGACGTGACCTACGACGCCGACTCGATGGCGACGATCCCCGGCACCGCCCACACGATCACCGGGGCGTATGAGCTGGTCGGCAACCCGGCCGTCGAGGAGAACATCACCTGCGAGGCGTGCCACGGCCCGGGCAGCGATCACGTGGCGGGCGGCTATCTCGGCGAGCCGGGGAGCCGCGAGATCATCCAGCCGTTCCTCAATCTCACCCGCGTCCAGCAGACCGACGCGTGCGGCTTCTGCCACAGCCGGGGTGTGAGCGTGGGGCAGGTCAATGGAATGACACTCGAGTATCCCTTCCGGAACACCGAGCCTCGGATGCCCCTGCCGGGCGACGTGTGGGCCGACTACTACGTCGAGGGCGGCGGCTACTGGCCCGACGGCGTCCACGCGCGCCAGCACCACCAGCAGTACGAGGAGTTCATCGCGAGTGGTCACTTCAACCGCCTCTCGTGCACGACGCGGTTCCGCTCGAGCGGCAACACGCCCGGCTGCCACGACGCACACGGCACGGCCAACGAGCACGACCTGACCCAGACGGCCCGCGGCGTGGCCTCGGCCAATCAGCCCTCGGACAATCTGTGCTGGAGCTGCCATCAGACGCGGGCGTTCCCGCTCAACACCGACACGGATCGCGAGCGCCACACGTGGCACGACCCGCAGAGCATCCGGGGCGTGGCGGACTGCACGAACTGCCACATGCCGGCGATGGCGAGCTCGGGTGTGGCGTACGACATACACAGCCACACGTTCCACGTCGTGCAGCCCGAGGAGACGATCGCCTTCAACCAGCCGAACTCCTGCGCCATCCTGTGTCACCGCACGTTCGGCATGCCGCAGAACGACACGCGGATCGGCGTCTGGAACGACCCGAGCGACATCGCCAACGCGGCATTCCTGCAGGAGCACGTCCCCGGCGCGACGCTCATCGCCCAGTATCTGGCGGGCGAGGCCTCCGTCGAGGCGCTGGTCCACGAGGTGCCGGCGTACGGCCCGGCGCTCGACCCGAACCGCGACACGGACGACGTGACGGGAACCGACGCGTCGCCGTTCAACATCAATGCGGCCGACCTGGTGACCTATCTCAACGAAGGCCGGCCGTGAGGCGCTGAGCGGGGCAACCCGCCTGCAACAAACAGCGGCAAGACAGTCCAGAACCCACAGCCCCCGGAGCCCTTACCCAGGCTCCGGGGGACCCTCGTCTGCGCGGGACCGTGCTGCGGATGTCAGGCCTTGACGATGGCCTTGAAGCCGCCGCAGACCATCCGCTTGATGTCGAAGGGCATTCGCTTCGGGTTCGCCGCCGCATGCAGACGCGGATCCTTCATCACCTTGGCGTTGACGCGGTCGCGGTGCGCGCGCGACCGGTAGACGATGAAGGAGAAGAGGGCGGTCTCGCCCCGCTTGAGCTTCAGCTGCCTGGGAAAGGAGATGCCGCAATGGGTGTCGAGGTCGTCGCCGAGCGCCTCGATGTAGAGCAGCGCCCCGTGGTCCTTCCAGACCTTGGCGCCGATCTTGGCCATGCGGACGTACGCCGGGAGGTTGCGCTTGGGGATGGGGATGACGTAGCCGTCGATGTAGGACATGAGATCACTCCTCAAAGTGATGTGGTGAGAGTGTCACCCCCCCGCGATCGCGCCGACGACCAGGAACGGCTCGCGGCCGGCGGCGACGGGTTCAGGGAGGGGGGAGTCTGGCGGTTCGAGGGAGAGGTCCTGCTCGCACGCGAAGAAGCGGACGAAGTCCCGGCGGCGGAGCGTGCCGTGGTCGCGGATCGTTCCGCGCAGGACGGGGTGTTTGGCTTCGAGGGCGTCGAGGACGCCGCCGAGTGTCGCGGGGCGGGGGACGTCGAGCGTCACTTCGCCATCGACCTGCGCGAGCGTGCGGAGGTGGAAAGGCAGAACGACGCGGATCACGGGATGGTCTGGACCTCGACTGACAGCACCGCCGGCAAGTCGCGGACGATGGCCTCCCACGAGTCGCCGCCATTGGGCGAGCAGTAGACCTGTCCGCCGGTCGTGCCGAAGTAGATGCCGCAGGGGTCGAGCGTGTCGACGGCCATGGCGTCGCGCAGGACGTTCACGTAGCAGTCGCTCTGGGGGAGTCCCTTGGTGAGCGGCTCCCACTCGTTGCCGCCGGACCGGCTTCGGTAGACGCGCAGCTTGCCCTCGGGGGGGAAGTGCTCGGAGTCACTCTTGATGGGAACGACGTAGATGGTCTCTGGCTCGTGGGCGTGGACGTCAATGGGGAAACCGAAGTCGGTGGGGAGGTTGCCGCTGACCTCGTGCCACTCGTCGCCGGCGTTGTCGGTGCGCATGATGTCCCAGTGCTTCTGCATGAAGACCGTCCCTGGGCGCGAGGGGTGCAGGGCGATGCGGTGGACGCAGTGCCCGATCTCCGCGTCGGGGTCGGGGATGTACTGGGACTTCAGTCCCCGGTTGATCGGCTTCCAGGTCTTGCCGCCGTCGTCTGTGCGGAAGGCGCCCGCGGCGGAGATGGCGATGTAGAGGCGGTCGGGGTTCGATGGATCGATCAGGATGGTGTGAAGGCCCAGGCCTCCGGCCCCCGGCTGCCACTGCTCACCGCGGGCGGCGCGCAGACCCGCGAGCTCGTGCCAGGTCTTGCCGCCGTCGGTGGTCTTGAACAGCGCCGCGTCCTCGACGCCGGCGTAGGCCGTCTCGGGATCGGTGAGCGAGGGCTCCAGATGCCAGACGCGCTTGAACTCCCACGGGTGCTGCGTGCCGTCGTACCACAGATGGGTCGTGAGCGGCTTGCCCGTCTCCGGGGAGGTGTCGTAGATGAACCTGTTGCTCGCGCCGGGCGACGGGGGATCGTAGGGGCTGGGCAGCTTCTCCCCGCCGGGAATCGTCCACGTCATGCCACCGTCATCGGAGCGCTGGATGATCTGACCGAACCAGCTGCTCGACTGCGAGGCGAAGAGACGGCTGGGGTCGGCGGGCGAGCCCTTCATGTGGTAGATTTCCCAGCCCGCGAAGTGGGGACCGGCGACGCTCCACTTCCCGCGCTTGCCATCCGACGTGAGGATGAAGGCGCCCTTGCGCGTTCCGACGAGGACTCTGATGGTGCTCATGCGCAACTCCTTTTGTGCCGCGGATGTTGAATTGGGTGGCGGGTCGCCCCTGCCCCGGCGAGGCAGCGGGGACCCTCGGGCAAATCGTCTCGCAGGCCAGGCGCTCCGGCTCTCTCCGGTCACTCCAGAACGAGGATGGGCCGCCCCGTCCTCGCGGACTTCGGCAGGGGGAGGGAGCGGCCGATGGCGAACTTCCCCGGCCCGGCGAGGACGGTGGGCAGGAGGAGGCCGATGAGGGCGAGGTTGTACTCGAAGCCGCTGTCCGACAGAAAGAACCCGTGCTGGCCGTGCACCATGACGATGGCGCCGATCATGATGACGATGTTCGAGGCGGCGGAGAAGCGCGTGAGAAAGCCGGCGACGAGACCGAGGCCGCCGAAGAACTCGCCGATGGAGACGAGGTAGCCGACGGGGCCGAGCATCTCGGCCATGCCGGCGAGGCCCGGGCCGCCGAAGGCGCCGAAGACCTTCTGAGCGCCGTGCGCAGCGAAAATGACGCCGGCGACGACTCTCACCACGAGGAGGGAGATGTCGATGCTGGGCCGGTCGCTGGTTCCAGGGGTGTCTGTGCTCATGGAGTCTCCTTGATCTTGGCTGGAGGTGCAGGGGTCACACCGGGGTCTCGACGATGGCACGGATGCTGGCGAGTCCCTGCTCGAACTGCTTGCCCACCATCGCGTCGCAGTCCATGAAGAGGCCGACGGCCTTGGCCATGAAGTTGTTGTTCCCGAACATGGTCCAAGTCACCTCTGTCCCCTCTCCTGCCGGCCGGAACGTGAACTCCGCCGTGCTGGTGGCCTTGAACGGCCGGAGGAACGCCAGCTTGATCCGGATCAATTCGTGGGGCCGGCTCTCGGTGATGGTCATGCCCCCCTCGCCGACCTGCTTGTTCCCGGACCACCCGAAGATTGCACCCTCGCCGGACTCGGCCCCGTGAAAGGCGGTCTGGGCGTCCGGGTCCAGCTTCGCCCACGGCGACCAGGCGTCCCAGCGGTGGAAGTCATTGATCTGCGCGAACACGGCTTCCGGCGGAGCGGCCATCGTCATCGAGCGGCTGACGCGGAAGTCGGACGGGCGCGTGGCGATGAAGAGGACCAGCGCCAAGAGGACAGCGGCGGCAACGAGGAGGATGGGGATGAGCATGGCTGTGCCTATCTCGGTGCGGCTCCCCCCCGGGAGCGAGGTCGCCCTCATCTCTGCCCCAGGGCCGGTTGGCCACGCAAGGATTTGCTGAGGTCCCCATCACTGCGCGACGTGCCGGGTATTCATCCACGCCTCGATGACGGGATCACACGGCGCACTGTAGTCCCGGGGGAAGGACCATCCTGCGGTCGCCCAGGTCAGAGGGCACGGCCACGCGGTCGCCGCTTCGCCTGCCACTCGCGCAGCACCACGTCGAGCCACTCGCGCACGGGCCGGAGCCCACTGGTGTCCAAGCGGTAGACTCGCTGGCGCCCCACGCGGCGGACCCGGACAAGGCCGACGCGGCGCAGGACGCGCAGGTGCTTGGAGACCTGAGGCTGAGCGAGACCGGTGGAGCGGACCAGATCGTTCACGGGCCGTTCGCCCCGGCCGAGCAGGGCGAGAATCTCGCGCCGCCGCCGCTCGGCGATGGCGTTGAAGGGATCGGCGGTGGTGGCGGCGCGAGCCATGGCGATCCTGATATGTGCCCATCTGGGAATGTGGCAAGCGGAAAACTCGCTCGCCACCCCGCGCTCGCCCGGTCCCCCGGCTGGGGTCCCGGTTGGTCCGGGCTTGACCGCAGAGAGGCCTTTGGCGACAAGGGCGGCCCAGACCTCCGGCCTCCCCGGCCCCTGAAGCAGGGAGCGGCGGCCGGCACGAGGAGACGCCATGGCTCAGTCGACCGCGAGCAACGAACCGACCATCACCGCGCACATCTCGCAGTGGGCCTCGAGGCTCCGCTACGAGGACATCTCCCGGGACGCGGTCGACGCCGCGAAGCGCTTTCTGTACGACTCCGTCGGCTGCGCGCTCGGCGGCGTGCAGCACGAGGACTGCCAGCAGGCGGAGCGGGTGGTGCTGGCACTGGGGGGCGAGCCGAGCTGCACGCTGATCGGTTCGGGCAAGAAGACCAATGTGGACTACTCGGCGCTGTTCAACGCGCTGGCGATCCGGGCGATGGACTTCAACGACATCTACTGGCGCCAGGACCCGTGCCACCCGAGCGACATCATCCCGGCGGCCACGTCGCCGTGTGAGCTGCTCGGCAAGGGGGGCAAAGAGCTGATCGTCGGGATCATCCTCGCGTATGAATTCGAGATGCGGCTGTGCGAGGCGGCGTTTCCCGGCGTGCGCGAGCGCGGCTGGCACCACGCGACGCTGACGGCGTTCGCGAGCCCCATCGTCGCGGCGCGGATGCTCGACCTCGACTGGAGGCAGATGCAGAACGCGATCGGCATCGCGGGCAGCCACTGCCACACGCTCGGCGCCGTGACGGCCGGCAAGCTGACGAACATGAAGAACACCGTCGACCCGATGGCGACGCAGGCGGGCGTCTTTGCCGCGCTGCTGGCAAGGGAGGGCTACTCCGGGCCGGAGCACGTGATCGACGGCAAGGAGGGCATGGTGAAGGTGCTTGGGCCCGAGTGGAAATTGAACATCTTGACGGACGGTCTGGGCGAGTCGTGGCGCATCCTCGACTGCGGGATGAAGGCCTTCCCCATCGAGGCGCTGTGCCACGCGCCGCTGTCCGCGGTGCTGAAGATCTGCAAAGAGCATCACCTGGCCGCCGATGACATTCAGGAGATCGAACTCCAGTGCATTGCCCGCGCGGCGGACATCCTCACCGACCCGGCGAAATACGCGCCCAAGACGCGCGAGACGGCCGACCACAGCCTGCCGTACTGCATCGCGGCGGGGATCATCTGGGGCAAGGTGACGCCGGAGGAGTTCAAGGAGTCGGCGATCCGCGACCCGCGCATTCAGCAGCACATCCACAAGTTCAAGGCGAAGGCCAACCCCGAGTTCGAGCCGCTCTTCCCGGCCAAGCAGCCCAACCACGTGACGATCACGACGACGAAGGGCGAGAAGTTCGAACTGCGCGTGGACTACCCGAAAGGCGACCCGCGTGACCCGATGACCATGGAGGAGATCGAGACGAAGTTCCACTCGCTGGCCGCGCCGATTGTGAGTGAGAAGCGCCGCAACCAGATCAAAGACGCGATCAATCACCTCGAGGACATCGAGAACACCGGCGAGCTCATGGGACTGATGGTGCGGGACATCTGACCCCAGCCCCTGTTTGGGCTGGACACGGCTGGCGACCCGGCGCGATATGTCGCCCCTCTGGAGGGGCCATGCATCCAGCGCGCCTGCTTCTGGCCTGCGTCATCATCGCGATGGCGGGGAGTCCCGCTTTCGCGGCCTTCAGCATTGTCGAGACGGTGACCAACACCAACGACAGCGGCACGGGTTCCCTGCGTCAGGCCATCATCAACTCGAATGTCAGCAGCTTTCTCAGCCAGATCCGCTTCGCCATCCCCGGCAGCGGCCCACACGTCATCAGTCCGCAGAGCCCGCTGCCGGCGCTCTCCACCAACATCGACATCTCGGGCGCCAGCCAGCGGGGGCCGGACGGCGAACCGCTCATCGTGATCAGCGGCACCTTCGCCGGCACGGGGGCGAATGGACTCCTGCTCACCGCGCCCAGCTCGGTCGTCAATTCGCTCACGATCACCGGTTTCGACGGAGCCGGGATCCGGATCACCGCCGGGCCCACGTGCCGGGTCATCGGCTGCACGCTGGGAGGGATCGTCGGCAATCGCAATGGAATTCAGATCGACGCGCCCACCTCGGCCCAGCCCAGCGGCTCCGACCCGTTCAGCCATGTGATCGGTGGATTTGCCTCCACCGAGGCGAATGTCATCTCCGGAAATCAGATCGCCGGAATCCTGATCAACAACGCGGTGGGCGTCCAGGTGCGCGGCAATCGCATCGGCACAAACCGGGCAGGGAACACGCCCCTGCCCAATGGCGTCGGGGTTCACATCTTCGGGACATCCAATGTCATCGGGGGAATCGAGCCCGGCGCCGGAAACCTGATCTCCGGCAACAACGTCCACGGGCTCTTGATTGTCGATGGGGGCAACGCCGTCCAGGGGAACATCATCGGGTTGGCCGCCGACGGAGACACCCCGCTGGGCAATGGTGTCGACGGGGTCCGGGTCTTTGGCTTCAACAATCACATCGGCGGCGCCTCGGTGGCTGCACGGAACCTGATCTCCGGCAACACCGGCGACGGCGTGCACATCGGCGGGCCGAGTCTGGACGACACAAGCGGCGACACGCTTGTGCAGGGCAACTTCATCGGGACAGACGGCACGGGCACGCTTGACCGTGGCAATGGGGGAAACGGCGTGTTCATCGAGGGATTCGCCTCAGGCAACCGGATCGGCAATGCCTCCCCTGGCGCGGGGAACCTGATCTCGGGCAACGCGGGACACGGCGTTCTGATCTCCGGGCTCAACGCGCAGTCCAACCGGATCCAGGGCAACACGATCGGAACAGACGTCACCGGAATGACCGTGAGCCCCTCGGGCGGGAGCGGAACCCTTCGAAACGATCTCGGGGGCATCCGCCTGGAGAATCAGGCCTCCGGCACCACCGTGGGAGGCGCAGGGGCGGTCGCGCGCAACCTGATCAGCGGGCATCGCCGCAACATCGAGATGGAGGGGAGCATCGGCAATGTGATTCAGGGCAATTACATCGGGACCAATCGCACAGGCACGGGGCAGCCGGAGACGCCCGGCTTCTTCCTCATTCAGACGGGAATCTCTGTCTCGAATGGATCCGATGGAAACCTGATTGGCGGAAGTGCATCGGGAGAGGGCAATCTCATCTCGGGAAACGACGTCGGGGTGAGCCTGTCGACCGACAACAACGACATCGTCGGTAACATGGTGGGCCTGACTGCAGACGGCGCCGGCCGAGTTCCCGGCACGCGCGTGGGTGTGCAAATCTCGGGCCTCACGGGGGAGCATATCGGTAACCGGATCATGCACAATGTGATCTCGGGCAATTCTCAGACCGGTCTGACTATGAGCCACACGGGATTCGTCAATGAGTCGATCACACACAACATCGTCCAGGGCAACTTCATCGGCACGGATGTGACCGGCAGATTCGCGGTGCCGAACGGAACCGGCTTCGCGCTGGGCAATGTGAGCGACAACATCGTCGGGGGGCCGTTGCCAGGCCAGGGAAACGTCATCTCCGGGAACACGGGACTCGGAATCCAGGTGGTGGCCGGCAGTCCCAATCTCATCTTCTTCAACAGCATCGGCGTGAATGTCGATGGGATGCCGCTGGGCAACGGCAGTGCGGGGATCAGCGTGGAGTCCATTCCGGACCGGATTCGCATCAGCCGCAATCGCATCTTTGCCAACGGGGGCCTGGGCATCGATCTCCGCGCGGCCGGGGGGGATTCGCCGGGCGTGACGGAGAACGACACGGACGACAGTGACGCGGGGGGCAACGATCTTCAGAACTTCCCGGAGCTTCAGGAGGCCAATTTCAGCGGGCCGATGGCGCGCTTCCGGGGCACTCTGCGGAGCAGGCCCAACACGCAGTATGAGATCGAGCTCTTTGCCAGCGAGGGGCCGGACGCAACGGGCCACGGCGAGGGAGATCTGTTCCTCTTCTCTTTCTTCACCGCCACGGACAGCAACGGCGCCGTCGCCTGGGATGAGCAGCGCATGCTGGCACGGCCACCCGGGCGCTTCATCACGGCGACGGCGATTGACCCGAATGGCAACACGTCGGAGTTCTCCCCGGCGATTCCAATCACCGGCTCCGGTCCAACGGAGAATGAGATCGTATATGCCCTGCTCGGGATCATCGGTCTGCGGCCGGAGATGAACCTCAATGGCGACGGGGTGACGGACGCCGCCGACCTCGTGGGACTCCTGAATCAGCCCTGAGGCTTGGCCATCTCCTCGCGGCGTGGAGTCTGGCGATGACGCTTGACCTGCCGCCCCCTTTTGAGCGCCTGCCCGCAGAGCTCGGATTCAACACACTTCAGCTCAGGTGGAATCTTCACCACTTGGATGGGGGATTGAAGCAGCGGCGGTTCCGCGATCGGCATCACGCGGAGGCGCCGCGCGCCGCTTGGCCAGGCGCGCGACGGCGAAGAGCAGGAGTCCGGCTCCGCCCCCGACGGCGAGGCCGGCGAGCACGAGGCCGTCGCGGATCTGCTGAACCGAATCCTCGCGCATCGCCGCCGTGGAGACGGCGGCCGCGGGCACCAGGAGGCCGTGGATGAGCGGGAGGCGGGAATGGAAACCACGCCACCGCGGCGAGTCTCGGCAGGCGATGGCAAGCGCGAAGCCGACGATGGCCCCCGCAAGGCCGATGAGGCCTGTCAGGAACAGATGACCAATCGGTGCCCACTCCCCCGACGAACCGGGATCGAAGAGCGGGGTCGTCAGCGCGAGGAAGGCGGCGAGCGCGGGGGGGACGAAGAGGAGAGCGGCGAGGACGGGCATGGGCGAGTGGGTCCTGCGAGGCTGCCGGGTGGGCCCTGGGAACACAAGGGGAACCGGAACCGCGGCAATCGCGGCGGGCTTGACCGGCGGCGGCGGCTGCGAGAGAAGGGCACCGGCTGGTCGCCGCGACGGCCGCACTCCAACGTCATGGAAGGCCTCTGAGCCATGGGTCAGACTCTCATCGAGAAGATCACTCAGCGTCACGCGGTGGGCCACGCAGGGGAGGTGCGCGCGGGGGACTACGTGACGATCCGGCCCAAGCACGTGATGACGCACGACAACACGGGGGCGGTGATTCCGAAGTTCAAGGAGATCGGCGCGGCGGGGATCCACGATCCCAAGCAGCCGGTGTTCATCATCGACCACGACATCCAGAACAAGTCCGAGAAGAACCTCGCCAAGTACGCCAAGATCGAGGCCTTCGCCAAGCAGCACGGAATCGCCTTCCACCCGGCGGGTTCGGGCATCAGCCACCAGGTGATGATGGAGCACGGCTACGTGACGCCCGGCTCGCTCTGCGTCGGCAGCGACTCGCACTCGAACATGTACGGTGCCGTGGGCGCCGTGGGGACGCCCGTCGTGCGGACCGACGCGGCGGTGATCTGGGCGACGGGGACGTTCTGGTGGCAGGTGCCGCCGATCGTGCGCGTGGTGCTGACGGGCCAACTGCGCGGGGGGGCGTCGGGCAAGGACGTGATCATCACCCTCTGCGGCCTGTACAACCAGGACGAAGTGCTGAACTGCGCGGTGGAGTTCACGGGCGACGGCGTCGGCGGTCTCTCCATCGAGGAGCGCATGAGCATCTCGAACATGTCGACGGAGTGGGGCGCGCTGATCGGGATGTTCCCGTACGACGGTGTGGCGCGGGAGTTCACGCGGACGCGCCCCCTGGTCACCCCCGAGGTCTTCGCGGCGATCGAGGCGATGGACCTGACGCCGGACGCCGGCGCCTCGTATGCGATGACGCTGCATCTGGACCTCGCGCAGGTCTCGCCGCACGTGTCGGGTCCCAACGAGGTGAAAGTGATGACGCCTGTGCGCGAGATCGCGAAGCGGCGGGTGAAGATCCACAAGGCGTACCTCGTCTCGTGCGTGAACTCGCGCCTGCCCGACCTCGCGGACGCGGCGGCGGTGCTCGAGGGCAAGCGGGTCGCGGAGAGCGTGGAGCTCTACGTCGCGGCGGCCTCGGCGAATGTCGAGGCGATGGCGAAGGAGCGCGGGCACTGGCAGGCGCTCGAGCGGGCGGGCGCGCGC
>JABWBI010000376.1 GCA_013360565.1 Candidatus Sumerlaeia bacterium | reverse complement strand
GCCTCCGGAGCGCTCAGAGCGGGCGGCACGCGACGATTGCCATGCGCGGAGAGAGAAAAGGCTGATACTCCTGGCCCGTCGGCGAGGCGACGAACGGGCCCACGGCGAAGCCCGCGGCCTCGAGCATCTCGACCAGCGTCGAGGGCAGGTGGGCCCGCACGCTGAAGGGCGGCAGCGGCTTCACCGTCCCGTCCGGCATCAGCTTCTCGCGCACCATCTCGATCCGTCCGCTCCGCGCATCGTAGCTCCGCCGTTCGACGTACGTGAACCCGTCGTACACCCGCCGCTCCGTCTTCACGAAATTGCCCAGCAGCCACACGGTGTTGATCTTCTCGATGAGAAAGCGCCCGCCGGGCTTCAGCGCGCGATACACCCGCCGCAGGATCTCCTCGTTCCCCGCCTGGTCGTGGTAGCCGAAGGAGGTGAGGTAGTTGAACACCGCGTCGAATGTCTCGTGCACATCGAGGTCGCGCGCGTCCTCACAGAGCCACGTCACCTCGACGCCCCGCTCGGCGGCGCGCCTCTGGGCGTGCTCGATGAGCGACGGCGAGAGGTCCAGGCCGGTCATCTTCATCCCGCGCCGCGCCAGCTCGATGCTGTGCCGCCCCGACCCGCAGCACAGGTCCAGCACCGCCTCCCCCGGTTCGAGCCGGAGCTGACGCATCAGGAAATCGCAGTCCATCTGCCAGATCGGCTCCTGCTCGAACTGGCCGTAGACCGTGAGGTAGTCCGTGTCGAACGCCGTCTCAAACCACTCGCTCATGCCGTGATCCCCCCTTCGCGCGGGCTTCACAGGCCGCAGTCTGCCACCGCCCGCCACGCCTGGCAATCGCGACCTCGGCTCACAGCCCCGGCCGCAGCGCCGCCAGCCGCCGCCGCAGACTGTCGAAGTCGGCGTGCACCTCGGTCGCGCAGCCCAGGATCCAGCTGCTCACCTCCGCCACGGGCATTCCCAGCACCAGATGCACCGGCTTGCCCCACACGTGCGCCAGCGTCATCTCGCCGTGCGTCCCGCCGCCGCGCCGGACGTGATCATCCCACAGGCACACGACCAGGCTGGCCCGCTCCAGAATCGAGAGGTCCTTGGCGATCACCTTGCGGATCGCCCGCTGGAAGCGCGAGAAATCCTCCGTCTTCCACCGGCGGAAGTTCGCGCGCTCCTCCTCCGTGAGCCACTGCGCTTCGTCGGCGGTGGGGTCGTAGACGTCGCAGCTCAGCTCGTCGCGCAGGTGGGGGATCAGCGCGCGCCGCCAGCCCTCGCCCCCGTCGGGCGCGTGCTCGATGGCTCCGGCGAGATAGACGAGGGGCTTGGGTGGCATGGCGGTCCTCCGGCAGACAGGGCGCGAGTCAAGCGCCCCTCCACCCCGAGCGTCAACGTTCGGGTTTGACCGTCTCCGCCGTCTCCGGTACGACATGGCGGATTGTCGCCCTCAGGAGATCGCCGCGCCCCATGACCTCCCACTGCCTGCTCGAGATCGGCGTCGAGGAACTTCCCGCGGCCTACATCGCTCCCGCGCTGGACCAGCTGCGGCGGGAGGTGACGGCCGGGCTGGAATCCCGGGGTCTGACACACGGTTTGGCGCTCGGCCTCGGCACCCCGCGCCGCCTCGCGCTGTTTCTCAGCAACTTGCCCTCCCGCCAGGACGATCGGACGGAGACCGTCCATGGCCCGCCCGAGTCCGCCGCCTACGATGCCAAAGGCCTCCCGACGAAGGCCACCCAGGGCTTCGCCGCGCGCCACGGCGTGGACATCGCCGCGCTTCGCGTCGAAGAGACCAGCCGCGGGCGCTATCTGGCGGCCGACAAGCGCATCGCGGGCCGAGCGACCGCGGAGGTTTTGACGGAGATCTTTGGCGAGGTCATCCCGCGCCTGAGCTTTCCCAAGGCAATGACCTGGGGCCGTGCCGGGCTGCGCTTCGCCCGCCCTGTGCGATGGATCGTCGCGCTTCTGGACAAGGACGTCATCCCGCTCACCCTTGCCGGGCTCGCCGCCGGCCGCACGACGCGGGGCCACCGGTTCCTCAACGAGCGAGGAGACTTCGACCTCGACCGGGCGGACCTCGACCACTACCGCGAGGCGCTGCGCAAGCGCAGAGTGCTCGTCGACCCCCTCGAGCGCCGCGACGAGGTCCGGCGCCAGGTTGAGGCGGCGATCCCGCCCGCCGAGGGGCGCGCGCTCGTCGACGAAGGCCTCGTCGACCAAGTGACCCAGCTCGTCGAGTGGCCTACCGCCATGGCCGGTGTCTTCGATGAACCGTTTCTCGAAGTTCCCCGCGAGGTCCTCGAGACCGCGATGGTCCACCATCAGCGCTACTTCCCGGTCGAGGGACCCGGCGGCGGTCTGATCAACCGCTTCGTCTTCGTCTCCAACGGGTCACCCGCGCACGCCCCCCAGATCATCGCAGGCAACGAGCGCGTTTTGAGGGCTCGCCTCGCCGACGCCCAGTTCTTCTTCCGCGAGGACCGGAAGAAGACGCTGACCGAGCACGCCTCGGGCCTCGCAAAGGTGACGTGGCAGGAAAAGCTCGGCAGCTACGAGCAGAAGACACAGCGTCTTGTGCGCCTCGCGGGGTCCCTGGCCGAGCGCCTCGGCCTCGATGCCGCCGCGCGCGAGCGCCTCACACGGGCCGCGACGCTGTGCAAGGCCGACCTCGTCACCGGCATGGTCGGCGAGTTCCCCGAGCTCCAGGGCGTCATGGGCCGCATCTACCACCTCGCCGACGGCGGTGACCCCGAGGTCGCCCAGGCCAT
>JABWBI010000375.1 GCA_013360565.1 Candidatus Sumerlaeia bacterium | reverse complement strand
CTGCCGCCGAGCGCGGAGATGAGGCACCCGGCGATGACGGCCGTGAACAGGCCCATCGCCGGCGGGGTGAGCCACGGGTGAATCGCCGCGAGTTCGGCCGCCACATGCTCCGGGATCGACGCGATGCCGAAGGCCATCGCCAGCGGCAGCGCGACGATGCCGACGGTGAGGCCCGCGGTGAGATCCCCGGCCAGGAGGCGCGCGGTGTAGCCCTCGCGCAGACAGACGATCGACTTGGGCAGGAACCGCGACACGCGAGGCCCCGGGCGTCCGAGGGCGTCGCCCCGGGCGACGGACGAGCGCAACTGTACGCGAAACCCCGAACGTGGCAAGCCGCGACCGTTGCGGCGGGTGCTTTGCCCGGCCCTCCCGGATCGCTTACCCTTCCTCGGCAGCGGCAGACCGAACCCCATTGAACTCACTCGGCCCGGCGGTCGGAGTCGCCGGCGGGGTCGCGGCGCAGCCTCGGCGGAGAGCGATGCCCAAACGCACCGACATCCACACGATCCTCGTCATCGGCTCCGGGCCGATCGTCATCGGGCAGGGGTGCGAGTTCGACTACTCGGGGGCGCAGGCGTGCAAGGCCCTGCGCGACGAGGGGTACCGGATCGTCCTCGTCAACTCCAACCCCGCCACCATCATGACCGACCCGGCCTTCAGCGACCGCACCTACGTCGAGCCGATCACGCCCGAGACCGTCCGCAAGATCATCGAGAAGGAGCGTTCGCTCGGGACGCCCATCGACGCGATCCTCCCCACCCTCGGCGGGCAGACCGCCCTCAACTGCGCCTGCGCCCTCTGGGACAGCGGCACGCTCGGCGAGTTCGAGATTGAGATGATCGGGGCGAGCCGCGAGGTCATCCACCGCGCCGAGGACCGGGAGGCGTTCAAGCGCGTCTGCGACTCGGTCGGGCTGGCGACACCGCCATCGAAGGCCGTGAACACGCTCGACGAGGCCCTGGCCGCGCTCGACGGCGCTCTCGAGGCGCTGCCGGACCATCCAGCCATCCGCCGCAATCGCGACCGCGTCGCCATCAATGCCGCCGTCCACCGGGCCCAGTCCGGCGAGGACTTCGAGGAGGCCATCGCACTCGTCACCGGCGTCGAGGCGAGCGGCGACGTCGCCACGCGGCAGATCCAGGCGGCCAGCCTGATCGAACTGCTCTGGGCGCGACATCTCGAGGCGCGTGGCGAGGACGAAGCCCAGCGCGTCCACCTCGAGCGGGCGATCTCATGGGAGCCGGACAATGTGGCGGCGCTCGTGGATCTCGCTGAGTGGCATCAGGCCCGCGCCGAGGCGGACGCGGCGTATCCGCTCCTCGAGCGCGCGCACGGGATCGATCCGGCTCTGCCCGAGGTGATCCGCGCCCTCCGGCAGCTCGAGCGTGACCGCGAGGCGACGGCCAGTCACGAGCGGCTGACCACCGATCACTTCACCCTGCTCTTTCCGCGCGGGGCCCGTGAATTCGGCGAGACGTGCCTGCAGGTCCTCGAGCAGGAGCGGATGCGTCTCGCCGGCCTCTTCGGACACACGCCGAGCCGGCGCATTCCGCTGACCATCCACACGGCCGAGCAGTTCCAGGAGGTCACCTTGGCCCCCCACTGGGCGCTCGCCTCATACGATGGGCAGATCCGGGTGGCGGTGCGCCCCATCGAGACCCGCGAGCAGCGGCGGGCGCTGCAGGACACGCTCAGCCACGAGCTGACGCACGCGTTCATCTTCGACTTGGCCCACGCGGCGGCCCCTGCGTGGCTCAACGAGGGGCTGGCCCAGAACTTCGAGACCCATTTTCGCATCGCCCCGCGCGCCCGGGCCGATCTCCGCGACTGTGCCCGGTCGGGTGAGCTGATCCCCATCCCCGATCTCCCGGCGGACTTCTCGCAGATTCCCTCGACACGGCAGGCGCAGATCGCCTACCTTTCGAGCGCCAGCTTCGTCGAGGGGCTTCTTCAGCGCTTCGGAGCCGCGGCGTTGCGCGGTGTGCTGACCGATCTCCGGCGGGGAGAGACCATCGACAGCGCCATCCGGCGAAATCTGCGAACGACCCTCGCCGACCTCGACCGCGCGTGGCGCGACAGCCTGTGAGTCTCATCCGTGCCCGACATGCCCTCCGCCACCCCGCCCCGGACGCCGGTCTTCTGCAAGCTGAGCGACTGCTGCTACCATGAGGTCGATCCCAACACGAATCAGGTGTACTGCCACCACCCCGACAAGGCGATGAATCTGAGGATCGATCCCTGCCCGCTCTATCGACTGGACTGGAAGCGGCGGCAGGCGGAGATGAGACTGAAGATGCCCCGGCCGCGCTGAGGGGGTCAGAGGGCGTCGGGTCCGCGCTCGCCGGTGCGGATGCGCACGACGGTGCCGAGGTCCCAGACGAAGATCTTGCCGTCGCCGATCGTGCCGGTCTTGGCGACTTCCTCGATGGTGTTCACCGCCTGCTCGACGCGGTCGTCTTCGAGCGCAATCTCGATGCGGACCTTTGGCAGGAAGTCGACCTGGTACTCAGAGCCGCGATAGAGCTCGGTGTGCCCCTTCTGGCGGCCGAAGCCGCGGACTTCACTCACGGTCATCCGGGCGATGCCGATCTCGTTGAGCGCATCTTTCACTTCGGTCAGCTTGAAGGGCTTGATGACCGCCACGAGCATTTTCATCAGAGGCGGCGGCCCTCTCAGAAGTTGAAAGGTGAGTTCGGATCCGCGGGCGCGGCCTCCGCGGGCGGGAGCTCTGCGGGTGCCGGGGCGGCCGGAGG
>JABWBI010000042.1 GCA_013360565.1 Candidatus Sumerlaeia bacterium | reverse complement strand
ATGCTGAGTGAGCAGCTCGCTCCGGCGCCGGCGCAGCTCCATGCGCCACGCGGCGAAGATCTCCTGGCGCGGCGGGGCGATGTCTCCCCCCAGCTCGCGCTCCCACAGCGCCGCCGAGTCGTCTGCCATCGTCTCCACCGCCGCGATGTCATCCTCGAGGCGAATGAGGTGCTGCTGCACCCGCGCCACGCGCCGCTGCTCCTCCTGTTCGAGGTGCTCGCGGTGGTCGAGGATCGGCTGCAGCTCAAAGCGGAACATCGCGCACTCAGCCTCGATTCGCTCCGGTCATCGCCTTCGCTCTCAGCACGAGCTGTGCCGTCTCCGCGACCGACTCGGCGAGACCGGCCCGCGTGGTCACCGCCTGGCGGAGGAAACCGGTGATGTGAGGCCACATGGCCACCGCCTCGTCGACGGCCGGATTGGTGCCGCGCGTGTAGGCGCCGATGTTCAGCAGCGTCTCGATCTTCTGATAGGTCGCCATCCACTCGAGCACCTGGCGGACGTTCTCGAGGTGGTCCGGATGGGAGATGTCCATCATGAGCCGCGACTTGGAGTTCATGATGTCGATGGCGGGGTAGTGATTCTGCGCGGCCAGCGCGCGGGTCAACACGATGTGGCCATCGACGATCGAGCGGATCGCGTCCGCCACGGGGTCGTTCATGTCGTCCCCCTCGACGAGGACGGTGTACAGCCCCGTGATCGACCCGCCTGCGGGATGCGTCCCCGCGCGTTCGAGCAGCCGGGGAAGCATGGCCAAGACGCTGGGGGTGTATCCCTTGGATGTCGGCGGCTCCCCCACGGCCAGCCCGACCTCTCGCTGGGCCATTGCGAGGCGTGTCACAGAGTCCATCATCAGCAGGACCTGCTTGCCCAGATCCCGGAAGTACTCCGCGACCGCGGTCGCCAGGAATGCCGCCTTCAGGCGCATCAGCGGGGACTCGTCGCTCGTCGCGCAGATCACCACGCTCCGGCGAAGGCCCTCTTCGCCGAGGTCTCGCTCGATGAACTCCCGCAGCTCACGGCCCCGCTCACCGACAAGGCCGATGACATTGACCTCGGCCGCCGTGTGACGGGCCATCATTCCCAGAAGCACCGACTTCCCGACGCCCGATCCCGCCATGATCGCCACGCGCTGTCCCACACCGACCGTCAGCATCGCGTTGACGGCCCGGATGCCGAGGTCCACGGGCTCCATGATCCGCGGACGGTCCATCGCCGAAGGCGGGTTCGCGTACAGCGGGTACTCCGCCTCCCCGGCAATTGCCGGCCCTCCGTCCATCGGCTCCCCGAGACCGTTGAGAACTCGCCCCAGCAGACGCGGACCCACACGGACGGTCGGCCGCGACTGGCGCACCAGGATGCGGGAGCCGGGCTTGAGACCTCGCATGTCCTCGAGCGGCATCAGCAGCACCTTCTCGCCGCGGAAACCCACGATCTCCGCCCCGACCGGCCTCGAACCCTCCGGGTGGAGGTCGCAGAGCGCGCCCATCGCCGTGTCCGGCACGTGGCCCTCGATCACCGTGCCGATGACATCGGTCACCTTCCCGCTCACCTGAATCGGCTCGTGGCGGCGCACGGCCTCCACGACCGGCCTCAGATCGGACTCGAGCAGAGGCATCTCACGCCTCCCTCGCCCGCTCGGGGTTCGAGAGCGTGCGCCTCATCTCGTCGTACATCGTCTCGATCGTGGCGTCGATCTGGCCCGTGCTGGTCTGAACGAGGCAGCCGCCGCGCACCATCTGTGGGTCGATCTCGAAGGTCACGCGGTCGCCGAGGTGGCTCAGCGCGGGGATCTGGTTCTGATGGTTGAGCAGATGCTGGAAGTCGACCTGGCTCAGGCGCAGCTTCACCCTCTGGTCCTGCCCGATGAGCCCCAGGACCTCCTCCAGCGTCGTCATGATCTGGTCTGGGCTCTGCTCGAGCTCACGGTGCAGCAGCCGCGTGGCGACCGCGCAGGCGAGCTCGACGAGCTGACTCCGGTTGGCCTCGACGACCTGCCCGTGCGCGTCCCGGATCGCCATCAGAAGAGCGCTGATCTCTGCGAGCATCGGCGCCATCTTGGCCTGGCCCATCTCCAGGCCTGCCTGCTCGCCCTGCTGATACCCCTTGTGGTAGGCATCGCGCTCGACCTCCGCTGCGCGCGCCATGGCCTGATCGTGAAGCGCGAGGCTCTCGGCCTCACGCTGCTTCGCGCGCCCGTGGATCTCCCGCGCCTCGAGGAGCAGGCGGTCGGCCGGATTCAGGCGCGGTCCCTGGCGGCTCTCCTCTGGCAGCGGCACCGGCCGGTCATGGAGAACGGCCTCGCGGACCGAGCGCAGGAGCGACTCCGAAGGAAACTCCGAGTCGATGGCCGCGCGGGCCGGTGTGACCTGCACGTCGCTCGCGTGGAGCAGCGCGGAGCGCCGGGGCACGGAGCCGGTGGTGCAGAGATCAGACAAGCTGCTCGCCTCCGCCCTTGCCTGCGATGACGATCTTGCCTTCCTCCTCGAGGCGGCGGGCAATCTTGATGATCTCGTTCTGAGCGGCCTCGACGTCCGACAGCTTGACCGGCCCCATCATCTGCAGCTCCTCCTCGATCATCTGCGCGGCGCGCTGCGAGACCGACTTGAACATCTTCTCCTTGATCTCGGGGCTCGCCGTCTTGAGTGCCATGGTGAGCACGTCGTTGCTCACCTCCTTCATGATCTGCTGCATGCTGCGGTCGTCGATGCGGAGCAGGTCCTCGAAGACGAACATGAGCTCACGGATGTTCTCGGCGAGGCCGGGATTGAGCTCCTCGATGCTGCTGAGGATCTTCGTCTCTGTCGCCTTGTCGAGCTGGTTGATGATCTCGGCGACCGCGTCGACGCCGCCCACGCTCTGATTCTGCTGCGAGCCCGTCCAGGTGAGCTCCTTCGCCAGCACCTCGTTGAGCTCGCGCACGACCTCCGGGCTGATGCGCTCGAGGTGGGCCATGCGCATGACGATGTCGGCCTGCAGATTCTCCGGCATGAGGCTCAGGACCTGCGCCGCCTGGCCCGGGTCGAGGTGCGCCAGGATGAAGGCGATCGTCTGCGGATGCTCGTTGCGAAACAGGTTGGCGATCGCGTGCGGGTCGAGCCACTTGAGCGTCTCGAGGCCGAAGTTGGCGTTGCCCGAGTCGAGGACCTCGAGGACGTTGCCGAGCTTCTCCTTCGGCAGCGCGCTGGCCATGAGCTCGCGCATCTTCCCGCGCGTGCCCGAGGACAGGCCGCCTGTGCGCTCGGCCAGCGTCATCCCGAACTCGCGCTTGACCTCGATGACGCAGTCGCGGGGGACATCGCTGAGGAGATTGACGTAGTTCGAGATCTTCGTCAGCTCCGAGGAGTCCAGGTGCTTGAGAAGGTCCGCCGAGACGTCGTCGTCGATCGACAGCAGCACGATGACGGCCTTCTCCGGTCCCGTCAGCTGGGAGGTGTTTCGAATCTTCACGGCCATCGCGTCAACCTCCGTTCAGGCCTGGCTCAGCCATGTCTTGAGGATCGCCGCCGCCTGAGCCGGACTCGTCTGAGCCATCTGGCGAATCGACTCGTTGAGCCCCTGGTCGCCCGTCTGCGGGATCGGGATGGCCCCCGTCAGCGCGCGGGGCCGCTCCGCCTGCCCAGGCTGCGTCTGATCCGGCGTCGCGGCCGCCTGGCCCTCGAGACGCGCGGCCGCCTGGGCACCGTCTTCCAGGTCTCCGACCCGCTGGCCGAGGAGACCGGCCGCCTGCGTCGACGGGAGCGTCTGGGGCCGCAGCACCTGCTGCTTCACCGGTCGCAGAACCGTCCAGTAGAGCAGAAACGCCGCGGCGCAGATGAGCCCCAACCGGACGAGCGACATGATCCACTGGCGTTGCTCGATGCTCCGGTAGAGGTCGTCCCCACCCAGCTGGTCTGCGGGGGGCAGGAACGGAAGGCTCGCGACGGTGACGGCGTCCGACTCTTCGCTGAAGCCGATGGCCATCTTCACGATGTTCTCGAACTGGGCGAGCTGTTCCGGCGTCCAGGCGATCGACTCGGCCGTCTCTGAGGTGCCGGTGCCGTCTCCGCCCCCCGGCTCTCCGCCGGCGCCCGAGGCCACCGTCGCCGGCCGCTCGTGAATCAGCACCGACGCCGTCTGTCGCACCAGCCGGCCTCCAGGCTGCTGGCTGCTGGTCGTCGTGGAGCCCGCCTCGCTGCGGGTCGTTTCGCGCTGGATCAAGCGCGCGCCGCTCTCCGTCAGTGTCGCAATCTGATCCTCGCCGAGCTCGCTGTCCGACCCGATCACCCCGCCCGGCACGCCACCGTCCCCCGGCGTGATCTCGAGCTCCCGGTCGGTCTGCATGGTCGCCGGGCGGTCCATCTGAACCTGCTGCACCGTCCGCTCGGTGAAATCGAAGGTCGCCGCCACGCGGGCCACGACATTGCCGGGTCCCGCCACGCGCTCGAGCGCTGTCACGATCTGGCGCTCGCGCTGTTCCTCGTAGGCGCGGCGATACTGCTCCTGCCACGTGCCGCGGTCCGCCGCGGGGGCGCCCCCCTCAGGAGTGAGGGTCTCGCCCGTCGCCGCATCGACCACCACGACGCCTTCCGGACGCATGCCGCGCACGGCACCCGCCACGAGATTGATGATGCCGTTGACCTGACGCTCGCTCAGACGGCGACCGGCCTTCAGGCGGAGGACGACGGAGGCCGTCGGGTCGGTGGCCTCGCGCACGAACACCGTGTCCTCGGGCATGGTGACGTGGACACGGACGGACTCGACGGGGTCGAGCCCGCGGATCGTGCGGGTGAGCTCGCCCTGGATGGCACGGATCTCATTCTGGTGCTGCAGAAAGTCGGTCATACCCAGGGGCGACTCATCGAAGATGTCGAACCCAACCGTCCCGCCGGTCGGAATCCCCTGTCCCGCCAGCTCGATTCGGAGCTCGGCGACGCGGCTCTGAGGCACCCGGACGGTCCGGCCATCGCTCGACAGCGTGTAGGGGACTCGCTGCGCGCTGAGGGACTGGACAACCGCGCTGGCATCCTGCTCGGCCAAGCCGTCGAAGAGCACCGCGTAGTTCGCGCGCGTCGCCTGATGCACGAGGAGCCCGATCAGCCCAAGGCAGCCCACCGTCAGCGCGACCATCGAGACGCGGCGGGAGGGACTCAGAGAGCCCCAGAAGGTCTTGACCTGCGAACCCAGGCCGGTGGTTTCCGCCATGGCTGTCACTCGCTCCATCCGAGAGTCATCGCCACCCGGGGGTGGCCGCGGTCAAGCGGCCGCGGCCCTGGGCGCGAAGGTCAGACTGCGCGGTGAACCGGGAGCAGCGCGCTCAGATCTGCATGCGGACGACTTCGTCGTACGCATCGAGCAGCTTGTTGCGCACCGCCATGAGAAGCTTGAAGGACACGTCGGCCTTCTGCACGGCGATCATGGTCGCGTGCAGATCGTCACTGCGGCCCGTCACCAGATCCTCGATGGACTGGTTCGCCTCGAGCTGCAGGTCGTTGACCTCCGCGATCTGTTCCTCGAGGAACTCGCCGAATGGACGTGTCTGCCCGGCGCCGGGGACGGCCGGGGGCCGCTCGGCGGAGACGCCACCGGGCCCGCCAATCGGATTGGCCAGCGAGCGCAGGTGGGCGGCGACGGACAGGTTGTCCACGGTCTCGGCTCCTCAGAGGTCAGATGTTCCCATCACGGTTCATCGGCAGCATGGGGTGGGCGGTCAAGCCGTCCGCCCCAAAATCGTCGCGGGCCTCATGAGCGCCCGATCTCGAGAGCACCCTGGGCCATGTCGCGCGCCGCCCGCAGGGTGGCCAAGTTGGCCTCGTACATCCGGGAGGCGGCCATCATGTCGGCCATTTCGCGCATCACCGAGATGTTGGGCAGGCGCACCACACCGTTCTCGTCCGCCTCGGGATGCCCCGGGTCGTACACTTCGAGCGGAGCGGCCTCGTCGGCGCGGATCGCGGCGACTTCCACGCCCCGCAGCGCGGCCTGGAGCGCGTCCGACGGCCCGCCGAGCTCGCGGCTCAGCAGGTCGCCGAACGAGCCGATGGGCTGCGCCTCGACGACGACCTCGCGCCGGCGATACGGCCCGGCGCCCTCGGGGTCGCGCGTCGAGTGAATGTTCGCCAGATTGCTCGCCACCACCGCCATCCGCGTGCGCTGGGCCGCGAGCCCCGACGCCGCGATGTCCATGGCCGTGAACGTGCTCATCGCGCGCGGCCTCCTTCCTCGAGGATGGACTTCAGACCCTGAAAGCGGAGCGCCGCGAGCTGAGCGGTCGCCTGAAACATGAGGCGATTCTCGTCCAGCCGCGCCATCTGAGCGTCGATGTCCACCGTGTTCTGGCTGTTGCCGATCGAACCCTTGTCACTCCCTTCGACCACGAACAGCTCGCCAACCGGCGCCGGTGCCGAGCCGACCGGGACCAACCGCGGCCCCGCCGTGGCATCCGCTCGACGCATCTCCTCGACAACGTTCTCCATGGTCGCCGCGAAGTTGACATCGAGAGCCCGGTAGCCAGGTGTCTCCGAGTTCGCGATGTTCGATGCCAGCAGCTCCTGCCGAGCCGCTCGCACCGTCAGCGAGGCTTCGATCTGCCGAAGGGGTCCGCCGAAGAGATCGTCGATCATGGCCTGGGGCTCCTCTGAGACCACCTTCTGAGGCAAGGGTGAGGCCAGATGGCCTCGCGCCGGACTATGCCGACAAGGCATCTAATTTCAATGATGTACGATGTCACCGGAGGTAGGAGATCGTGGAAGACCGTCATTTTTTTGACGGGTCGGCGCCATCAGAATGTCACTCAGCCGTCAGCGTGGGACGAGAGCGGCCCTGCCTGCAAAGTGGCGAGCCCCCCTGCTCGGGGCAAGGGGGCTCTTTGCAGGGAGGTGCTGGCCATGGGGGATGGGCTCTCAGACGGCCTCCTTGAGACCGTACTCGTGAATCTTGTTTCGGATGGTCCGGACGCTCACGCCGAGGATCTCGGCCGCGCGGGTGCGGTTGCCCCCCGTGTCCCGCAGAGTCGTCACGATCATCTTCCGCTCCATCTCCGCCAGCGTGACCGGAACCGTCTCCTGACCGCCGCGGGTGGATGCGCCCATGGGGGTGGCTCCGCATCGAGCCGAGAGGCGCAGATCATCGGGCGTCATCACCTCACCCCGCGTGAGCAGCACGGCGCGTTCGACGAAGTTCTCGAGCTCACGCACGTTGCCCGGCCAGCGCTGCCCGGCCAGGTGCGCCAGGACCTCCTCGCTGAGGCGAGGGACGGGGCGCCCGTTGCGCACAGCGTGCTTGCGGGCGAAGTAGAGCGCGAGCGGCTCGATGTCGCGCGGGCGCTCTCGCAGAGGCGGAATCTCGACGCCGATGACATTGAGGCGGTAGAAGAGGTCCTGGCGAAACTGGCCCGACTCGACGGCCGCCATCATGTCCCGGTTGCTCGTCGCCAGCACCCGGATATCAACCTGGACCGGCTGGCGCGCGCCGATGGGGTCGATCGTCCGCTCCTGGAGCACGCGGAGGAGCTTGGCCTGCAGCGACATCGGCATCTCGCTGATCTCGTCGAGGAGAATCGTCCCGCCCGACGCGAGCTCGAACTTGCCGGGCCGCGACTGGACAGCGCCGGTGAACGCCCCCTTCTCGAAGCCGAAGAGCTCGCTCTCGAGCAGTGTCTCCGGAAGCGCCGCGCAGTTGACGGCGACAAAGGGCCCCGCCGAGCGGCGCGAGCGGCGATGGATGTGCCGCGCGATGATCTCCTTGCCGGCGCCCGACTCGCCGGTGATGAGGACGGTGGCCTCACTGTCGGCGATGGCCTCGACGAACTCGATCGTCGACCGCATCGCGGGATCCTCCGCGATCAGCGGGTGAGTCTGAGGCGGTGTCCGCTTCGACGCGGCCCCTGACCCGGCCGCCTCGGCCCGGCGGCTCTCCGTGCGGCGCCGGGCGGCCCGCTCGATGGCTTCGATGGCCACGTCGGCGCTGAAGGGTTTGATGAGATAGTCGGCCGCGCCGCTGCGCATGGCCGAGACCGCGTCGTCGATGGTGGCAAAGGCGGTCATCACGATCACCGCCGGGCCCTGCGGCAGGGCCGTGGCCTTGGCGAGGACCTCAAGACCTGTCGCCTCGGGCATCCGGACGTCGGTCACGACCAGATCGAACGCCTGCGCCTCGAGCAGCGCGATGGCCTCGCGGCCGTCGCTCGCCTCGGTCACCTGGCAGCGGGAGCGCAGAACCTCGCGGAGCGCCAGCCGCATGCCCGGTTCGTCGTCGGCAATGAGCACTTTCAGATCAGCCATGGGTACCCTCACGATGCTCTGCCTGGGCCTCCGCCCGCGGCAGGGTGATCTCGAAGACCGCGCCCCCCCGCTCACTCTCGCCGCAGGTGACGCGGCCGCCGTGGGCCGCGACGATGTGCGAGACAATGGCCAGGCCCAGCCCCGTCCCGCGGCGGCGAGTGGTGACGAAGGGATCGAAGATGCGCTCGCGGAGCTCGGCCGGCACGCCGGGCCCGCGGTCGGCGATGCGGAGCGAGCATCCCGAGTCTCCGGCCGTCTCGAGCGTGATGACCCGTGGCCCTTCGGTCGCTTCCATCGCCTGCGCGGCATTGAGGAGCAAGTTCACGACCGCCCGGGTCAGCAGATCCGCATCGCCCAGCACCCGCGCGGGACAGGCCTGCCAGCGCGTCTCGACGCGGACGCTCGACTCGTCCAGGGCGTGGCCGGCGTGCTGGAGAGCGGCCCGCGCGACATCCTCCCAGAGCACCGGCTCGACCTCCGGCTCACGTCCGCGGGCAAAGAGCAAGATGTTCGACACGAGGGAGTCCAGCGACCGGATCGAGGCGACAATGTGACCTGCGATCCCGGCGGCGCGCGTCCCCGCCGTCTCACGGGCGAGCATCGAGGCGAGAAGCTCGACCGATCCCAAGGGATTGCGGATCTCGTGCGCAATCTGCGCGGCGACTTGGCCCATCGTCGACAGACGCTGATTGAGCAGCGCCCGCTCGCGCCATTGGACGAGCGCCGTGATATCCTCGAGGATGAGAATGCCTCCGATGGGCGCGCCGGAGCGGACGTCCCGGGCCGGGGACGCGTGCAGGCGGACGGTTCCGCCGGTCCTCGGGAGTGAGGTCTCCACGGTGCCGGCATCGGACCAGCCCCCCGCGGCGCAGCGCGAGACGAACCCGGTGCCAAGGCGCTGTGACACGAGCTCACCCGCGGGCTGGCCGAGGAGGTCGTCGAGCGCGCATCCGAGGAGGGCGCAAGCCGCCCCGTTGGCCGTGGCGATGCGGCCGTCCGGCCCCACGGCGATGACCCCGGCGGAGAGATTCTCGAGGACGTTGTGGAGCTCGTTGTTCTTCTCGGCCAGCTGAAGGTCCAGCGACGCCACCCGCTCCTGAAGGGTCCGCTGCTGCGACTCCAGAAGACGCGCGGCCTCGTTGAACCGCTCGAAAGCGAGACTCAGCGTCTCAAGGCGGGGTGCCGCAGGCGCGCTCACGGCGTCACCCCTCCCGGGGTGAAGACGCTGGGGTAGCGGCGCGTCCACTCGACGTCGGTTCTCATCTGCCGTGCGAGTTCGCCCCAGATGGTGCCCGCGTCCCGCGTGAGGAGCGTGCCGAGGTGCTGCCGGGCCTCCTCGCCGCGGCCGAGATGGGCGAGACACTGGGCAAGCCGGTAGTCGAAGATGGGCCGCTCCGGCGCGTCGGGGTAGACGGCGATGAGCTCCTCGTAGACGCGCCTCGCCCGGTCCCAGTTCGCTGTCTGGTGCAGGCAGTCGGCGAGACCGAAGACGATCTCGAAGGGCACCGCCGATGTCAGGTGATCCCGCCCCTCGCGCTGGAACGTCTGGAGCGCCTCGACGTAGATCGGCAGCGCCAGCTCCGGCCCGAGAGCGTGGCGTGTGCAATCGGCGCGCAGGAAGTGCGCCTCGAGCCTCTGGTCCGCCGTCCCCCCGAGAGCGAGTGCCTCGTCGATGGCGCCCAGGCAGGAGTGCCAGCGGCCGAGGGCATGGAGCACGTCAGCCCGGGCATAGGCCAAGTCCGCCCGGCGCGGGCTCTGTGGAAACTGACTCAGCCAGCGGTCCACGGCCGCGAGGGCCTCTTCGAGGCGATCGGTCTGGCGCAGCGACGCGATGTGCGAGTGCAACACGCTCTCCCAGGGAAGATCGGGCTCGGCCCCGCGGCCCCACTGGTCGAGCAGCCGCTCGGTGAATGCGGCGGCCTGCTCCCGCAGCCCCAGCTCGGCGTAGGCCTGGGCCAGCCGCCACTGGAGCGCCGGCGAGAGGTCGAAGGTCGCCTGCATGCCTTGGCTCTCGCAGTGAAGCGCCACCGCGCTCATCGCGTCACCCGCATCGATGTGCCCGCTGAGCGCCTGCGCCAGCGCCTGATTCATCATCTCCTCCGCATCGAGGCGCAGCGGCGAGCGCGGATGGATCCGGATCATCTGATCGAGGACGAACAGAGCCTCCTCGGGCTCGCCACTCGCAATCAGAGCGCGCCCGAGCCGCTGGAAGGCAATCTGCGCCACCTCCTCCGACGGAAACTGCCGGATCACGCGCTCGTAGGCGTCCCGCGGATCGTGGTAGGCGCGGTCCGTGACGTTCGGCGCGAGGCGGCCCGCCTCGGCGTCGGCCTCCCCCTGCATGGCGAGGCGGACAATCGCCTCGAGAGTCTGCGGCGTCTCCCCGTACGTCCGCAGCATCTGCTCGTAGATCTCGAGCGCCTCGCTGTCGCGTCCCTGCGTTCGGCGGAGGCGGGCCTGGAGGGCCATCACCCGGGCGTTGTCCGGCCGGGCTGGGAAGTCGGTGAGGAGGCGGTCGACGAGTGTCTGGGCCCACTCCTGATCGTTGTTCTCGAGCGCGCATGCCGCCGCCTCGCCCAGAAGGTCGGCATCGGCCAGCAGCAGACGCCGATCCCGCTCCCACGACCGCCGGAAGGCATCGTACGAGCGAATGCGGTCTCCCCTGGCATGCAGGAGGTGGCCGAGACGCAGCAGCGACTGCGCCCCTCCGGGATACTCGGGGTCCTTCTCCACCAGTTCGGTCCGCGCGGCGATCTCGTCCTCGGCCCGATTCAGATCCGCGAGGACCGACGCGCGCAGGTCGATGATCTTGCCGAGCGAGTACGGAGTCGCGGCCCGCTGGAAGCGCTCGAGGGTGGCGAGCGCCTCGAGGTCCCAGCCCATGCGGCGCTGCGCTTCGAAGATGCGCATCCACGCCAGCGGCGCCCATTCCGATCGAGGGAAGAGGCGCAGCGCATACCGGAAGTTGTCGATGACCCCTGGCCAATCGGCCGCATCGCCTTCCTCGCGGGCGATCCAGTGCTCCTGCTCGGCGGCGAGGTAGACCATCGTCTCGACGCGGGGCTCGTTCGGATGCTCGCGCATCCAACGGTTGACCGCCGCGAGAGCCGCCCGCCGGTCACCATCCTGAACGGCCGCTTGGTAGTCCGCCTCGACGCCCCGGGGCAGATTCTCCAGCCGAACGGGGGTCGTCTCGAAGTCGTCGGCGAGGGCATCGGGGCCGAGTGCCAGAGGGTTGATCTGATCTTCCGGAGGAGCCGGTGACGCGGGGAGCGACGAGATCACCGGGGGTGTGTCGGCCAACTCCGGAGACACGTCGGCCGCGACCAAGGTGGAAGACACCGGGATCGGCGGCAGATTCAGGAGAGGGAGCGCACTCGCCGGTGCATCGTCCTCCGGGGAGACCTCTTGTACAACGAGGGCCCCGACCGGGGCGGGCGGCAGCAGAGCCGACTCGCGCTCGAGTGTCAGAACCACGTCGCCCACTTGGCGCAGCACGAACTGATCCGTGCTCACCAGAGGGTGACCTGTCGAGATGCGCAGCACGACCGGCGAGCCGTCGCCGCCCCGGCGGACAATCTCGACGCGGGGGTCCTGGGCCACCGGACGAGTCTGGAAGTCGGCCCCGATCACGGCATCGGCCGCCTCGACGGTGAGCCGGCCGGCGATCATCTCGGCGGAGATCTCCACCGGAGCCAGCTGGTCGAAGTCGAGCACGGCCCGGAGGTTGGGCGGATACTCGTAAAATCGAAGTTCACCGAGGACGCTGGCACCCGGGGCGAGCGCGGCCAGGCTGATGAAGACGGCGCCACTTGCGAGGAGGGATTGTCGATGGGTCTGCGCCACAGGTCACCTCGCCCCGGGTTTGAGGCGCTCCGGGTAGGGGCAAGCGAAATGCCATCGGCCCTCGCGACGGACTGTGAGCGTATCTTGTCTTTTCACAGGACTGTGCACCTGGAAGTGCCGCGAACGACGAGCGCAGCGCCTGTCAGCGATCTGCCAGTCGACTGTCAAAAAATTGACGCCAGCCGGGGCTTGCCAGACCCCCTCCAGCGGCGCAAGGTCTTCCCCCGTGAGACGTCGCATCGTCCAGCTCCACTGGAAGATGGTGCGCTGGCTCGGCCTCTCGGACGATCAGTTCACCGTCGCCTGGGCCATTGTCTTGGGGGCCGCCGTCGGTCTGGCGGCCGCCGGTTTCCGGTGGCTGATCACGGGTCTTGAACTGCTCTTCTTCCACCGCGTGCCGGAGTTCCTGGGGTTTGCGGGCGCGGCCGATCCCGCGTGGACGCCTTGGCTGCCCCTGATCCCCATGCTCGGGGGTCTGGTCGTGGGCCCCATGGTCCACCGGTGGGCTGTGGAAGCGCGAGGCCACGGCGTTCCGGAGGTGATGCTCGCTCTGGCGCGCGAGGGGGGACGCATCCGCCCCCGGGTCGGCATCGTGAAGGCAATCGCTTCAGCCTTCACTCTGGGATCGGGTGGCAGCGCCGGCCAGGAGGGTCCGATCGTCCAGATCGGCGCCGCGCTCGGCTCCTCGGCGGGCCAGGGCTTCGAGATGCCCCCGCGCCGGATACGCACGTTCGTCGCGTGCGGCGCGGCCGCGGGCATCTCCGCGGTCTTCAACGCTCCGATCTCCGGCGTGGCCTTCGCCATCGAAATCCTCATCGGCGAACTCCGGGCCCGCTCCTTGGCGGCGGTCCTCGTGGGCTCCGCCACCGCCTGGGTGGTCTCGCGCGGTCTCGTGACCGAGGAGCAGTCGCTGATCTGCCCGCCGTGGGAATTCTTGCACGGCTGGGAGTTCGTCCTCTGGGTCCTGCTGGGGACGCTGTGCGGATTCGCGGGTCGCCTCATGGTTGTCTCGCTCTACTTCTTTGAGGATCTCTTCGCCGGCTGGAGACGCCTTCGGCCCTGGATCCGCCCGGCCATCGGGGGCCTGGCCGTCGGCAGCATCGGACTCGCCTTCCCGCAGATCCTGGGCCCCGGCTTCCGCAGCATGACGGCGGCGATGCACGGCACGGTGATCTCGCGCGAGGGCGCACTCGACACCCTCACCTCGCCGATTCACTCGCCGCATCTTCTGCTCTCGGCCGGGTCGCCCGGAGACGACATCACCGCGCTGGCCGGGGGCTCGCTGCTGGCGGCGGCGGGGCTCATGGCGGCGCTGGCGCTGATGAAAATCCTGGCGACCTCCCTCACGCTCGGCTCTGGGGGCTCGGGCGGAGTCTTCACCCCCGCGCTCTTCACCGGGGCCATGCTGGGGGGCGCCTTCGGACTCGTGCTTCAGGCCGCGCTGCCGGGCCAGGTCGCCCCGGCAGGCGCTTACGCCGTCGTCGGGATGGCGGGCGTCTTCGCCGCGTCGGCCCACGCTCCGATCACAGCGATCCTGATCATGTTCGAGATCACGGGGAGCCGCAATCTGCTGCCGGCGATCATGGTCGGCACCGTCGTCGCCACGATGCTGAGCTACCGGCTCTCCCCTGACTCGATCTACACCGTGAAGTTCAAGCGGCGCGGCTGGCGCATCGGCGACTCGCAGATCCGCGACCCCATGAAGCAGATCACGGTGCGTGAGGCGATGGCGACGGAGTTCTACCGCATGGCGCCGTCGCTCACCCTGCGCCAAGCGCTGCTCTACGCCGAGACCGTCGGCCAGCGGGCGTACCCTGTCGCGGGACAGGGCGACGGCGAGCTGCTGGGCATCATCACCATCCACGACCTCAATCTGGCCATCGCCCACAGCTGGCCCGGTGAGACCTCGATCCTCGAGTTCTCTCACCCCGACCCGCCGGCCGTGACGCCCGATGACTACGTCGACAAGGCCTTCGCGATCCTCGAGGAGAGCGATGCCGCGATGCTCCCCGTCGTCTCGGCCGACCCCGAGCGGAGACTGATGGGCGTCGTGACCCATGCGACGATCATCCGTGCCCACCAGAGGTATCAGACGGAAAGGGAGTGAGCGCCCTGTGCTGTTGCTGGCGCATGACCTGCCGGGTGGTCTATGACCTCGGATGATGATTCCAGACCCGCCGCCGCCGCTGTCTCGTCCTGAGCGTGTCCGGCTGGCGGCCGTCTTCTCCGTCTCTCTCGCGCTCTTCGCCTCGCTGCGCACGCCGGACTTCAACGACTGGGACGGCGTGAACTTCGCCCTCGCCGTGCGCGACGGCTTCGACCTTGGTCTGCACCAGCCGCACCCGCCGGGATTCCCCCTGTACATCCTCGCGGCAAAGGCCGTTCACCTTGCCGTGCGCGATCCGCTCTCGGCATTGACGCTGCTCAGTGCCCTCGGCGGCGCCTCGTCGCTCGCGCTGGTCTGGTGGCTCGCGCGGATGTGGTGGCCCGCCGAGCCCGCCGTCGCGTGGCTCGCGGCCGGGTGGCTTCTCGTCACGCCTCACTTCTGGCTCTCGGCCGAGAAGGAGCTCAGCGACGGCCCGACCCTCGCGCTGCACCTC
>JABWBI010000374.1 GCA_013360565.1 Candidatus Sumerlaeia bacterium | reverse complement strand
GGACACCGCGGCCCGTCACCGCGAGATCGGGCGCCTGGTGGCCGCGCTGGGCATCGATCACCTGGTCACCTTCGGTCCCGCCGCGAGGATCATCGGCCAGGCGGCCCGCGGTGTGCCGTCGCGCCACTTCACCGAGGCGCAGGCGGCGACGGCCCACGTCCTGGCGCTGCTCAGCGCCGGTGATGCCGTTCTCGTCAAGGGCTCCCGGGCGATGGCGATGGAGCGCATTGTCGAGGCGCTGGAGAGCGCCGCATGATCCCCTGGCTCCTCGATCTCACCGACACCGACAGCGCGCTGCGAGTGCTGCGCTACGTCACCGTCCGGGCGGCCGTGGGGCTCGCCCTCGCGTTCATTGTCAGCCTGGTCATCGGGGGGCCCCTCATCGCGGCACTCCGGCGCTTCAAGATGGGCCAGCCGATCCTCACGATCACGCACCGCCGGGACGCGATCGACCTCTCCGAGATGCACGGCAAGAAGGCCGGCACCCCCACCATGGGCGGCCTGATGATCCTCTTCGCCGTCCTGGTCCCCGCCCTCCTCCTGTGCGACCTGACCGCACCCATCGTCTGGCTCCTGCTCGCGCTGTCAATCGGGCTCGCGTCCGTGGGCGGTTGGGATGACTACCTCAAGATTTCGCGCCGAAACGCGCGCGGGCTCCTGCCCCGATACAAGATGCTCGGCCAGGTTGTCCTGGGTCTCCTCTTCGGCCTCGCGCTCGTGCTCCTCCCCGATGCGTTCCAGCCCGCCTATCACCGCACGGTGCCGGTCGAGCGGGCCCGGGCCTGGGCCGAGGCCTGGGGCCGCGACGTGACGCTGCTCGTGCCCGAGGGCGAGACGCTTCCCATCGACGCCGCTGAGGTCGAGCGATGGCAGGAGCACTGGGGCGTCTCGGTCCAGCCGACGAGCCGCTCCGTCGTCGCTCCCGGGGGCGAGCCGCACCTCTCCCTCCTCGTCCGCGGCTATGAGCACATCATGGTGCCCTTCGCCAAGGACCTGTACCCCGACTTCGGCTGGCTCTACATCCTCTGGGTCGCCTTCGTGATCGTCGCCATGTCGAACGCGGTGAATCTCACCGACGGCCTCGACGGCCTCGCCATCGGTGTCACGACCATGGCCGCCATCTGCTTCGCGGTCATCGCCTACATCGTGGCCCGCCCCATGCTGGCCCGCTACCTGCTCATCCCCGCCGTCCCCGACGCGAGCGAAGTCGGTGTCCTGCTCGGCTGCCTCATCGGTGCGGCCTTTGGCTTCCTCTGGTTCAACGCGCACCCCGCCGAGGTCTTCATGGGGGACGTCGGCTCGCTCATGCTCGGCGGCATCCTCGGCGGTGCGGCGATCCTCCTCAAGGCCGAGCTCCTCCTCGTCATCGTCGGCGGCATTTTCGTCATCGAGGCCGCCAGCGCGCTGATTCAGATCGGCGGCTACAAGCTGTGGGGCAGGCGCATCTTCCTCATGGCCCCCATCCACCACCACTTCGAGAAGCGCGGTCTCCACGAGTCCAAAATCATCGCCCGCTTCTGGATCATCGCCGCGCTGCTGGCCCTCTTCGGCCTGGCGACGCTGAAACTGAGGTGACCGCGTGCCCCCCGACTTCACCGGCCACCGAATCCTCGTCTGGGGAGCCGCCCGTTCCGGTCTCGCGGCCGCGGCCCTGCTCGGGCGCCACGGAGCAGATCTTCTCCTCGCCGACGATGCTCCCCGCGAGAAGTTCGAGTCGCGCGCCCGTGACGTCCTCGGCGACATCTCCCTCGCCCCCGAGGGCCGACTCCCCCGGCCCCTCCGCGACTTCGACCTCGTCGTCATCAGTCCCGGCGTGCCCGCCACCCATCCCCGCATCGCCGAGGCCAAAGCGCTCGGAATCCCCGTCCTCTCGGAACTCGAGATCGGCGCCCGCTTCACCCAGGCCCGTCTCATCGCCGTGACCGGGACCAACGGAAAGACCACCGTCGTCAACCTCGCCGCCCATCTCCTCGGGGGCGAGGACCGCGCCGTCTTCCTCGCCGGAAATGTCGGCCGAGCCCTCTGCGACGTCGTCCAGCGTCCCGCCGCCCGCGCGCCCGAGTCCACCCTCGTCGTCGAGGTCTCCTCCTTCCAGTGCGAGCACCTCGACCGGTTCCACCCCCGCCTCGCCGTCGTCCTCAACCTCCGGCCCGACCACTTCGACCGCCACGGGGACCTCGCGGGCTACGCCGCCGCGAAGGCACAGATGGGCAAGAATCTGACGCCGCAGGACACGGTGATCGTCAACGCGGACGAGCCCGGGGCCCTCCGCGTCACCGAGACGTGGGCCGGAGCCCGCCTCCCCTTCAGTCTTGCGGCCAAGCCCCGTCCCGGCCTGTTCCTTGACGGGGACGCCTGCGTTCATGACGACGGCCGCCACCGCCACACGCTCTTCACCACCCGCGACCTGATGATCCCTGGGCGGCACAATGTCGCCAATGCGCTCGCCGCCTCCGCAGTTGCCCTCCGCTGTGGCGTCGAGCCCGCGCACCTGGCCGAGCGGATGCGCACGTTCCCGGGCGTGCCCCACCGCATCGAGTGGGTCGCCTGCAACCACGGCGTGGACATCTACAACGATTCGAAGGCGACCAACCTCGACTCCATGAGCGTTGCCCTCGAAGCCTTCACCCGCCCCATCGTCCTCATCGCCGGGGGCCGGCCGAAGGGGGAGGACCTCCACGCCATGAGCGAGGCCCTGCGTGCGCGCGTGAGGGCCGTCGTCCTCATCGGCGAGGCCGCCGGTGACATGCAGCGCGCCTGGGGCGCAGCCGTCCCCG
>JABWBI010000373.1 GCA_013360565.1 Candidatus Sumerlaeia bacterium | reverse complement strand
CGCGCCGGGGGAGCCGCCGCCCGGCCGGACGTCGACGCGCAGCGTGTAGGCGCCCGTCTCACCCGGGCGATAGGTCGTCGCCCGCACTGTCGCGAACCCGCTCGCGTCCGCGATGATCGAGATCAGCGCGTCCGTGCCCCCCGCACCGTCGTCGTTGTCCACCTGGTTCCCGCCCGGGCTGACGTAGATGAGGTAGGGGTCGAGCTGTGAGGACCGCATCGTCATTTCCACCCGGTCGCCCTGACGCACGGGGAAGGTGAAAGAGTCCTGGTACTCCCCCGACTGGAGCGTCTGGTCTCCGGGGGCGAGCGTGCCGTTGAATGGCGAGTTGAGATACGGCGTCAGGTCGGTCTGGGCCAGCGCGGCGGTACAGAGCACGGACGATGCAGCGGCGAGGACGATTCGGCAAGCGGACATGGAGATTCCCTCCACACTCGGATCGCGGGGAGCGACGGATCGCAGCCGCTCGGGCCGGAGCGGACGCGTGCCTGGGAGATCCCCCGCCGGGCCCCGTCCCCTCTCATCCCCGCGTTGAAGACTCAGACATCACAGACGGGCGAGGGTTCACAACAGAAACTGTCACCGCCGGTAGGTCTGCCCCGGCTGGCCCACCGGCGGCGTCGACGGCGCCCCATGATAGTACAGCGGCTGGCCCGGCAGTGGCGTTTGGCTCGGTGCGGAGGGCGGCAGCAGCGCCGGGGCGGGTGACGTCGGCGTCACCACCGGGGCCGGCGTCACGCCCGGGGGAGACATCGTGATCGTCGTCGACGGGCCGCGTGCCGCCGCGCTGTCCGGGTCGGGCGGCAAGACCACCGTCCGCGTGACCCGGCCCGGCTCGGCCGCGCTCACACGGTCGCTCAGCTCCTGCACCGCCTGCTGCAGCATGTTCACCTGCTGGCGCAGCCGGTCGATGTCCTGCGACTGGGCCGCCCGCAGGTTGGCGAACTGCGTGTTCATGTCGCTGGTGTTCTGCTCGGTCACGTCCTGAAGGTTCTCGATCGCCAGGCGCATCTCGTAGATGTCGCCCGACACCGTGCCTGTCGCCGTCGAGGCACAGCCCAGCGCGCCGGCCGCCGCGAGAGTCAGACAGATCGTTCGAATCATGGCGCCCACCTCGGGGGGGAAGAAGACAGAAGGGGTCAGAGCCCCACGGACTCTGACCCCTGATCCTGGCCTCGGGTTGGCCGAGACGTCAATCGGCGTAGGACGAGAACTGCACGCGGCGGTTCATCGACCACGCGCTCTCGTTGTGTCCCTCGACGGCCGGGCGCGTCTCGCCGTAGCTCCGCGTCGCCAGCGTGTTCGGCACGCCCAGCTCGCGCAGGTAGCCGAGCACCGCGTTCGCGCGCCGCTCGCCCAGATTGTAGTTGTACTCGTCGGTCCCGCGCTCGTCGCAGTGGCCCTCGATGAGAATCTGGACGTCCGCGTTGTCGCGCATCCACGCGGCGTTGCGCTCGAGGGCCGCCTGGTCTGTGCCGTCGAGCCGGTCGCTGTCGTAGTCGAAGTAGACGATCTCGAGCTCCTCGATCAGCTCGCCGGGGCGGCCGGGGCGTGTCGTCAGCGCCGAGCCGTCATCGCCCGTCTGGCCCGACACGGCCGGGTTCGGGCTGTCGAGGCCCACCAGGGGCTCTTCGCGGCGGTTGCAGCGTGAGCAGCCGAACAGGGTCCACACCATCAGCGTGGTGAGAGCCCAGATCCGCCAAGTCTTGCGGAAGTTGTGCATGGTCATGGTCGTTCCTTCTCCTCTAGGGATGGCGCTCCTGCGCCGTGGCTCCAGGGCCTTCATCCAATCTTATTCGGAGGGGCCATCATGGCATAGGCCGCCCCTCCCCATCTGTCAAGCGCAACAGGCACAGCTCTTCACGCAATCGTCCCCTCCTTCGGACTTCGAAAAAAGCCTCGGTGTCCCTCCCGGAATCTCCCCTTGCCTCTTCCCCCTCGTCCGCCCCCTACTCCGCGTCATCCACGCCCGAGGCCCTTCTGCCATGGATCCTCTCATCCGCGTCGGCATCGCCCTCCCCCAGCGCCTCCTCGAGGCCTTCGACGCCCAGATCGGTCGCCAGGGGTACTCCAACCGCTCCGAGGCCATCCGCGACCTCCTCCGCGCCCGCCTCGTCGAGCAGGAGTGGGCCCAGGGCGGCGACGTGGCCGGGACCTTCACCCTCGTCTATGATCATCACCGCCGCGACCTTGTCTCCCGCCTTCTCGAACTGCAGCACGACCACGAGAAGGTCATCGTCAGCACCCTCCACGTCCATCTCGACCACGACAACTGCCTCGAAGTTCTCATCCTCCGGGGGCCCGCCCGCCAGATCACCGCCCTCACCGACGCTCTCCGCGCTCTCCGCGGCGTCAAGCACACCACCCTCGCGATGACCTCAACGGGCGCTCACCTCGCCTGACCCCCGCCGGGCCGCGACGCCGATCACCCCGCCCGATTCCAGATGCTCCAGGTGCGCCGGCGTCCACACCGCCGGGGACAGCTCCTGCAACACCGCCGCCACGGCCGCATCCTCCGGAAGCCGCGCAACGGCGTAGTTCCCGCGCCGGCCGCGAAGCACCTCGGCTTCATCCCGCCGCCGGGAATCCGCCGCCAGGACGCCCGACAACCCCTCCACGCGCTGCGCCGTCAGCCGCAGCGGCAGGCCCACGTGCCACATCAGCGTCGCCGGCTGTGTCGACAGCACCAGCGAGTCGCCTCGCACGTTCGCGCGCAGCCAGGCCCCCACGCCCGACCAGGCGCGGGCGGCCTCATGCCGTGGCAGCGACTCCGCCAGGCCCCAGGTT
>JABWBI010000372.1 GCA_013360565.1 Candidatus Sumerlaeia bacterium | reverse complement strand
GGCGGCGCGAAGTGCCGCACGCGTCAGTCGCGGCCGCGGCGATTGCCGCGCCGGTTGTCGCGGCCGGAGTCGGTCTCGAATTCGCCCTGAGGCGCGCTGGGCGGCTCGGGCAGGAAATTGGCCGGAGTCGACGGCGGCTCGTAGGGCGCCTGGAAGAAGTTCTGCCCGGGGATGATGTCCTGCACGTCGCTCGGCGGCTGCCAGCTCGGGCCCGGCTCGTTCCACGTCTGCGGCGGCGCGTACGCGCCCGTGTTCGGGTCGTAGTACGTCCCCGTGCCAATGCCGGGGTCGACCACGCGCGTCGACGGCGCGGGGACCATGTGCGGCACCTGCGGCGGTGGAGGATACGAGAGCTGGGGATAGCCCGGCTGCGAATACTGCCAATGCGTCTGGGGAGGCTGTGGATAGGCATAGGACGGCGTGGTGTCGAGCGGCTCGGGCACCTCCGCGTCGCGGTAATCGGCCGGTGGGACGTAGTACGGCGACCCGCCGGGCTGGACGCTCGGCGTCTGCGGCTGGACCGGATAGGAGAACTGCAGCGCCGGCTCGGGCGCACTCTGACCCTGTGGCTCCGCGGCGACGGCCGGAACCAGAGCCAGGGGCAGCAGGCAGCGGGGGGACAGACGCACCAGCATCACTTCACATCTCCGGTGAAGGGTGAGACAGCGGGGCCTGGCCAAAGGTTCATGGGCGAGGGGGCAGCTCTCAGCCGGTTCCAAACGCTGATCTTAGACTCCGGCCGCCGGTGCTTCAACAATGTTGTTGAGGGTCCCCGCCCCCCAGCGCACGGTCCCTCCCGCCATGGCCACCTCGCCCACCGCCCCTCACGCGCCGCTCCCCCGGGTGCTGTCGGTCGACGCCCTCCGCGGCCTGACCATTCTGGTGATGATCTTCGTCAACGACGTCGCCGGCGTCGCGAACACGCCGGGGTGGATGGAGCACTTCCACGTTGTCCGCTCCGATGGATCGCTCGACTGGTACGCCAACGGGATGACCTTCGTCGACGTGGTCTTCCCCGCGTTTCTGTTCATCGTCGGCGTCTCAATCCCCTTCGCCATCGGCCGCCGCCTGGACCGCGGCGAGCCGGCGCGGCGCGTGGGGATGCACGTCCTCACGCGCACGCTCGGGTTGCTCATCGCCGGCGTGTTCATGGTCAACGACGCTCCCGACTGGCAGGCGATGGGCTGGCCCCAGCATCTCTGGAAGACGCTCATGTACACCGGCATCATCCTCACCTGGGTCGACCCGCCCCGCGAGCGCGGGCCCGGCCGGATGATCGCCATCCTCACGCGCCTGATCGGCGCGGGCCTCCTCGCTTTCCTCGCCCTCTCGTACCGCGACCGCGCCGGGGTCGCGGCCGATGCCGGCTGGTGGCGGCAGCACGTCCAGATGCACACCTCCTGGTGGGGCATCCTCGGTCTCATCGGCTGGGCCTACCTCGTCGCGTGCGCTGCCTACACCGCCCTGCGTCGCAACATGGCCGGGATGGTCGGCGTCGTCGCGCTGCTCAACTGCCTGTGTTTCGCCGACCGCGCGGGGGTTTTCGCCTCCGGTGGCCTGCTCGCGTGGCTCGGCGGCCTCGATCAGTGGCTCGACATCGGCTCCGTCCTCGGCTCGCACGGCGGCATCACCTGCGCGGGTGTCGTCCTGGGCATGATGCTGATGCCCGGCTCACCCGTGCAGACCCACGCCGCGCGGGTCCGCTGGGGGCTCCTCTTCGGCCTCGGTCTCTTCACCGCCGGCGTTCTCCTCTATCAGCTCCACGGCCTCCACGCGATGTTCACCATCAACAAGAACGCCGCCACGCCGCCCTGGTGCCTGATCTGCTCCGCCCTCACTGTCTGGGGCTGGGTCGTCCTCTACTGGCTCATGGACGTGCGCCGCCAGGCCTGGATCGGCCACGGCTTCCTCACGCCCTCCGGCCAAGCGCCCCTCATGGCCTATGTTCTTCACCCGCTCCTGACGTATCTCTTCGCCATGGCCGGGCCCCACCTCCCGCTGCCCGATCCGGCCGCCGCGCCGGCGGACTGGTACACGTGGCTCGGCCTGGACTCCGGCCGCAGCTTCTGGCTCTCCGCCGGGCTGTACCGCTCGGTGGCAATGGCCCTGTTCGTCTGCTGGTTCGCCGGCTGGCTCGCCCGCCGTGGCCTGCGCCTGCGGCTCTGAGGGTACCACACTCCTCGACCGCCAGAATCTCTTTGCCCCTCCGGCGGGGCGTGTGGGAGACTCGGCGTTCCAGTGTCCTCGACCCACGTGACCGGCTGCCGTCCGCCCTCCGCCACCGGCGGCCTCCGGAGGAGCCGCCTCTGATGCCCGCTCTGCCCTCGCCACTTCTCTCGCTCCTGCTCGCTCTGACCCCGCTCTCCTCCTCGTGCCAGACGGTGAAATCGCCCGGCGTCGAGCGTCCGGCGTCCACCGGGACGGACGCCACGGCGGAGGCCCCGGCGGTCTCCTCGCCCGAGGCCTCGCTCGAGCCGGTGCCGGAGCTGATCGTCGCGCCTGAACCGCTCGACCCCGAGGTCGAGGCCTATCTGGCGAATCTCGCCTCGCACGAGACCATGGTCTATGACCCGGTCCTGGGCGAGGAGAGCATCCTTATCCGGCCGGACGCGCCGCCGCCGGGGCCGTGGATCGAGCGCGAGGAGACCTACGCGCGGCACATCCGCGCCCGGTGGCTGGCGCAGCAGGGGCGCCACGCCGAGGCCGAGGCGATCATCCGTGAGGCGCTGGCGGCGGACCCGGAGTCAATCACCCTCAACCTCTCGCTGGCCGAGACGCTGTATGCGCAGGGCTC
>JABWBI010000041.1 GCA_013360565.1 Candidatus Sumerlaeia bacterium | reverse complement strand
GTCAGCTCGGTCGGGTCGAACGCGGTCAGCAGCGGCGCCGCCAGCGCCATCGCCACCAGCAAGACCAGGATGCCGCCGCCGGCGGCCACGCCGGGGTTGCGCAGCGCGAGGCGCAGCGAGGATTGCCGGCCGCCCATCAGTAGCGGATCCGCGGATCGAGCAGCGTATACAGCACGTCGATCACGAGATTGATGAGGACGTAGATCACGGAGAAGACCAGCAGCACGCCCTGGATGATCGGATAGTCGCTGCCGAGGATCGCGTCGACGGTGAGCCGGCCGATGCCGGGAATGTTGAACACGGTTTCCGTGACGACCACGCCGCCGATCAGCAGCACGAGGCCGATGCCGATGACCGACACGATCGGCACCGCCGCGTTGCGCAGCGCGTGCGCGATCAGGACGGTGCGCGTGGCCGCGCCCTTGGCGTAGGCGGTGCGGATGTAGTCCTGCGACAGCGCCTCCAGCATGCTAGTGCGCGTGATGCGCGCGACGAGCGCGATGTAGATCACCGACAGCGCCAGCGTGGGCAGCGTGATGCGCGCGAGGAATCCGCCGAGTCCCGCGCCGATCGACTGGAAGCCCTGCACGTGCAGCCAGCCGAGACTGAGCGGGAAGGCGAGGATCAGGACGTAGCCGAGCACGAACACCGGCACCGAGAAGCCGATCACCGAAAAGATCATGATGAGCCGGTCCGGCCAGCGGCCGTGCTGCCAGGCCGCGACGACGCCCATCGGCACCGCGACGAGAACGGAGAACAGCAGCGTCGTCGCCGCCAGCGAGAGCGTGGGCTCCACCCGGTCGCCGATCAGCTTCAGCACCGGGATCTGCGACTGGATCGAGCGCCCGAAATCGCCCTGGAGGAGCTGGAGCAGCCAGAGCCCGAACTGCTCCCAGAGCGGCTTGTCCATCCCGAGCCGCGTCATGATTTCCGCCAGCCGCTCGGGCGGGCAGATGTCGCCGCAGAGCTGCGCCGCCGCCTTGCCGCGGTCGAGGCGCACCAGGACGAAAACGACGATCGCCACCACGCCCATCACGGGAATGGTGGCGATCAGCCGCAATGCGAGGAACCGGCCCATGTCAGCGGGCGCGCGTCATTCGACAAGGGTCAGCGGGCATCCTCCGCCGTCTGTCCGCCGTGTTCGGCCCGCCGGCCGCGCGCTCACTTCTTCTCCACGTTCCAGAACACGGGCACCGGCCCGTCGAGCACGCCCGAGAGGCTCTTGCGATAGGCCGCCGGGAACTGCATCTGCCCGATCGGCACGTACATCACCTGCTCGAACGCGCGCTTGGTGATGGCCTCGGCGATCGCCTTCTGCTTCGCCGGGTCCGTCTCCTTGATGAAGTCCGCGCGCATCTTTTCCATGTCCGGGTCTTCGGGCCAGCCGAAGAAGCCGCCTTTCGGGCCCTTCGCGTTCATGCCGGCGTTTGTGACCGGGTTGAGCAGGTCGGCGCCGACCCAAAAGGTGTGGAAGATGTGCCAGCCGCCCTGCGCGGGCGCGTCCTGCTTCGCGCGGCGGGCGACGACGCTCGCCCAGTCCATCGCCAGCAGCTTCACGTTCATGCCGATTTTCTTGAGCGCCTGCTCGGTGACCGGCCCATAGGGCGTGATCGCCTTCAAATCGGTCGGATGGAGGATGAGGATTTCCTCGCCCTTGTAGCCGCCCTCCTTGAGGAGCTGCTTCGCCTTCTCGACGTTCGGCTTCTTCATGTCCGGCGCCCCGGCCGACGATTCGTAGGTCGTGCCGCAGGTGAAGAACGAGGCGCAGTACTTGTAGTATTCGGGATCGCCCACCAGGACCGCGAGGTAGTCCTCCTGGTTCACGGCCATGAGCACGGCCTGGCGCACTTTCGCGTTGTTGAACGGCGGATGCAGCCAGTTGATGCGCATCCAGCCGAGCAGGCCCATCTTGTTGAAGTCGTGCAGCACGATGTCGGGCGACTTCTTGATCGCCGGGAAGAGGTCGTGCACCGGCTGCTCGATGTAGTCGATCTCGCCCTTGATCAGCGCGTTCACCGTCGTCTGCGGATCGCCGACGTTGATCCACTCGACGCGATCGACCTTGACGACCTTGCCGCCGGCCATCCACGAGGCTTTCTCCTTGCGCGGCACGTAGTCGGCGTTCTTCTCGTAGACGACCTTCGTACCCGGCTGGAACTCGCCGATCGCGAACTTGAACGGGCCGGAGCCGATGTGCCAGTCCTTGGGCGCGTGCTCGGCGATGGCCTTGTTCGCCGGCGCCTCGGCGACGCGCTTCGGCATGATGAACGGCGTGAAGCCGCAATTGAATTGCAACGTGTGCAATACCGGCGATATTCACATCAACGGAATGGAAGGTCCGTACACGATGGTGCTCATTGACGGAATGCCCATCGTCAGCAGTTTGGCAACCGTTTACGGATTGATGGGAATTCCGAATTCACTGATCGAGCGCGTGGAAGTGGTGAAAGGTCCTGCTTCTTCATTGTACGGATCGGAAGCCATGGGCGGATTGATCAATGTGATTACGAAAAATCCCATGACCGCGCCGCGATCCGAAGCCACGCATCGACATCCGCCGCCGTGGCCCCGAGCGCGCTCGATGGCGCCGCCACCGGACTCGCCGTCCAGATGCGCGATGGTCCGCTCGGAGTCACCTCGACCCGCTCGACCGTCACGACACTGATCCCCTCCAGGACGAAGTCGTCGTGGTCGCCGGGACCAAGACTCACGATCCGCACTGTGTGATTGCCCGGTCCCAATCTCCGCGAGGCCGATGTCCATCCGCTGCGGGCCCCGGGAAGGATCCGCCCCACGGGTGTCCCGTCGAGGTGGACCCAGTTGTTGTGAGGCGCGCCCTGAATCCCCCCGACCCCCCAGAGCCCATTGAGCCGCACGGCCACGGTCGCCGCCTGTGGCAACCGGAAGGGCACCTCCAGATGGGTGCCGGTCAGCATCTCCCGGTCGACAATCTCGAAGTCCGTCGTGTGCTGGTACGCGCCGTCGCCGATGTGATACCGCTGAGGATCGAGCGCCCAGACGTGCTGCGCCGGAGCGGCCGGTGCGACAAGTATCAGCGCGATGGTGAGCAGAGCGCGCATGGGAACAACGGCGCAGTCTACGTCCGCTGTCAGCGCCAGGGCAAACGGATCAGCGGCGTCCCGCCGCCAGCCAGACCCCCACGAACACGGCCGACTGCACGAGCACGACGGCGGCGCCCGCCGGGACATCGACGAGGTTGGCCACGAGGAGCCCCGCCATGGTCGCGACGACGCCAAACCCTGCCGAGGCCAACATCATCCCTCCGAAGGAGCGGCACACGAGCCGCCCAGTCGCCCCCGGCAGAACCAGCGCCGCGCTCACCAGGATGATCCCCACCACTTTCACCGCCAGCACCACCGTCAGGGACAGCAGTGCCAGAAGCAGATGGTGGAGCCACCCCACTGGCAGGCCAGCCGCCAGGGCGCTCGGCTCGTCGAAGCAGAGATACTGAAGCTCCTTCGAGAGCAGCGTGACGGTCCCCAGGACCACACATCCGAGGCCCGCCATCGTCGCCACGTCGCTCCACGTCACCGCGACGACTGAGCCGAAGAGGTAGCTGAAGAGATCGCTGACCTGGCCCGTGCTCCGGTGGAACAGAATCGCTCCGAGCGACATGCTCACAACGAACAGAATCCCGATCGCCGTGTCCTCCGAGAGATCGGTCCTCCGTGTGATGAGGCCGATGGCCGCCGCGTTCAGCAGACAGAAGCCCACGGCAATCAGGTACACACGCCAGTCCAGGGGCCCGGCCGACGCTGGCACGAGCCACAGCCCGAGGGCGACGCCGCCGAACGCCGCGTGGCCGATGCCCTGGCCGATGAAGGCCATCTTCCTCAGAACCACGTAGACAGACAGCACGGAGCACAGAAGCGCCACGATGAGTCCCGCGGCAAACGACGGAAGGACGAACGGATAGCGCGTGAGGAACTCCGCGAGCGTCATGGCGCCTCCGGACCCACCGCCGCCGCCAGCGCGTCGAGATTGCGGCGAATGAACTCCACATACGTCTCGCCCCGCTGCCCATATGGGTCGAGCACCGCCAGGGGGATGTCGAGCGCCGCCGCGAGGCGCTGCGCCGCCGCCGGGTTGAGCTGCGGCTCGGCGATCACCGCATTGGCTCTCTCGCGCTGCGCCATGTCAATCAGCGCTCGCATGGCCCGGGGACTGGGCTCCACCCCAGGTGTCGGCTCGATCGTTCCCACCACGGTGAAGCCCGCGTCCCGCGCCAGGTTCTCCCATGAGCGGTGAAACTGGATCACACGCAGACTCGAGAGGGAAGCGCGTCTCTCCTCGCACAGTGTCAGCGCGCCTTCGACCTGCGCCGCATTCGCGGCCCAGTGGGCGGTCAGCGCTTCACGCCGCCCGGGCGCGGCCTCGGTGAGCAGTGCGAGAAGGTGCGGGCAGACAGCGCGGGCCAGCCGCGGGCTCAGCCAGACATGCGGGTCCTCCGCATGGTGATGGCCGTGATCGCCGTGGGACCCGGTCCGTCCGTCCGGCTCCTCGATCAGACCCTGTGACTGAAGCCACTCGACAAGGACCAAGTCCCGCCGGGTTGTCGCCGACGCCCTCATCACCTCACTCGCCCACGGCTCCAGTCCGCCGCCCGCGAAGACCGCCAGCGGAGCGTCGGCCAGGGTGCGCAGATCGCGTGCCGAAGGCTGCCACACATGGGGACTCGCGCCCGGGGGGAGGAGAAGCCGGACATCCACAAGATCGCCGCCGATGGCCTCGATCCACATCCCGACGGCGGGAACGGTCACGACCACCTCGAGGCGTGTCTCTTCGGTCCCGCGTCGCGCCTCGCAGGCGGCAAGTGTCGCCGTCATGAGCAGGGCGGCCCAGTGTCGCATCGCCCTCTGTCTTCGCACGGACGCCCAGGAGTGCAAGGCCAATCCCGTCAGGAGGAGCAGCTGACCACCAGATGCCGGCCCCAGTCCGGCGGAGGAGCAGCATAGGCCTCCATCTCCAGCTGCTCGTCGAAGGGTCTGCGGAGGAGGTCGAGCAGCCGGTCCACCTCGGAGAAGTCCCCCCGCTGAGCGCGTTCGATCGCCGTCTGCACGAGGTAGTTGCGCAGCACGTACTTGGGGTTCACGGCGTTCATCGCTGATCTGCGCTCCTCGTCGGCGCTGCCCTCCGCCTGGAGCCGCTGACAGTAGCGCGTGGCCCAGGCGTCGAAGGCCTCTCTGTCCCGGAAGGCATCGCGCATCGCCTGACGGTCCCGTCCCATCTCCACCGTCGCGAGCTCGCGGAATGTGTTCGTGTGATCCGCACCGTCGGCGTGCATGAGAGCGAGGAGATCCACGGCGAGCTCCCGGTCTCCGGCGAGACTCTGCCGGAGCCCCAGCTTCGATCGCATCAGGTCATTGAAGTGCTCCAGAAACGCCGGCTGGTAAGCATCGAGCCCCTCCATCGCCTCCTCCCGGGTCATCAGCGGGAGCAGCGCGGCCGCGAAGCAGCGCAGGTTCCAGAACCCGATGCTCGGCTGCTGGTCGAACGCATAGCGCCCCATCGGGTCCGAGTGATTCGGGATGAAGCCCGGGTTGAAGGCGTCCATGAAGCCGAACGGCCCGTAGTCGAGCGTGATGCCGTGGACAGACATGTTGTCCGTGTTCATCACGCCGTGCGCCCAGCCAGCCGCCTGCCACTTCGCGATCAGCCGGGCCGTGCTCACCACAACCTCGCGGAACATTCGCGCGACGCGCCGCTCCTCCTCTCGCAGGTGGGGAAAGTGGTGATTCACCGTGTGGTCCGCCAGCACCCGCAGTTCACCGTGCTTGCCCGTGTGGCACAGGAATTCAAAGGTGCCGAAGCGGATGTGGCTCGGCGCCAGACGCGTCAGGATCGCCCCGGTCTCCACCGTCTCCCGGTGCACCGCGTCGGGCGTCCCCACAATCGCGAGGGCGCGCGTCGTGGGGATGCCCAGATGGTGCATCGCCTCACTGCACAGATACTCCCGGATGGTGGAGCGCAGCACCGCGCGACCGTCGCCCATCCGCGAATAGGGCGTCTGCCCCGCCCCCTTGAGTTGGATGTCCCATTTCTCCCCGCGGCTGTTGCGGACTTCGCCGAGCAGAATCGCTCGCCCATCTCCGAGCTGAGGCACGTAGACGCCGAACTGGTGGCCCGAGTAGACCGCCGCGATGGGCTGCGAGCCGGGGATCAGTTGATTGCCGCTCAGGTACTCGGCCAAGTCCGCACGCGTGGCCTCGGCGGGATCGAGGTCGATCAGCGCCGCCGCATCGGCATTGAAGCTGACCACGTGGGGGCGGCTCACGCGCGCCGGCGTCACGCCGGAGAACAGCAGCTCGGGCAGACGCACATAGGTGTTGTCAAACGGCAGAGACGTGATCGTGTGCAACATGGCGGGGAGAGCGACCGCGCTCGGACTCAGCGCCCATCTCGCAGGATCGCGCCGGCGCGCGTCAAACCCCGATCACCCGATCCAGCCGCCGCTGGTTGTATTCGATCTTCTGCTCGGCCGTCATCGTGCCCCAGTCCGGCTCGCCGTCGTCCGCGGACGCGGGTGGACTCACGCTCGCGGTTTCGCGCGCCGGAAGGCCGATCACCACGGACGTCACCGCCCCGCCATAGCTCATCACGGGCGTCAGCAGCCGCATGTCCTCCTCCAGGGGCCGGTGAGGCCGGATTCCCAGGCGCTGCAGCACGCTGTGGTAGGCCGCCACCGCTTCCTCGGGCGAGACCACGCCGTCCGTGATCAGCCGCAGAAACTCGATGAACGCCAGCTGGTGCTCCGCCCCGTTGATCTTCCGCCCGAACAGCGCCACACGGGCGCCGTACCTCTGGGCCTCCGCGATCAGCTTGAAGGCATCGTACGTTGTCCCCGCTCCCCCGCCGAGAATCCCGACCACGAGGTCGCGGGAGTAACGGCACAGCTCCTCCGTGAACTTTGGCCCGTGGTACACCATCTTCAGGAAGAGCGGCATCCCGCGGCGCGTGACGCCCGCCAGCGTTCGCACGATGAGGTCGTTGACGAAGCCACCGATCTCCGCGGGGTCCAGGCACTGTGGCGCATTCGGGTCGAAGACCTCGAGGAAGTGCCGGAATCCGCGCTCCTCGGCCTCGTGGCGGAACTCGCGATAGGCCGCCAGGGTCTCCAGGTCCCGCTCCAGAATGTTGTTGAAGGTCACCGAGTAGAGTCCGAGATCCGCCCCGAGACGCCGCTCCCCGGGAGCGCACTCGAGCTTGCCGCACTGGATGTGATCGATCGTCGCGGTGCGAAAGGGCCGCGACGGCTCCGACGCGTACACGCCCCCCCGCGCGATGTGGATGTCGGTCGTGTCGTTCGCCCTCGCCGCCGGCGTGACGGTGCTCCCGTCGAAAAGCCGCTCCTCGATCGTCAGCCGCTCGTTCGTGCTCGCCGACATCAGCACGATGTCGACCACCCCCTGCCGGATCACGTCCCTGATCTGCTGGCGGTACTCGTCCAGCGTCCGGAATCGCACCTCGCCGCTGTGCGCCTCGGGGGAGCGCCCTGGGGCGGCGATCCCATGGGCCATGTCTGCGTCCTTCGCATCGGCGATGATGAAGACGTTGGCCTCCGGGTCGCTCCGGAGCGCCTCCAGCTTGATGTCGAGCGACTTCTGCACGGTCTCTCTCTGTCTCAGAGCGCCGGCTCACTGTCAACGGGCCAGCGGCCTCGGATCGGGATTGCCGCCCGAGCTGCCGCTGTGCTAGGCTCTGATCCGAAGAGGTGAACGACGATGATCCAGATCACTCACACCGAGCCGACGCCCAATCCCAATGCCTTCAAGTTCATGACCGACACCACGCTGGTCAAGCACGGCGCCCTCTCCTTCGAGTCCCCGGGAGCGGCGAAGGACGAGCGCCTCGCGCGCGAGATCTTCGCCCTCGGCGGAATCAACTCGGTCTATCTCCAGGAGAACTTCGTCTCCGTCAACGCCCAGCCCGGCACCGACTGGGACAAGGTCCGCGCCACCGTGCAGGAGTCGCTGACATTCTTCACGCCCGTCGAGGGATCGGCGCCCCAGCCCGCCGGCGAAGTCAACGCCGATGAGCTGATGGTCAAGGTCAACGAGGTCGTCGACCGCTTCGTGCGGCCCGCGCTGGCGAGCGACGGCGGCGGTCTGGAGATCATGGACATCGAGGGCAACGCCGTCCTCGTCCGCTACCAGGGCGCATGTGGGGGCTGCGCCAGCTCCACCCGTGGCACCCTCATGGCGATCGAGAATCTGCTCCGGGACCAGGTCGATCCCAATCTCACGGTCGTCGCGGTCTGAGCCCGGGCCTCACGCGGCGACCCCCAGCATCTTGCGCATGGCCTTGACCAGTTTGTCGAAGGCCGCCGCCGTCTCGGTTCCACCCGCACTGGCCGGCAGTCCCTGTTTCTCCAGGAAGATGGAAAACGGTGCAGTCCGCTGGGCGCTCTTCGCGCGTTTGCTCAGGAGGGACAAGAGGCTCGGCGGCTTCTCCAGCCTGGCGAGTGCCTCGATCGCCCCCACGCTCACGAGAGTCAGAGGCGCGAAGATCTTGTCCTGCAGCAGTCCCTCCTCCTTGAAGAGCGCCGCGAGGAGTTTGACGAGGGCGGCGTCCAGCGGCACCTCGCGCTCGACGATCGCCACGGGGTGAATCACCTTCACGCTGGCGGGCCGCTTTCCGCCCGGCTGACAGCGCCCTGCCCTCCACTCCTCCAGCGTGACGGTCGCCTCGCGGGCAGCATGCGTCAACGCGCTGATCATCCGTCCGTTGGATGTCCACAGCGCCTCATCGTCGTGGAAGTCGCGCCGCAGGGGCGCCGTCACCACCCAGGCGAGCATCGCCTCCGGACCCCGGACATGAAACCAGTCGGCGATGGGGCGTTCGCGGCCCTCGCCGTTCCGGTGCTGTCGATCTGCACGCAGCAGCGGCTCCGAGAGGGCTGGCAGGAGCGACTCGGCGTGGTCACGGACCAGAGCCGTCCACCATCGCCGCGCCCGAGCCTTGTCCTCTGCGCAGGCCATGAGCCGCGCACCCAGGTCGGTGGTGAGCGCCTCTGCCAGCAGCACCGGGTCCGCGGCGGCAAATGTGTCTTCGAGCAATTGGATCACCGGACGGCGTCGCAGCGCCTCCAGATCCCGCAGAGGCTCCCGCGCTCCCTCGGCCAGCGAGTGCGTGGCCTCCTCCTCGGCGCGTCGAAGTCCCATCGCGAACGGAGAGTACAGCCGCTCGACCTGTCGAGTTTCGAGAGAACTCCCGCGGAAATCGCTCGCGATCCGGACCACCGGCTGTCGCGTGTGCATCGTCGCCAGCGTGTAGTCCATTGTCTTGGCGAGCAGGTGCAGCGCGGCCGCCCACGACGGCTCCGCCGGAGCGCCGTGCCTCTCGTGAAAGGCCCCTGCCAGGTTCCCGAAGCCCGATCTTCCGGCCAGCTTCGGCCCGCGCTCGAAGAGAAGCCGGTGAGCCCGCAGGCACTCCGCCCGCAGGTCCACCGCGGGTAGCCCTTCGGACTCGATCAGCCGATTGAGACGCTCCATCACCCTCTCCCGGGTCTCACGCGCAGCCGCGCGCTTCGGGGCCGCCTTGGGAGGAGCCAGATGATCCGTCACCGCCACCAGCACCCGGGCGATTCCCTCAAAGAACGCCGGGCCCGCCGGTTGTGTCACGCCGTCTCCCCGGCAGTGCGTGATCGCCAGTCGCAGCGCGAGGAGCACCTGTTCCCGGTGAAACACCACCGCGCCCGCTTTCACCTTCGGCTCGACCCTCGCCGCCGACTCCAGGAAGAATGCACCCACGAGCGCGCGCTGGACGGCGGCCGATGCCGCCTCTTCGCTCCCGAGAAGCGCGGAGAGCGACGTCAGGACAAGCACGGCCTCTTCCCGATGGTAGGGTGCCAGCCGCTCAGCCAGTCGATCCCAGGGTACGCCTTTGCCGAAAAGGGCGCGGTGCCCGAGCGTCTTGGGAGAAGGACTCACCGGGTCAGCGCACGAGGCCGTCGATCTGACGGGCCAGCCGGAAGTCGCTCTCGGTCAGCCCACCGGCTGAGTGTGTCGAGAGGGTGATGCGGACCCGGTTGTAGCCGTGCAGCAGGATATCCGGGTGGTGGTCCGCAGCCTCCGCCAAGTCGCCGACCTGATTGACGAAGGCCAGGGCCGCCCGGAAGTCGGCGAACTTGTACTGATTCACGATCGCTTCCCCCCTGATTTCCCACGAGCCTCCGAGGGCGTCGATCTCATCCTGCACTTCTGTTTCCGAGAGTCTGGTGGGGGGCATCGCCGTCCTCGCGCCGGGGGGTGTCCGCCACGACCCTGGCAGACTTCGCCTCCCCCGTCAAATCTCTCAGTCGACGAGATTGAGATAGAGCGGCTTGTGAGCCGGGTCCCGGTGACGGTGAAAGAGGACGATGATCTGGGTGCGCCGGCTGGGCTCGATGTTGACGATGAGGCGCGAGGAAAAAGCCCGCGCCAGGAAGAGACCGCGCCCATCCTCGTCCATCAGGCCATCCTGCGTCACTTGGCGCTCGATCTTCTCCAGAAACCTGTCGACCGAGAGCGACCCCGCCGAGTCCGTGACCGAGAAGCCCACCTGCTCGGCGTCGTGGCCGTACTCGACGGTCACCTCCTCGTGCTCCGCCAGATCGTCCTGCCGATCCTTGGAGTGGACCGGCGTGCCGTCGGCGTTCCGGAAGGCGTGGAAGAACGAGTTGTTCACGATCTCCTCGAACACGAGACGGAGCTCGAAGGCCCGCCGCGGCACTTCGATGAGAGGGTGCAGCGCGCTGACCATCTCCTCGGTCATCGCGTCCTTCTCCTCGTGCGTGCGCAGACGGCGGCGGCGCAGCGTCGCGTCCGCCCCCAGGTGGCGATCGAGCCCGAACACGCGCGAGGGCTCGAGGATGTTCTTCACCGTGTTGACGAACTCCTGGAAGTCGAAAGGTGTCGCCTTCGTGATCACATTGGTGATCCGGTGACGCTTGATCAGCCGGATGTAGTCGTCGACATCGTACCCCGTGATCAGCGCCCGCCTCGTCTCCGGCCAGCGCCGGTGGGCCTCCACGAGAAGCTCGATCCCGTTCATCGGCTTCATGTTGATGTCGGAGATGATCAGGTCCGCGGGCCGCTGCTCGAGCATCCCCAGCGCCTCCGGCCCCGACGCCGCCGACTCCACGTCGTAGTCGTCCTGGAGGTACTCGCACAGGGAGCCCCGGATCAGAGGCTCGTCGTCGACGACGAGGATGCGAGTCATGCGAGGGCGGCCTCCCGGGAGTGGTGCCGCGGCAGCAGGAGGCGCATTGTCGTCCCGTCCGGGCCCGAGTGGACGAGTCGCAGCTGCCCTCCGTGGCGGTCCGCGATCAGCTGGCACAGGCTCAGCCCGAGCCCGGCGCCCTGACCTGGTGGCTTCGTCGTGACGAACGGCTCGCCCAGACGCGCTCTCACCTCTGGCGGAATGCCCGGCCCGCTGTCGGCAACCGTGATCTGACTCCAACTCTCCCCGGCGGTCAAGGTGATCGTCAGACATCCCTCTCCCGCCATCGCCTGGGCCGCGTTCTCGATCAGCGCGTCGAGCGCCTGCACGAGGCGCGGCGGATCTGCGAAGGCGGGCTCCGGGTGCCTGTCCTCCACGCTCACCTCGACTCCGCGAAGGGCCTCCGCCTGTGTGGCGAGCGATCGCCTCACCAGCTCGGCCAGGGCCACAGGCCGGGCCGACAGAGGCTCGGCCGGACGGAAGGACGTCAGCCGATCGACCACCGATGCCAGCCGCCGAAGGGTCGCCGCCACCTCATCGAGCGCGGCGCGGCCCCGCTCATTGAGCCCATACGTGTCGCGCCCGCGGATGGCCGTCAGCCGGAGATCGAGCGCACACAGGGGATTCCGAAGCTCGTGGGCCAGCCCCGCCGTCAGCGTCGCCATCGCCGCCCAGATCGCACTCCGGTGGCCAGAGTCCGGCGATGGACCCGGGACGGAGGGCTTCAGCGGGTGATGGCGGATGACAGCGCCGCGGCGGCCCCCGGGCAACGCGAAAGGAACCACCTCGACCCGGAGCGGCTGCCCCGAGTCCCGCGGCGTGACCCAGTGGGAGAAGGGCCGCCGGACCGCCTCTCCGCGAGGCACCAGACAGCACTCGCAGGTGTTGGCGCAGAGAGCCCGGGTCTCCTCGCACAGGCAGCCCAAGACCGCCTCGGCCAAGGCCCCTCCAAGGCGGAGGCGCTTGGCCCGATTCATCCAGCGGACGCGGCGATCCTCGTCGAGGATCATCATCTCGGGCTCGGAGACCGGAAGAGGCGTGGCGGGGTGCGGCGAAGCCGCCACTGCGGCGCCGGGCGATTCGAGCACGGATGTCGTGGAGCCACACATCAATCGGCGAACGCCGGCGGCCCCGACGCCGCCGATCGCGTCTCTCATCGGCGTGTCCGGCGGTGAACTTGACGCACCGTTGCGCTCAACGCGGCGGGAGCGGCCGGGGTGCGGTCCACCGGATCAGCAGAATCGAGAACTCGAAGAGCACGATCAGTGGCAGCGCCATCGACAGCTGCGTGAAGACGTCCGGGGTCGGCGTCACAATGCCTGCGATCACAAACGATAGAATGATCGCCCAGCGCCGCTTGCCGGCGAGCCACTCCGCGCTCACCACGCCGAGACGGCCCAGCATCCACAGAACCCCCGGCATCTCGAAGACGAACCCGAACGCGATCATCATGGTCACCATGAAGGCCAGGTAGCGGCCGATGTCTGGCAGCAGCTCCAGCCCCCCAAACGAGAAGCGCATGAGCACAACCACCGCGTACTGCAAGACCCAGTGGGCAAAAGCCGCCCCCAACGGGAAGGACACCGCGAAGAGCCAGATCACCGGCTTGGCCGCCGCACGCTCGCGGTCCGTCAGGCCCGGGGCGATGAACAGCCACGCCTGCCAGCCCACCACCGGCATGGCCAGCACCAGCCCCATCAGCAGAGCCGTCTTGAAGATCAGGTAGATGGGATCCGTCAGGCCGAAGTAGTAGAGCCGGCTCGACGATCGCCTCCCGTAGACAACCTCATGGCTCGCCCCCGACTCCGTCACCTCGAAGATGAGCGGGACATGCGCCGGATCGACCACCTGGCCCTCGAAGCCGGGGGGGATTTCCACTCGCGACACTGCCCCGTCGCTCAGCGCGATGCGGATGCCTGCCTCAGGCTGCGCCGAGGCGAGCGCCTCCAGAGGCTTCGCCAGAAACATCACGACGTCGTCGGCAAACGGGATGGCCACGCCCGTGCAGAGCGCCACGGCGACTGCGCAGATGATCAGGCGGCCGCGCAGCTCCTGGAGGTGTTCGGTGAATGTGAGCGAGGGGGCGCTGGCCACAGGCGAGCGATCAGTGCCGCGGGGTCTCTTGAGGCTGCTCCTGCGGCGGGGCGGAGGCACCGGGCGGCGACTCCGGCGGCAGAGCCGTCACGCTGGTCCTGGCGGGAGGAGGCGACGGTTCCGGCGGCTCGTCGTCCATGCCCGTCTTCAGGCCGTCCTTGAACTCCTTGATGCCCCCGCCGAGAGCTCGCCCGATCTTCGGGAGCTGCGTGGGGCCAAAAATGACCAGGATGATGATCAGGATGGCGATCATCTCGCCCGTTCCGAGGCCTGCAATGAGTGAGAGGAGATCGGTCATGAGTCCGCCCTTTGCCACGCGTGATGCTACTCCTCTCGCGCTGGCATCTGTCAACCCGGAACCCTCCCCCGAGCTTGACCGTTTGCGCCGCCCGTGGGAGAGAAACCGGCTCCATCCCCACCCCCTCGGAGTCTCCCTTGCCCTCCTATCTCGTCACCGGCGGCGCCGGATTCATCGGTTCGAACATCGTCGAGACCCTGGTGGCCGAGGGGGCCGATGTCCGGGTCATCGACAACTTCTCCACGGGCAGGCGGGAGAACCTCTCGCCCTGGCAGTCCAAGATCGACATCCTCGAGGGCGACCTCACCAACCCCGAGGACGTCCAGCGCGCCGTGGACGGCGTCGACGTGATCCTCCACCAGGGCGCTCTGCCGTCGGTGCCGGTCAGCGTCGAGCGGCCCGTCGAGACCAATGCGGCGAATATCACAGGGACCCTCAACCTGCTCGAGGCCGCCCGGCGCGCGAAGGTCAAGCGACTGGTGTATGCGGGCTCCTCCTCCGCCTATGGCGCCGTGGAGGAGACCCTCAACGTCGAGAGCAACTGCCCGTCCCCGCTCTCCCCCTACGCTGTTCAGAAGCTCGCCGGCGAGCACTACTGCCTGGCCCACTGGTACTGCCACGGCCTCCCCACGGTGGTGCTGCGCTACTTCAACGTCTTTGGCCCGCGCCAGAACCCCAAGAGCCAATACGCCGCTGTGATCCCCGCTTTCATCACGCGGATCCTGGCCGGCGAGCGGCCCATCATCTACGGCGATGGCAAGCAGACCCGCGACTTCACCTATGTCGAGAACAATGTGCGCGCAAACCTCGTCGCGGCAACGCACCGCAGGGCTCCGGGCCAGGTGTTCAACATCGCCTGCGGGCACTCCACCTCACTACTCGAACTCCTCGCCCAGATCAACGAGATCTGCGGGACAGACATCCGGCCGATCTTCGAGCCCGAGCGCGCCGGAGATGTGAAGCACTCGCGGGCCGACAACACGAAGGCCAGGGCCGTCCTCGGCTTCGTCCCAGCCATCGGCCTCCGCGAAGGCCTCGTGCGGACCATCGAGCACTACCGTGCCGCGGCGCGGTGAAGCTCCTTGCCGCCCGATCCGAGCGTCTGCTAGTGCCGCTTCGACGAAAGTCCTAGCTTTTTCCGCGTGACCGCGCAGTGTCGTGGGGCATCTCCCCCCTCTGGAGGTGTTGCCCCATGGCTCCCCG